>NZ_WTPX01000120.1 GCF_013036045.1 Alienimonas chondri
GCGTTGAGACGACCCCGCCCGCCCCGACGCCGTTGACCGGGGCCGCCCTGGCCCAGCGGTACGCCGACGTGCGGGCGTTTTCCGAACGGTTGGTCAAACCGCTCAGCCCGGAGGACTGCGTCGTGCAGCCAATGCCGGACGCCAGCCCCGCCAAGTGGCATCTCGCTCACACCACCTGGTTCTTCGAGGCGTTTCTGCTCAAGCCGTACCTGTCGAAGTATCAGGTCTTTCATCCGAAGTTCGGCTTCCTGTTCAACTCGTATTATAACGCCCTGGGCCCCCGTCACGCCCGTGCGGCCCGCGGGCTGCTCACCCGGCCGTCGATGGAAGAGGTGCTTGACTATCGCGAGCACGTCGACAGCCATATGGCGGAGCTGCTCGCGGAGAACGAAAGCGTCGAGACGGCCCGCCTGATCGAAGTCGGCTTGAACCACGAACAGCAGCATCAAGAACTGTTGCTGACGGACATCAAATATACGCTGTGGCGCAACCCTCTGCGGCCGGCGTATCAGGAGCCTCAGGAGACCGCCGCGACGACCGGAGAGGCGGGGCTGCAAGTGGATTCGAGGTCGTTCACGGCGATCGAGGAAGGACTGTATGAGATCGGACGCGACGCCGGGGCGTTCTGTTACGACAACGAACAGCCCCGGCATCGCGTGTGGCGGGACGGCTACCAAATCGCCGATCGCCCCGTGACCTGTGGGGAGTGGGCCGCCTTTATCGAGGACGGCGGTTACCGTCGGCCGGAACTGTGGCTCTCGGCGGGGTGGGCCGCGGTGCAGCGGGAGGAGTGGCAGGCGCCGTTGTATTGGGAACGCGCGAAGGACGGCCCGTGGCGGACCTTCACGCTCTCCGGGATGGCGCCGATCGACCCGGCGGAGCCGGTCTGTCACGTGAATTACTATGAAGCGGACGCGTTCGCCCGCTGGGCTGCGTTGTCCGAACCGGGGCTGCGACTGCCGACCGAGCACGAGTGGGAGATCGCCGCGGCCGCCTGCGGATTCGCCCCGTCCCAAGGCGATTTTGCGGACGGGGGACGGTTCCATCCCTCCGCTCTTCCTGCGGCCGACGGCGTCGCCGGGCTGGCGGGCGGGGTGTGGGAATGGACGGCCAGCCCTTACATCGCCTATCCCGGCTACGCTCCGCCGGCCGGCGCGCTGGGCGAATACAACGGCAAGTTCATGTGCGATCAATGGGTGTTGCGCGGCGGCTCCTGCGCCACCACAGCGAGCCATATTCGCGCCACCTACCGCAACTTCTTCCCGGCGGACGCCCGCTGGCAGTTCAGCGGCGTGCGCTTGGCGAAGTGATCGTTCCGGGGCCGACGTCGCCGGAGCGTCAGGCGCCGGGGGCGTACCGTTCCCGGCGAATCGTCACGCCGACCCCGGCCGCGTCTGCCAGGGCGTCCGGCTTCTCGACGCTCACTTCGCAGGCCGCCACCCGGGGATCTTCCAGGCAGGCCGCGGCGAGGCGGTCGCACAGCGTCTCGACCAATTGGAACCGGCCCGTTTCGACCAGTGCTCGCGCTTTGTCCGCGACCGCGCTGTAATCGATCGCGTCCGCGATGAACTCGGATTCCGCCGCCGGGCGGGTGTCGCACTCCAGCGTGAGGCTGACCACGACCGCCTGCGGCGTCGTACGTTCTTCCGGATGAATGCCGAGGATGCCGCGGCAGAGCAGATCGCGGACGATCACGCGGTCGGGAGTCGACATGGGTTCGCCTGTCAGTAGGACAGTTAAAGGTGGTCGCCGCCGGTGACGTGGATCGTTTCGCCGGTGACGAAGTCGGCTTCGCACAGGTAGCGAACGGCGCTCGCGACCGGATCGGCCCCGCCCACCCGGCGGAGCGGGATGTGCCGGCTGGTTTGCTCGGCCCAGGCGACCGGGTCGTCGTGCCGGCCGGTCGGCGGAAGCATCTCCCCGGGGGCCACGCCGTTGACCCGGATCGACGGCGCCAATCGCAGCGCCAGCCCCTTCGTCAGCGCCGCCAGACCGGCTTTCGCGGCAGTGTATGGGAGATCCTCCGCCGTCGGACGCGTCGCTCGACGGCAGAGGATGTTGACGATGCAGCCGGTCCGGCCGTCCGCAGACTGTCGCCCGAACTGCTCCGCGAACCGTTGGGCGAGGAAGAACGGCGCCTTCAGATTCAGACCGAGGTGCCGGTCCCAGTGGTCTTCCGAGATCGATCCGAAATCGCCGGGCTCGTAGATCGCGGCGTTGTTCACCAGCACATCCGCCCCGCCGAACTGTTCGCGAACCGCGTCGAACAGCATCGCGGCGCCGCGGACCGGGTCGCTGAGATCGGCTTGAACCGCGATCGCATGTCGGCCCATCCGCTCCTGAATCGTGCGGACGACCGCGGCCGCCTCGTCGGCGTGCGAACCGTAGTGGACGACGACGTTCGCCCCCTGCTCCGCCAGATCCAAAGCGATCGCCCGCCCCAATCGGACGGCGGCCCCGGTGACAACGGCGGTCTTTCCTTCGAGTTTCACCCCTCCGTTGTACCCCCCCGACGCCGTAAATCCGACCGCCGGCAGATCGGGCTGACCCGCGAATTTGTCCTTCAGGGCCGCTGAACCGACGCATATCGATGCGGGCACGGGTGTCGAATGCAGCGGAACGTCAATACTACTGGGTCGCACCGCTTGCCCCGCCCGCCCCTCCATGCTTCGAACCGCCCGCACCGCGCCCCCCCAAAGGCCCGCGCTCGACGGCGGTCGGAATCACCCAGCCGAGAAGCGACCGCACGTCGTGATCGTCGGCGCCGGCCCCGGAGGCTTGGCCAGCGCCATGCTGTTGGCCCATGCCGGCGCCCGGGTCACGCTGTTGGAACGCCGCGATCGCCCCGGCGGCCGCACCAGTTCGATCGAAGCCGAAGCCGGCCTCGGCGATGGAACCCGGGGACAGTTTCGATTCGATACCGGCCCCACGTTCTTCCTCTACCCCAGGGTGTTGGGCGAGATCTTCGCCGCCGTCGGCCGGGACTTGATGACCGAGGTGCCGATGACGCGGCTCGATCCGCAGTACCGATTGGAGTTCGGATCCGGCGGGCGACTGGACGCGACGCCGAACGTCGCGGAGATGGAACGGCAGATCGCCGCGATCAATCCCGCCGACGCGGGCCGCTTCGCCGACTTCCTCGAAGAAAACCGCACCAAACTCGCCAAGTTTCGCCCGATCCTCGAGAATCCGTTCAGCAGTTGGAAGGATCTCGCCACGCCGACGCTCGCTAAGATGTTGCCGCTGGTGCGGCCGTGGCTGAGCCTCGACGGTGAACTGAAGCGGCACTTCTCCGATCCGCGGTTGCGGGTGGCGTTCAGCTTTCAGAGCAAATATCTGGGAATGAGCCCGTTCCGGTGCCCGTCGCTGTTCAGCATCCTGAGCTTCCTGGAGTACGAGCACGGCGTCTGGCATCCCACCGGCGGCTGCGCCGCCGTCAGCGAACGCATGGCGGAGATCGCGGTCGAACTGGGGGTCGAGTTGCGGCTTGATACGGAGGTCACCGGCCTGCAATTCCAAGGCAAAAAGCCGGTCGCCGTGGAGACCGACGGCGGCGCCGGAGCCGGGGGAGAAACGCTGCCCTGCGATGCGTTGGTCATCAACGCCGACTTCGGGCGAGCGATGACGCGGCTCGTTCCCGATCGGCTGCGGAAGAACTGGACGGACGCCAAGATCGACAAGAAGAAGTTCAGCTGTTCGACCTATATGCTGTATCTCGGTATCGAGGGCGTGGAGCAGGAGCTGCCGCACCATACGATCTATATCGCGGAAGACTACGAAAAGAATCTCCGCGAAATCGAGACCGACCGGGTTCTCTCCGACGACCCCAGCGTCTACGTCCAGAACGCCTGCGTCACGGACCCGTCGCTGGCGCCCGCGGGCTGTTCGACGTTATATGTGCTGGCCCCCGTCACCCACGAATCCCCCAACGTGGATTGGACCCGCGACGCCCCCGCATTCCGCGAACGGGTGCTCGATCAGGTGGAATCGAAGTTCGGCGTGAAGCGCCTCCGCGACCGCATCCGCTTCGAGAAGCAGATCACCCCGGCGGACTGGGACGGGGGTTACGAGATTCATAAAGGCGCGACGTTCAACCTCGCTCACAACCTCACGCAGATGTTGCACTTTCGTCCGAGAAATCGGTTTGAAGATCTCGACGGCACCTATCTGGTCGGCGGCGGCACCCACCCGGGCAGTGGATTGCCGGTGATCTACGAGTCGGCCCGTATCTCGTCCCGATTGCTCGCCCAGGACTACGGCTTGCCGGAGGTTCCGTCGGTCAAGCTGCCCGTCGAAGCCCCGGCCGGGGCGTCCGCTTGAGCGTCGCCGCCTCCGAGGTTCCGTCCGTCTCGCACGCTCTGAGTTCCCGGGCTGCTGCCCGGGCGCCGCGGATCATCGGCGGTCGCAGCGTCGGCGTGCCGGCCGCGCAGGTGGCCCGCTATGCCGTGCAAAAACTCCGCACGGCTCAGCCGGCGTGGGCGCAGACGCCGTTGTCGGATCGGCTGGACGTCATCGCCCGGTTCCGCCGGCTCGTGGCGGAGAACCCGGATCGCCTCACCGCGGCCGTGACCTCCCCGGTGCGACGGGACGCGGCGGAAACCCTCTCCGCCGAAGTCTTGCCGCTGTGCGAGGCCTGTCGATTCCTCGAACGCAATGCGGAGGATCTGCTGGAGCCGAAGCGTCGCGGCAACCGCGGCCGCCCCGCCTGGCTGTACGGGGTCAAGCTGACGGACCGCCGCGACCCGCACGGCGTCGTCTTGATTCTGGGAACGTGGAATTATCCGCTGTTTCTCACCGGGACGCAGGCGATTCAGGCGCTGGTCGCGGGAAATTCCGTCCTCATTAAACCGGGCCGAGGCAGTCGTCCGGCAGCCGCCGCGGTGCGTGATCTATTGCTCGAAGCGGGCCTGCCCCCGGGCGTGCTGGCTGTGCTGGGGGAAGAAGCGGAAGCGGGCGAAGCGGCCGTGAACGCGGGGGTTAATAAAGTCGTTTTGACCGGTTCCGCGCGAACCGGGCGCGCGGTGCTGGCGGACTGCGCCGACAGCCTCACCCCGGCGGCCATGGAACTTTCCGGCTGCGACGCCGCGTTCATACTGGAGGGGGCCGACGTCGATTTAGCCGCCAGGTGCCTCGCCCTCAGCCTCACTTGGAATGGGTCGGCGACCTGCGTCGCGGCCCGCCGGGTCTTCGTCCATCAGTCCCTCTCCGAACGTCTGCGGGAGGCTTTGCAGGAGCGAATCACGACCGTCGCCCCCGTGGCCTGCGACCGGGCCGCCGCCGCGACGGCGGAGGAATTGATCGAGGACGCGCTCAATCGCGGGGCCAAGCGTTTGTGCGGAACCATCGACCATCGCCCCGCCCCGCCCCGGGCAATGCCGATCGTGCTGACCGACGTGCCCGGCCAGGCGGAGATCCTGAAAGCCGACGTCTTCGCTCCGGTGCTCTCATTGATCGAAGTCGGCGGCGAAGACGAAGCCCGCGCCCGCGATAATTGTTGCCCCTACGCCCTCGGCGCCACGGTCTTCGGCCCGCCGGCGGCGGCACGGCGTTTCGCGGAGAAATTGGACGCCGGCTGCGTGGTCATCAACGATTTTTTGATCCCGACCGCCGACCCGCGAGTGAGCTTCGGCGGTCGCGGCGAGAGCGGCTTCGGCGTCACCCGCGGCCCCGCGGGCCTGGTGGAGATGACCCGGCCGAAGGCGGTGCTGGAACAGACCAGTTCGTGGCGCCCGCACCTCGATCCGCCGGTCGAGGACGCCGACGAGTTCTTTAAAACCTATCTGCGGGCCGCTCATGCAGACGGACTTCTCAATCGTTTGAAGCACGGCTGGGCGTTCGGAAAAGCCTGCCTCGCCCGTCGAAAACGGTCGTCGGCTCCGCCCTCCGAGACGTCGAACGTCCCGGACGCCGAATAATCACGGCTCGCCCCCGCTCACGTCATCATCAACCCTGCCGCCCCGCGATGATCGCCCCCGTCCTCTCCGCTCCGCCCGCTCCGCCGCAGTCGGGGAAGAAGTCCGACACGCCCGTCGCGGTCATCGGCGGCGGATTAGGGGGTCTTGCCGCCGCGGCGACGCTCGGCGCCCGGGGATACAAGGTCACCCTGTTTGATAAGAACCCGTGGCTGGGCGGGAAGGCCGCGGTGTACGAGGACGGCGGCTATCGGTTCGATATGGGTCCGACGATCCTGACGCTGCCGATGGTTCTCAAAAGGATCTTTTCCGAAGCCGGAAAAGACCTCGCCGATTATTGCGAGATCGTCCCGCTCGACCCGCAATGGCGCTGCTTTTTCGACGAGCAGGCCGGCGGCGGCGTGCTGGACCTGACCGCCGATCAGGCGGCGATGAAAGCAAATCTCGACTCGTTCACCGGAGCGGAGGACACCGCGAAAGGCTACGCCGCATTCCTTGAATATGCGAAACGGCTCAACGGCGTCTCGGAGCGGTTCTTCTTCTATAAGAACGTCGGCGGCATCCTGGACACGATGAAGCTGGGCGGGATGTTCGACCTTCAGGTGCTCGGCGATCTACGGGCGTTGAAGATGGGCAAAAACGTCGCCGACACCGTGCGCAGCTACGTCCCGGAAGGTCGAGTCGCGCAGATGGTCGACCACTATACGCAATACGTCGGCAGCGCCCCGGACCAGAGTCCCGCCGTGCTCTGCGGGATCGCGGATATGCAGACCACCGGCGGGGTGTGGTACCCGATGGGCGGCACCCGTGCGGTGCCGGAGGCGCTCGTCAAACTGGGCAAGGAATTGGGCGTGCAATATATGCCGGGCACGCACGTCGCCGAGATCACCCGAGAGAACGGCCGCGTGACCGGCTTGAAGACCGCGGACGGCGAATCGCACTCTTTTGCGGCGGTGGTGTCCAACTCGGATACCGTCCGCACCCATCAGGAACTGCTCGACGGACCGGCCGCCGACAAGTTCCTCAAAAAGGACCGCGAGCCGGCGTGCAGCGGCGTCGTGCTTTATCTGGGACTCATGAAGCGATACGACCATCTGCTGCATCACAACTTCGTGTTCAGCCGCGATCCGCACGAGGAATTCGAATTCATCTACCGCAAGGGCGAGCCGGCGCCGGACCCCACGGCCTACGTTTGCGCCCCCGCGGTCACCGAACCCGGGGTCGCTCCGTCGGGCGGCGAAGCATTGTACGTGCTGGTTCACACGCCGTACCTGCGGCCCGGTCAGGATTGGCGGACGATGTTCCCGGCCTACCGGCAGACGATCCTCGACAAGCTCAAGTCCACCGCGGGGATGGAGGACATCGAAGACCGCATCGAGGTCGAGCATCACCTCACTCCGCAGGACATCCATGATCGGTATCACGTGCTGAACGGCGCCATCTACGGACTGGCCAGCCACGGCACCTATCTCGGCGCCTTCAAGCCGGCGAACCGCAGCACGCGGGTGCCCGGCCTGTACTTCGCCGGCGGCAGCGCCCATCCCGGTCCCGGGATGCCGATGGTGATGATGAGCGGTTGGACCGCCGCCGATACTCTCGACCGGGACGGCGTCGCAGCGGGGTGAACCTCCCCTGCCCCGCCGCCGGTACGAGGACGCGAGGACCGCGCGTCGTCAGCCGTTCGGACTCCCGCATGCCCTGTGCTCTCACTGGGTACAGAGTCCACCGACGATGGCAGGAGTGCTGGCGTCTTTGCCGAGGACCGAACAGTGCGTTTTCAGGCTTCGCTGCCGCGGGAGACGGATTCTTCGCCGGGAACCGCTCGTTTCCCCTCCCGTGGACGTCGGCATCCGTTCATACTGATGCCTGCCCGGCGACAATGGAGGGGACCGGGCGATGGACTTCTCCCAACCCCCCGATGACGTGTCCGCTTCCCCGTCACACGATCGGCCCGCTTCGGCGAAACGACCGGAGTCGGCAGAGGCTGCATTGAGGTCGGCCAGCGGATCGAAGCCGAAGCCGAAGCACGGACCGGATGAGATTGGGAAGAGTCGTTGGGCGAGGTTGGAGCGGCTGGCCGATCGCTTCGAACAAACTTGGGACGCGGGCCAAGGCCGCGGCATCGAAGAGGCGCTAGGCGCCGCCCCGCGGCAGGATCGTTTGGAATTGCTGCACGTCCTGATCGGTCTCGACGCCGAACGCCGTCGGATCGCCGGGGTCGCCGTCGAGGCGAAGGACTATCTGGGACGGTTCGATCATTTGCTGACGGTCCGGTCCGCGAGGGACGGCTCCCTGACGCCGGGGGCGGGAGCGGCGCCGACGGAGGAGGAGGTCCGATACCTCATCGCTCCGCACATCCCGACCACGATCTGCCCGCACGATCAGACGTTGGACGACCGCGCCCAGCGCGACGCCGCGATTCGATCCTCACGACTGGCGGAACGTCCGCCGGCGCTGCCGCCTCACCTGAAGATCGAGCCGTCCTACGGCAATAGCGGTTTGCTCGGCCGCGGGGGGATGGGGGCGGTGTGGGCGGCCCGCGATCTCCGCGAGGTGCACATCGAGGGGCGTTCCTCGCGGGGGCGGATCGTCGCGGTGAAGGCGCTGCTGCCCGGCGCCGCGGCGGACTCGCAGTTGCTGTCGCGGTTTGCGCGGGAAGCGGCGATCCTGCACGCCTTCGGCGATCCCGCGGTCCCGCGGTTCTATGAGTATCGTCCTCCCACGCGGCATGAAGACGCCCACATCATCACCGATCTGATCGTGGGCGAGACGTTCGAGCGACTGCTGGACTCCCGGCGCCGCCTCGGGCGGGCCGGCTGCGACGCCCTCGGGACCGGCAACGGCCGGCTGCGCATGTTCCGCAAGATCGTGCAGACGGTCGCCCGCGCGCACGCCCGAGGAGTGATTCATCGCGACATCAAACCGTCGAACATGATGGTCCGGGTCGCGGATGCGAAAGGCCGACGCCGGGTGTTCCTGCTGGATTTCGGCATGGCCTGTATGTCCGGTCTGCCCGCGGATCCCTGCGACGAACATGGGCGTCTCATCGCGGATTCGTTCGACGTCGATGCGCTGATGGAGGACTGGACGCTCACGCAGACCTCGGACGGCCGATTGCACGCTCCCGCGGTTTCACAAACGGAAACGGACAACGTCGGTTTCACCGTCATCATGGACGAGACATCGGCGGAGCCTTCGGTTACCGAGGCCGACCAAACCTTCATGCTCCGCAGCGCCGCTCTCGCCGACAGCGCCGACTTCGTCCTCCCCCCCGCCCCCCAGAGCCGGCCTCTCGGTGCGACGCGGTTGCTGGACGGACGGACCGCGCCCCGGACCTTGATCGGCAGCTTGCCCTACATGGCGCCGGAGCAGGCTCGCCGACGCCGGGTCGGCCCGACGGCGGACGTTTACAGTCTCGGATTGATCCTCGTGGAGATCCTGACCGGGGAGCAGGCGCGCGACGTGACCGAGGCGGATGCGGTCATCGAGAAAGCCCGCAAAGGCGATATCGCGACGGCCATCGACCGGCTCGATCACTGTGCGGCTCGTCACGAGCTGATCGAATTGGCGTTGCGGTGCGTTCGCTACGATCCCCGCACCCGCCCCGCCGACGCCGGCGAGCTGCTGGGGGAACTGGACGCTCTCAGCGTGAAAGACCCCGTTTCGCGATCCCGGGCGTGGGATCCGCGGACCGTCGCCAGAAGCCGGGGACGGCGCCAGTTCCGTGCCGCGACGCAGGCGATCTCCGACTCCTCCGCGGATGGCCCCGCGGCGACTTCGCCACGCACGTGGATCCACGCGGCGGCGGAAACCGTGTTCGGTTCATCAAAGCGCTGACGACAGCGCCGGCGGCGCCGGAACGATCCTCGATCGGACCGGCGGACGGTCACGGGGGTCTCGACCGGTCCGGTCCCCCTCGATACAGTCCCCCGCCGCGTCCGGCGCCTTCCCCCCAGCGTCGGCGCTCCGCCGCTCGGAGTCCCTCCGCCCCGGAGACCCGCCGTTTCGGAACCTCGCCGTCGCGGCGACCCACGCCGAAACGATCCCGACCTCTCGCACCGAACTCATCCGCCCGATGGACCCGCGTTTCATCCGCAACTTCTCCATCGTGGCCCATATCGACCACGGCAAGAGCACCCTGGCCGATCAGCTTCTGCTGAAAACCGGGGCCATCACGGAGCGAGAGTTCAAAGAGCAGTTGCTCGACGACCTCGACGTCGAGAAGGAACGCGGCATCACCGTGAAGGCCCGCACCGTGGCGCTCCGCTACAAACATACCGACGGCGAGACCTACGAACTGAATCTGATCGACACGCCGGGGCACGTCGACTTCCACTACGAAGTCTCCCGCAGCCTCGCCGCCTGCGAGGGCGCGCTGCTGCTGGTCGACGCCTTCCAGGGCGTGCAGGCCCAGACCGTCGCCAACGCCTACGCGGCGATCGAGCAGGATCTGGAGATCATCCCGGTCGTCAATAAAATCGACCTGCCCGTCACGCGGATCGACGACGTGCTGGAAGAGGTGGAAACGGTTCTCGGTCTGGACCCGTACGGCGCCGTCCGCGTCAGCGCCAAAAAGGGCCTGAATATCGAGGATTGCCTCGCCGCGATCGTCGAACGCATCCCCGCCCCCCAGGGCGCCCCGGACGCTCCGCTGCGGGCGCTGGTCTTCGACAGCAAATACGACTCCTATAAAGGCGTGTTCACTTACGTCCGGTTGAAGGAGGGCACCGTCAAAAAGGGCGACACGATCCGCTTCATGAGAGGCGGCAGCGATCACGACGTAATCGAGATCGGCCAATTCGCCCCGCTGCGAAAGGAATGCAAATCGCTGGGTCCGGGCCAGGTGGGTTATATCCTCACCGGGATCAAAGAATTGGATCAGGTGACGATCGGCGACACCGTGACCCACGCCGGCCGCCCCGCGGCCGAAGCGCTGCCGGGCTATCAGAAGCCCAAGCAGATGGTCTTCTGCGGCATGTATCCGATCGACGGGCGGGACTTCGAGAAGCTGCGGGACGAGATGCAGAAGCTCGCCCTCAACGACAGCAGCTTCTCCTACGCCCCGGAAACCTCGGACGCCCTGGGCTTCGGCTTTCGCTGCGGGTTCCTGGGGATGCTCCATATGGAGATCGTCCAACAGCGCCTGGAAAGCGAGCAGGACGTCGACCTGATCCAGACCGCGCCGAACGTCACCTATGAAATCGAGGAACGGTCCGGCGACGTTTATAAGATCGACAACCCGCAGGACGTGCCGGACGCCGGCGTCATCGAGGAGTTCCGCGAACCGATCGCCCGCGTGAACTTCATCCTGTCAAAGGATCATATCGGGCCGATCATGCAGCTCTGCGCCGACCGTCGGGGCGAATATAAGAATACGGAATACCTCGGCCCCGACCGCGCTCAGTTGACGTACGAACTCCCGCTGGCGGAGATCGTCTACGACATGTACGACAAGCTGAAGTCCGTCACCAGCGGCTACGGCACCATGGACTACGAGGTGATCGGCTTCAAAGCCGCGGATCTCGTCAAAATGGACATCATGGTCAAGGGCGAGCGAGTCGACGCCCTCGCCACGATCGTGCATAAGTCCAACGCCGACAACCGCGGTCGGCAGTTATGCAAACGCCTGAAGAAAGAGATCAGTAAGCACCAGTTCGAGATCCCGATTCAAGCCGCGATCGGCGGCCGCATCATCGCCCGGGAGACGATCAGCGCCTTCCGCAAAAACGTCACCGCGAAATGCTACGGCGGCGATATCAGCCGCAAGCGGAAGCTCCTGCAAAAGCAGAAGGAGGGCAAGAAACGGATGCGCAGCTTCGGCAGCGTCGAGATCCCCCAAAAAGCCTTCCTCAGCGTCCTGAGCACGGACGAGGATTGATATGCGAGGGAGCGTTCGCCTTTCACGCGGATTCCGATGGACAGCGCCCCTGACCGCCAAGACCTGTCTCCCGCCGCGAGATTCAAGAACGCGGTCAGCGCCGCGATAATGGCTGCGGTCGGCTTGGCCGGGCTGGCGTTCGTTGCAATTCTGATCTTCTGGTGGGTGGAATACTTTCGCGGACAGGCGCCGCAGGGATGGGAAGCGGGAACGCCTCTATTCTGGATTGTCGTAGCGTTCTCCGTCCTCGGATTCGCCGTTCCGCCGATCGCGTTCTGGCGGGTTTATCGACGACTGTGGCCTCAACAAAACTGACGGCGTCCGCTCCCGAAACACCGCCATTGCCTCCGGCAGCAGGATGAGGTCGCCGATGAGGGCCGCGGCGAGGGTCACGCAGGTCAGTCCCGCGAACCGGCGGGTGGAGAAGAAGAGTTCGGGCGACGAAGTCTCTGCGCATCAGCATCGAACCCGTGAACGCAGCGTCTCGGATGCATCAGGCGCCCGGGACGCTTGATGCATCTGCGAACCGACCCGCCACCCCCTCAATTGACTGTTGCGGTGAAGCGGTCGTAACCGGTTAAAATGCGGCGTGATGATGCCCGCGATCGCCGAGCCGCTGATCGAACCGTCCGTGGAACGCCGGCCGACCGCGCTCGATTGGCTCGGTCACGTCGCGATGCTGTTCGGCATGACGTTCGTCGGGGCGCTCGGTTGCGGTCTGTCCGCGCTCGTCGTTTGGTGCGGGGCGCTGGTGTGGGAGCAGGTTCGCCGGGCGGTGGCCTGGTCGGCCGCGGACGCCTGGTGGATGGTTCCGCTTTGGATCGCGGTGGCGGCGTTTTCATTCGCCGTTCCGGTTCTGAGCCTGATCGGGATCGTCAAACGCCTGCGACGCGGACCTTTGCGGCCGGCGCCCACGGACGCCTGCGGCGATCTGCGCGGCAGCGTGTTGCGGCGGATCCGCGGACTGATCCTCGGCTTGATGTGCCTGCCCCTCGTGGGCCTGTGCCTCTGGCTGGGCTATACGGCGGCCGCGGCGTGGTCGCGCGGTCGGTTTAAGTTGAACGAGGCGGCCCAGGAGCCGTGGATGTGGGGGCTGTTGGCCGTCCTCTGTCTGGTGATCCTCACGTCCGTCGTCGGACTGATTTCCGCGGGGCGCACGGTCTTCCAGCCGAATCCCCCGATCGGCGGGGAGGAAGAATGACCGCAGCCGCAGACGATCGTTCCGTCGACGCCGTCACGCGGTTCAAGCGAAGCGCCGGGATCGTTCTGCTTTTATTCATCGCCCTGTACGGCGCCGCATGCGCGACGGCGGTCGTGTTCTACTGGCTCGACTACTTCGATACGCCGGAACCGCAGAGGCCTGTGCGATCCGCGGGATTTTACTTCCACAACTTCGTCCTGGCGCCCGTTCTCTGTTCGCTCGCATCGTTCGCGGCGTGGAAACGATTTAAAGAATGTTGAAAGCCGTAGACTTGCGACGCCGCCGTCGGGCGAAATCGGACTCCTTCAACTCCGCTTCCAAAACGCCGCCAATGCCGCGGGCAGCAGCACGAGGTCGCCGATCAGGGCGGCGGCGAGGGTCACGCAGGTGAGTTCCGCGAAGCGGCGGGTGGGGACGAAGTCGCTCCAGAGCAGCACGGACACGCCGGCGAGGATCAGTCCGGTCGTCAGCACGATCGCCCGGCCGCTGGCGGCCAGGGTGCGCGACGCGGCCTCCGCCACGGCGTTCGATCCGCCGTCGTCGCGGTTTGATCCGTCGCGTTTCAATTCCTCACGAAATCGAGCGAGGAAATGAATCGTATCGTCCACCGCCACGCCCAGCCCGACCGCGAACACGATTGCGTTGCCGGCGTTTAAGTCGAGTCCCCGCAGCCGCATATAACCGAGCGTCAGCACCAGCGGGGTGAGGTTCGGGATCATCGAGATCAGCCCGGCTCGCACGCTGCGGAACAGCAGGCCGATGATCACGAAGATCACGGCCGTGGCGACGGCCAGGCCGCCCATAAAATCACGGATAAACTGATCCATGCCGGCCGCGTTGACGTAGCCGTCGCCGGTCAATCGCCAGTGCACGCCCCGGGGGTTGCGGCTGGGATCGTCCTGCGGAAAGCGGTCGGCGAGCGCCTCTTCGAGCCGCTCGGCGAGTCTCAACGTGCCGGCGGTTCCGATATCCGCGACCCGCACCACCACCCGGCCGGCCGTGGCGTCGTCGGCCAGAAACGGATCGACCGACCCCGGCGCCGCGCGTTCCAGCAGAGCGCCGGCCTGTCGCAACTGGTCGGCGGCTGCGTCCCCGGTCGGCGCGTCGGCACGGGCGGAGGGATCGCGACGGAGGCCGGAGATCGCCCGCTGATACAAATCTGGATAGCCCCGCACGCCGAGGACGCCGGGCATTCCGCGGGCCTTCGCGGCGAAGCTGAGCACGTCGGCGTACACCCTCGGGTCCAGCAGACCGCCCGTTTCGCCCGCCGCCGCGTCGCCCTCCTCCGACGGCGGAGCGAACAGCAGAACTTCGACCGCGATCACCCCGCCTAAATCCCGCTCCACCCGTCGCACGTTTTGAGCCGAGGGGTGGTCTTCGTCGTAGGTCTCCAGCATGCGAGAATCGACCGCCAGCCCCCGCCAGCCCAGCGGCTCCGGCCAGAGGAACCGGGAGGACCCCGCGGCGGCCAAGCCGCAGGCGATCGCCGCCGCCCCGCCGAGGAGCAGGATCGGCCCAGGGTGACGCGCGGCCCACCCGCCGATCGGCACGGCAGGGTTCCATCCCGTTCGGGCATTGAGAATCCGGGGCGGACGGAACCGCCCGGCCAGCGCCCCGAACGCCGCCAGCGTGGAGAACGACAAACAGATCAGCCCCGTCGCCGCCTGCACAGCGAGGCCGCGGACGGCGTCGCTGTTGGCGCCCAGCAGGGAGCCGAAACCGATCGCGGTCGTGCCCAGCGTCAGCCAGACCGCCGGCGCCGTCGCGATGAACGCCCGCTTCGCTGCGATCTTGCGATCGCCGCACAGCGCCCCCTCCTCCGCGAACCGGGCCAGCAAATGCACCGCCGCGGCGAACCCCACGACGGTCAGCAGAACCGGCAGAATGTTCGCCAGAATCCCGAACGTCGTCCCCCCCGCCGACAGCAGCCC
>NZ_WTPX01000121.1 GCF_013036045.1 Alienimonas chondri
CCACCACCCCGATCGTCCCCCCCGCGGATCGCCGCGTCTTCCTCAAGACCGCCGGCGCCGCTGCCGCCGTCGCCGGGACCGCCTCGCTGGCCGGCGCCCGCGATCACCACGAGGAGGGCGAGAAGAAAATCGTCATCGGCCATATCGGCACCGGCAGCCGTTGGAACGGCCCCGGCATGCAGGCCTCGAAGTACGGCACGAACAAGATCCTCTGCGACGTCGACCGCGGCCACCTGGAGGCCGCCGCCAAGAAGATCAAAGACGCCACCGGCGACGAGCCGGAGCTGACGGACGACTACCGCAAGGTGATCGACGACCCGGAGATCAACGTCGTCGTGATCGTCACCCCGGATCACTGGCACGCCAAACCGCTGATCGAAGCGGTGCTGGCCGGCAAGGACGTGTATTGCGAGAAGCCGTTGACCCTCACCATTCAAGAGGGCATCGACATCTGCGAAGCGGTTAAGAAGACCGGCCGCACCGTGCAGGTCGGCACGCAGCAGCGGAGCGAGATGGGTCAGAAGTTCCTCAAGGCGCTCGCCATCGTCCGCGATAATCGCCTGGGCAAGATCACGAAGGTCACCTGCGGCATCAACGGCGCCCCGACCTCCGATTCGATCCCGGCCGTGGACGTGCCGAGCGAATTGAACTGGGAGAAGTGGCTCGGGCAGACGCCGGAGGTTCCCTTCCGCAAAGAGGGCCGGAAGACCAACTGCCACTACGAGTTCCGGTGGTGGTACGAGTACAGCGGCGGCAAGATGACCGACTGGGGCGCCCACCATGTGGACATCGCCCAGTGGATCATCGACCAGAACGGCGAGGGCCAGGGGCCGACCAAGATCGTTCCGGTGATGGAGAAGGTCGTCCACCCCGCCGGCATGACTGAGGACGGCATGCCGGTCGAGGACGACAAGTACAACTGCGCCAGCAAGTTCCAGGTGAAGTGCGACTTCGCGGACGGCGTGGAGGTCGTCATCGACAGCGAGGGCCGCAACGGTCTGCTGATCGAAGGCACGGAGGGTCGCATTTTCGTTTCCCGCGGCGACCTGACCGGTTCGCCCGTCGAAGCCCTGAAGGACGACCCGCTGCCGGAGGACGCCCTGAAGAAGGCCTATAAGGATCAGGAGCCGACCGGCCACATGGAGAACTTCTTCCGGGCCGTTCGCGGCGAGGCGGAAGTGATCAGCGACGTGTTCAGCCATCACCGGGCGATCACGACCTGTCACCTCGCCAACATCGCGATCCGTCTGGGTCGCGAATTGAACTGGGATCCGAAGGCCCAGAAGATCGTCGGCGACGAGCGCGCCCAGGAGATGACCGCCCGCACCCCGCGGGACGGCTACGAGACGATCATGTAGTCGCCCTCACGGCGCCCCCGCTGAGAACCGACGACCCGAACGCCTCACGGCGTTCGGGTCGTTTTCATAAACCAACGTCCCCTCCGTTCCCACGATCCTCGATGAACCTCAACCCGGGCGGCGCCTCTCTCGCGAGAAGGGTCTGCTGCGGCCTCGTACTCGGCCTGACGCTCGGCGGCGCGCCGCTTTGGGCCGGGGAGCCGGGGGCCGAGAGTCCGTTCCTCACCGGCGATTTTCAATGGCGCGTCAGCGAACCCCTGCTGGCCGTCGATCCCGAGCGGCTGCCGCCCTCGCCGGCGCATCCGTGGGCGGCCGTGAAGGATCCCAGCATCGTCCGTCACGACGGTCGCTGGCATCTGTTCTGCACGCTGCGGAAGTTCAAAGAGGGGGACGGACGCATCCGCATCGGCTACCTCTCGTTCGACGATTGGGCGGAGGCCGATCGCGCGGAGTGGTCCGTGCTCGATCTGACGATGGACTATCACGGGGCGCCGCAGATCTTTTATTTCGCACCGCACAGGAAGTGGTATCTGATCTATCAGGCCGCCGACTCGTCTCGCGGATTAAAATACGGTCCGTGCTATTCCGTCTGCGATCGCCTCGACGACCCGGCGGGCTGGACGAAGCCGCGACCGCTGTACGTCGTGCCGGAGGGCGAGAAGGCGGGGCTGGACTTCTGGGTCATCTGCGACGAGGCGAAGGCGCACCTGTTCTTCACCACCCTCAATGGCCGGATGCTGCGGGCGGAGACCGCATTGAAAGATTTCCCGAATCGCGGGTGGTCCCGCCCCGTCGTCGCATTGAAGGCGGACATCTTCGAGGCCAGCCACACCTACCGGCTGAAAGGAACCGACAAGTACTTCACGATCGTCGAGGCGCAGGGCGGCGGGCGACGCTACTTCAAGGCGTATACCGCGGACCGACTCGACGGCGAATGGACCGGCGTGGCGGACTCGCCGCAGCGCCCGATGGTCGCGCCGCGGAACGTGGTCAATCAGGCGGACTCCTGGGCGACCTCCTACAGCCACGGCGAGTTGATCCGCACGGGGATCGACCAGCGATTGGAAGTCGATCCGACCGCGACCCGTATCTTGTTTCAAGGCGCCAACGACGCCGAATACCGCGACCGGCCCTACGGCCAAATCCCATGGCGGCTGGGGCTGCTCGATCCGGTCCCGGCGCCCTGACAGCGTCGGCGGGGGTCAGTCGTCGTCATCCTCGTCGTCCTCATCCGCATCGGGGTGCAGCGGGTCGCTGGGGTCGAAAAAGAAATCGCCCAGACCCATCGGCACCGCTCCGCCGCCGAGCGTTTGCCGTTTCTTGCCGGCGAGGTCGTCCAGATCCGCGGCGTCCTCGCCCAGACAGGCGATCAGCGACTCCCGCCACGCCACGTCCTTGGCGACCGGGTGCTCCGGGTCCGCGGCGAGCCGCTTCATCGCATACCGCAGCACGTTCAGCCCGTCGCGGGTGCTGAAATCGAGCTTTAACTCGTGCGATTTCTGCAGGAACTCCACGGTGAGGTCCAGCACCTCGTCGTCCGCGAACGGCAGATGATATTTCAGGATCGCCAGTTCATCCGCCCGCTCCGGGTGACCGATGGTGAGGGTCGGCTGGAGCCGGGAGAGAATATAATCGGGGATCTCGAAGGTGCTCTCGTCGGCGTTCATCGTGACGGCGCAACGAAAATCGTCGTGCGAGTGCAGCGTGACGCCGGCGATGATGCTCTCCGCGTAGCGGCGATGATCGAGCAGCGGGGCGAGGCTCGCCCAGCTCTTCTCGCTCATGCGGTTCCCCTCGTCCAGCAGGCAGACGCCGCCGGTCAGCATCGCGGTGACCAGCGGGCTGGCGTGGTATTTAATCCCCCCGCCCTCCGCCAGCACCGGCGTGACCAGCAGGTCTTCGGGACGGGTGTCCGCGGTGCACTGATAAATATACAGCGGCTGTTTCCGCTGCTGGGCCGCGGCGATGGCGAGCGTCGTCTTGCCGATCCCCGGCGTGCCGACCAACCGCGGACACAGCGGCCGATCCCCCTCGCCGACGACCAGCCAGCAGGCGTGAATCTGCTTGAGCACTTCGTCCTGCCCGATCCACGTCCCCCCGCTGGCGTCCGGCCGGGAGAGGTGCAGCGTGACGCCGTCCACCTCCGTGGAGCGGGCGTCGGTGGGCAGCGGAGCAGCGTCGCGAATCATCGGGGGCGGGCCGGGGGTGAGGCGGGGTCGCAGTGTAGCCGCCGGGTCGGTCATTCGGCGCCCGCACTGTTTGCGACTCGCGTGGCTGGGGCAGGAGCGAAGCGGATGCCCCAGAACGAACGGCGTGCGATCCCTCGCGAGAGCGATCGGGCATCACTTGTTCTGGGGCATCCGGTCACTGCGCTCCCTGCTGCCCCAGCCACTCCTATCAAAAGCAGGGCCGATGGAAACGGCTGCCGCAGGCGCCCCGCGACTCAGTCCACGCGGGTCCACGTTTCGTTGAAGACGCCGTTGGAGTCGGCCTGTCGCATGGTGTTGCCGTCCACGGCGATCTTGTATCGCCCGTTGCGGCCGATGAGCCGGCGGGTCGATTGCCCGGCGAAGTCCGTCGTCGTTTGGAGCACGTCGCCGTCGACGGAATACGTCCCGCCGTGCGTGAAGACTACGACGCCCGAGTCGTCCGGTTGCACGATGCTCCAGCGCGTGCCGGTGAACATCTTGAGCCGCTTGCCGATGCCGGACGGCCGGCCCGGCGTCTTCGCCTGCGTGAGCTTCCAGGTGCCGACGAGTTGTTCCGCGAGCGGCGCCGACTCCGCATCGCCCGGCGTCTCCTGAGCGACGGCGGGACGGAGGAACGGTTCCGTCGTGCAAGCGGCGACGAGAACCGCGACGCAACCAGCGGCAGCGATCAGGCGAGCGTGCGAGGACATGATCGGTCTCGATCAGTGAGAGAAGCGGAGACGCGAAACCGGCGAGGTTTCACGCCGAATCGTAACGCCATCGCCGCATCGATCGCACGCCGCCGCTCTGCCCCAAGGTCATCGGGCTTCGCTCCCGGCGGCGATCGGCGCCGGCATCCGGCCAGTGCGTGCGACGGGGACGGACCGATCGGAGGCTTGGACAGGAGCTACGTCGCTCTCACTAGCGAAATGCCAGCGCCGCCCTGCCGCGGATCCGCCCGACAACGGACGACCGCATGAGCTGAGAAAACACGCTTAAAACGGCGCCGGTCGTCGTCCTGTCTATCTCGTCAGGCTGACATGCCCGTCTGCTGAAGTCAGATCGAGGCGAGTGGACGAATACGTCCCGTAGTACGGCCCCAATCTGGGTCCGTCGAACTCGATCACTCCTCCGCCGAAACGGCCCGACACCCGGTATCCGCCCGAGGGGGCGCCCGCTGCGCCGAGGCGTCCCTGAAACTCGCCGTTCTCATCGGCGTCGATCACGAGCGCCCACGGCTCCCGGAACCCTCGCGGCCGGACAGCGCCTTTCTTCGTCCACGTCTTCGTTCCGACGTAACGTTCGCCGAGTTCGGGTTCATCTCCCTCCGTCGTCGCCCTCGGCACCCAGTGCCAGCGCCCCTCGAAGGTCTTCTTCCATCGTCCGGAGCCCGGCCCGGACCATACGGCGTGATCGGACAACCGATGCTGCCACCCCACCGTGCCGTTTAACGCCTCGATCGTGATGCTCTCGTCAGTCCTCTCGATCTCTCGATAGACGTAGACGTTTCCGTTGGACGAGAACTCTTTCCACATCCCTCCGTTCTGGCGTTCGAATAGCCCTGTGGAATGAACCCAGACATTCCGCGGGTTCTTGTGCACCTCGGAATCTCTCAATTTAAACGCTTTCAGTTCCTCCCGCGTCGCCTTCGCCTTCTCAATCAATCCCGCCCTTGTGTAATCGGAGATCGCGGTTCTGTAGGCCTGCTCCGCGGCGGCCTTGGCCTGCGCGATTGAACGCTCGTACCGGCGGCGGTCGCCGGCGGGGACGGACGCCGGCGCTTCGCCGCTTTCGTCGAACGACTTGATCTCTTTCCCCAGTCGCTCGTAGGCGGCGAGATCGCCCGCTTCCTGCGCCGCTTCCCGGGCTTCCTTGAGACTGCCTCTTATTAAATCGGCGGAAGCGGCGTCCCGAGTTGACCGGAACGCCGCCGTCGCGGCATCGAGTTCGAGAGCGATCCGCTCGGCCTCGTCGGCAGACGGGTCTGTCGCGAGCAGCCCGGCGAAGCAGATGAGAAGGGCGGCATGCATAAGTTCGGACCCCCGTTCTGAAAATCGGTGGGTTGAGTCCACTCGGAGTCGCGTACCATGTCAAGCTTCCTTCCACGCGAACCAGGCACCTCGAGAATCACTCCACCGACTGAACCGAAACCTCAACCAATTGTCGCCGCCTCGTCCTGAGGACAGCTTTCAATAAACGGCGGGCGGGCGGGTGGCCGGGGTCGGCCGGAAAGAGGCGCCCGAAGAGCGTGTCGACTTGAATCGGCCGCCCCCGGGAGTGTGACGCGGCCTGCTGTCGATCGAACGTCGCCCGTTCCGGGGGCGGCCCGACCCACGTCTTCCCGCGAGCGAACGTCTCCGCGGGTCGACCCCGGCCACCCGCCGGTCAGTCGCCGCGAGATCGTTCGGCGGCGAGAAGCAATTCGGCGCTGCGGGCGTCCGCGGCCTGTTCCTCGGCGGAAGGTTTGAAGTATTTCGCGTTCGCCTCCCGGGTGTACGCCAATTGCTGCCGGGGCGTGCGGCCGTGGACGTTTTCCGCCAGCGGGTCGGCTCCCGCCTCTAACAACGCTTCGACCGCTGCGGGATAGCCCTTCAACGCCGCGGTATGCAGCGGGCGGTCGCCTTTCTTGATCGTCGCCCCGCTGGCCGGGTTCAGGTCGCTGCCGGCGGCGGCGAGCAGGCGGACCAGTTTCACCTTCGTCGATTCGTCACTGCGGTGAGACACGACACGCGACAGCGCATGGTCGAAGAGGCGGGTGGCGTCGTCCGGGTGGGCGGCGGGGGCGTTCGGGTCGGCCCCGGCGTCCAGCAGGGCGGCAACGATCTCCTCACCGTGCTCCAACTGACCGCCGCCGGCCGCATCGCAGGCTCGCCACAGGGCGGTGCAATGGTCGTCCGGCAGTTCGCCGACGGTCGCCCCCTTTGCCAGCGCCGCCCGCACGCCGGCGAGATCGTCGTTCCGCACCGCCTTCGCCAGCTTGCGGCCCGCAGCAATCTGAGCCTTTGTCGGCTCTGCTTTCGGGATCCTCCCGAACCGGATCAGATCAATGCGGGCGACATGCTCCGGGGCGAGCGCGTCTTCGTGGCCCGCGTAGGTCTCCAGCGTGACCGGACCGTCGCCGACCGGGGCGAACAGCGGGACGTACGCTCCGGCTTCGTCCAGCAACGTGTTGAGGGCGTCAGCGGCGTCGTCCCGGTCGGCAAGCCATGCGGCGGCGGTCTCCGGCGGGTATGCGGCGCCGGTCAGCAGGGTGCCGTCGAGGAACGAGTCGTCATCGAACTCGTCCGGGTCGAAATCTTCGTCCGCTCCCAGAACCGCCGCGTTGAATGGCGTTTTAACGGTCGCTAGATCGCCGTCGGTTTCGAATCGCGTCGCCTCTACGGCCCCGTCGGGGCCGGGCCGGCGGTGGAGCAGGTGCAGCGAGCCGGCGGTGTCCTGGTAGCCGGTCAGCAGCGTTTCGCCGTCGAAGTCGGAAAGGGATTCGTCCCGCACATCGGACGGATATCGCCGGGGGATCGCCAACGTCGCCCAGTCGTGCCCGTTCAGAGCGACCAGCAACGCCCAGTCGCCGGCCGGCGGCTCCCATGCCCCGCCCAGCACGTCCGCGGTCACATTCCGCTCCACCGCCCCGACCTTTTCGCAGGCGGCAAGAGCGTCGGCCGGGTCGCCGTCACTTCGCACCAGCAGCGCCTCCCAGGTCCAGCCGGGGTACGGTTCGAAGGCACCGCGACGCTCGGCGATGGGCCGTGACGGATCAGCGGGCGACATACGAGTTCTCATGCGTTCGGCAGCTCCCCAATAAACGGCAGGTGCCGGTATTCGTCGTCGTGGTCGAGGCCGTAGCCGACCACGAACGTGTCCGGGATGCGGAAGGCGTGGTAGTCGGGGGTGAGGGTCACGCCCTCGGCGGTGGCGCGGTTCTTCCACAGCAGCACGCAGGTGCGGACGCTGGTCACGTTTTCCGCGGCGAGGCGCTCCACCAGCGCCGTCAGGGTGCGGCCGGTGTCGAAGATGTCGTCCACCAGCACCACGTCCCGGCCGGTGATGTCCGGCAGCAGGTTCGTATCGATCCGCATCTCGCCCGGGGTCGTCGCCGTGCCGCGGTAGCTGCTGGCCTGCACCAGGCCGATTCGGTGCGGCACGTCGATCTGTCGCATCAGATCGGCCAAGAAGGGCAACGAGCCGTGCAGCACGCCCAGCAGCGTCAACGGCTTGCCGGCATAATCCGCGGCGATCTGCTGGCCGAGGCGGTCGACGGCGGCGGCGATCTCCGCCTGCGCAATGAGCGTCTTCAAGGAAACGGCCGGGGGAAGTCGGTCGAGGGGACGGACGAAACGCGAGCGGGCGGACTCAGTCTAAAGCCCCGCGGTTCGCCCCTCCACCCGGCTTTCCGGTTCACCTCACCAGCCCGACGCGCAAGCGTCGGCCGTCGGCGCAGCCGGCGGGAACGCATCCGTGGAATCGACCACGAACGGCCGATGCTTGCGCATCGGGCTGGTCTCGGCCGGAGCTTGCGCTCCGGTCTCACCGCTCAAATTCCGTCTCCACAAACGTCCGCAGCATCATGGCGCCGTAGTCGCGGGCGTCGGCGGGGTTGGCGGCGGCGTTCTTCGGGGCGAAGGGGTATTCGAACGTCGCGGACATCACGACCCCCGGCTGCGAGCCGAACCAGCGGGAGCAGGTCGGCTTGTCCTCCTCCTTCTCCCGCAACCAATTGAGCGGGCCGAAGGGGGCGTCCTCCGCTTTCGCCTCTTTGATCGCCGCGGTCCACTTGGCGACGTTCGCCTGATTGGTCGGCGGGATCGTTTGATAGCCGATAAAATATGCGAGCTGATGAACGTCCATCACCAGCGTCGGGCAGTGCAGATCGACGGCGTAGCGAAACCCGTGCGTCGCCTGTAACTCGCGGATCGCCTGCACCTCGGGATAGAGGCTCGTCTCGCGATAATCGCGGTTATGGTCGAACGGGCGGCGGTTCTTCCCCTGATCGCCGGCCTCGACGCCGTCTTTATCGACGAACGGGACGGCGTATAAAACGAATCGCTCCCGGAACGCGATTCCCGCCGGCGAGTCCGACAGCGCCTCCTTCACAATGCCCTCCAGCACGAAGCTGGCCATCGTCTCCACGGCGTGATGCCGGCAGGTGAACAGGATCGCTTCTTTCTTCGGCCCCGGTTCGCCGACTCTCAGCAGCGGCACCTCCCGCCCGCCGCGGCTCCGCGTGAGCACGCTTTGTTGCAGGTGCGGGCTCTGATGGCCTTGAATAAACGCGGAGAGGTCCGATTCCGTATAGGGAATCGTCACGGCAAAGCGGACGGTTTGCCCCTTTGTTTTGAAGTGATAGACGAAGCCGGGGCCGTAGACGGTTTCCGTGCCCATCCAGCGCCAGGCGCCGTCGCCCTCGCGGATCGCCGGGCCTTGAAAGCCGATGGCGCCGTTGTTGAAGCCGGCGACCTTCTCGGGGAACACGAAGGCGACGCGGCCGGGCCGCTCCGCGGTCGCTTTGAAATACCAATAGAACCACGGCCGATCGCCGCGGAGGTCCGGGGCGACCCCCACGCGGCCGGGTTCGTTCGATTCCACCGCGACGTTCCCGCCGGGGAACTCCGTCGAGATCGCGACCACGCCCTTCGCCGCGTCGTCGATCTCCGGCGGAGCGACTTCCGGCGTCTCCTGAGCCAGCGCCGCCGGGGCGAGCAGCAGCGCGGCGAGCGCCCACGGCGTCGGGGATCGGGCGAACGGCGTCATCGGGTGTTCCGTCTGGGGAAGGTTCAAATCGTGCCTGACGAACCCGTTCTCCCCTCTCCCCCGTGGGGGAGAGGGGTCGGGGGTGAGGGGATCCGCGTCAGCGGCGAGTTCGACCTGCGGTATGCTCTCAACCGTTCTCTTCATCGCGAGTCGTTTGCCCGGCTCCGCCGCACCCTCACCCCCGGCCCCTCTCCCTGAAGGGAGAGGGGAGGCAGGGCGAGCGATCGCCAGATCGCCCGACTCCGTTTAGCCTAGCGGGCGCCGCCGCGGTCCGCCGCCGTCCGATCCACTCACGCCGATATGTCCCGCCCCGCCGCTGAATGGAGCGAGACGACCGTCGACGGCGTGCCGGCACTGGTCTTCGAACCGCCGCAGGCGCCGGACGGCGGGGTGGTCTGGCTGGCGGACTTCGACGCCCTCACCCCCGCCTCGCTGCCTAGTTGGGGCGAAGCGTTGGCGAGTCGCGGGGTCCGGTTCCTCTGCCCGCGGCCGGGGCCGACCTGGTGGCTCGATCGCGACGACCCGGCGTTTCAGCCCGCGTCCGGCGGGGGGGAAGAAGGGCCGACGCCGTGGCGGTGGTTGCTCGACGTGCTTGCTCCGCAGGCGGCGGAGCGGTTCGGCGGGCCGATCGCCTGGGCGGGCGCCGGGGCCGGCGGGCAGGCGGCGATTCGGGCGGGATTCAAACGACGCAGCACGCCCGCGGTGTGGGCGTACGCGGCGGCGGTGCAGTTGGACGCCGTACACGGCCGCGGCAGCACGCTGGACCGGCTGTTCCCGGATTCCCCTGAACGAAACGGCCGCGAGCAGGCCCGCGTCGCCGGGGTGCTGACGGACGTGAACCCGCTGGCTCGCCCGCAGCGTCTGCACCTCGCCTGCGATCCGAGCGAGATCTGGGCGCCGGGGTGCGAGTTATTGGCCGAGAAGCTCCGCAGCGGCGGCGTGCCGCTCGAATCGGACTTCGCCCCCCGCAGTCCCAGCGACCGCGAAGCGGCGTTGAACGCGGCGGGTCCGGCGGCGGTCCGTCTGCTGGCGGACGCGCTCACCTTCGCCGTCTAACGCGGCAGCCCGAGGAGCGAGCCGAGGCTCGGGCGGCCGGCGAGCGTCAACGGGGTTTGATGCGTTACAGTGCTCGTCCGGCATCCCGTCGGTTCGCAACGCATTGATTTGGAGACTTCCCCATGCCCGCGCTGATCCTCGCCGCCCTGCTGGCCGCGGCTCCTGACGAGTCCGGCTCCCCGGGGCCCGCCGCGGCGGCCGAGCGCCCGAACGTGCTGTTGATTCTGTCGGACGATCAGGCGTGGGACGACTACGGCTTCATGGGGTCCCCGTTGGCTCACACGCCGCACCTGGATCGCTTGGCCGGGCAATCGTTGACGTTCCCCCGCGGCTACGTGCCGACCAGCCTGTGCCGGCCGAGCCTCGCTTCGATCCTCACCGGGCAGTACCCGCACCAGCACGGCATCACCGGCAACGACCCGGCCGTGCCGCGGAACGTGGAACGCCTGCCCACGCACCGCAACCGGACCCCGGCGTACCTCGATTTGCGGCGGTCGATGAACGACACGCTGGACGACGCTCCGAAGTTGTCGGCGCTTCTGCGGGACGCCGGCTATCGCACGCTGCAAACCGGCAAATGGTGGGAGGGCGACCCGAAGGATCACGGCTTCACCGCCGCGATGACGCACGGCGACCTGACCCGCGGCGGCCGGCACGGCGACGTGGGACTGCAGATCACCCGCGACGGCCAGCCCACGCCGGGCCTCGGCCCCCTGCCGGCATTCATGCAGCACGCGGAGAACGAGGGCCAGCCGTGGTTCGTCTGGTACGCCCCGTTCCTGCCCCACACCCCGCACGATCCGCCGGCCCGATTGCTGACGAAGTACCAACCGGCGGTCGAGGCGGGAGACCTGACGCCCAGCGAAGCGAAGTACTTCGCCAACGTGGAGCGGTTCGACGAGGCCGTCGGCGCCGTGCTGGCGGAGGTCGATCGCCGGGACGCGGCGGATCCTGACGGGCCGGGCACGCTGGTCGTCTACGTCTGCGACAACGGCTGGATCACGCTCCCGGGCCGCTCCGCCTACGCGGCCCGCAGCAAACGCAGCCCGCACGAGGGCGGCGTGCGTACGCCGATCATGCTCCGGCGAACCGGCGTGATCGAACCGGCGAGGAACGACACGCCCGTCAGCAGCATCGATCTCGCCCGCACGATTCTCCATCACTGCGACGTCCCCGTGCCCGAGGCGATGGGCGGCGTGAACCTGCTGGACGACGCCGCCCTCGCGGACCGCGGGCCGGTGTTCGGGGAGATCTTCGAGCACGATCAGCCCTTCCCCGCCCCGGCGGCGGACGGCCTGATGTACCGCTGGGTCGTGGACGGTAACTGGAAGCTGATCCTTCCCTATCAACCGCACTACACGGCCGCGCGGGGGGGGGTCCCGCCGGTCGAGTTGTTCGACCTGTCCGCCGACCCGCACGAGACGAAGAACCTGGCCTCGGCGAACCCCGCGGAGGTCGCCCGCCTCACCGCGCTGCTCGATGCCTGGTGGGATCCGACGCAGAAGTGAGGCGGAGCGGAATGCAATAACGCCGAGGCCCCGCGGGGCCTCGGCGTTACGACATCTTCGACGATTGAGCGGAGAGGGCGGGATTCGAACCCGCGGTCCCCGTGAAGGGACACAGCATTTCCAATGCTGCACAATCGACCACTCTGCCACCTCTCCGAGGTCCCGTTCTCCAGCGAACCGGAGAACGGGCGGGCGATGATAGCATCGGCAACGCGGAACCGTCACCGTGCGGCGGGGTTGAGAAAAGGAAAATCTCGTCCGAAACGCCGCGTCGCCTGCCGGACACCGCCGTTCCCCGCTCGGTTCGCCCCCATCATGTCTCCCGAACCCGCCTTACACGATGACGCATCCGACGAGGAAACGCTCGGCGAGCCGGCGAACGATCGACTGACGATCCGCATCGCCACGACCGCCGCGGTGGCGGCGACGCTCGTCCTGGGTTGGAGCGCCTGGCGCTGGCAGAACGCCGCGGAAAAAGCGGGCGACGTCGACAATTCGCCGCGGATGGGCGTGCAGTTCGCCGCCACCCCCGTCCCCGCGGATCAATCGGCGGGAGAACCGGCCGCAGAGGAGGCAATCCGCAACGCGGCAGGGCTGTTGGTCGTCGACTTGGATTACGAGGGGGCCGCCCGACGCTCGGGCGTGCGGGTGGGCGATCTGTGGCTGACGATCGCCGGCCGACGGCTCTACGACGGGCCGGATCACGGGTCGGCCGCCGACCGGATGGCGATCTTGAAGGGACTGCTCCGCGCCGGTTTCGCCGCGGACGCGGAACTGCTGCGGGGCGACGAACTCGTGAGGCTCACGGTGCGCGACGAGGCGCCGGACCGCTCGGCCAGGGAGCGACGCGGGGATCGCGAGCCGCGTTTCCGACGCCGTCTGTTCGAGGAACGCTCCCGGTCCGGGCAACCCTTCAGATCATTCGAATATGACTCTCGGTCCCGGCGCAGCGAACGCGGCGTGATGGGCGTGGAACTGCTCACCGGCTCCGCCGCCGATACGGACGCCCAGCCCGGGATCGCCGTGGCTGAGGTGACGCCGGGGGGACCGGCGGACCTGGCCGGCATGCAGATCGGCGACCGCCTCACCGCGATGCGACGGGACGCGGCGCCCGGCGAGGGGGCGGAGGAGAATGAACGGGCGACCGACGGGGATGCCCCGACGGACGGGGATGCCCCGACGGACCGGGATGCCGCGGCCGAAGGCCGGATCGAGGATTACTGGGATTGGTCCGCGGCCTCCCGGGGCATTCGACCGGGGGAGACCGTCACGGTGGAGCTCCGGCGCCGCGGGCGCCCGATCACCCTCCGGATTCCATTCGTCGGCTTGGCCGACCTGCCGGCGTACAACGGCCCGCCGCCGTTGAGCCTTTGACTTGAGCCTCTGAGCCGTCACGCGATCCGTCGCGGCGTCATCGGTTCGGTTCGAGCCGCCCGATCAATGGGCGACGACCGTCAAACGGTTCCGCACGAAAGCGCCGGTGCGACCGAGGGCGCCCATCACGGCCTGCTGGGCGAGCTGTTTGTGGTGCCAGCTGGGCACGTCGCCGGAGAGCACGACGGCGTCGCCCTCGGCGGTGTTTTCGACCGTGCAGCAAACCGCCCGGGTGCGGAAGTGGGCGCTGCTGGCCAACGCCCCGGCGGCCCGGCGATGCAGTTCCTGGGCGAGGTTGGCGTGCGGACGGTCGAGGACGAATGCGGCGGCGGACATCGCGAAGGCGGGGGTTTGGAGAGGACGGGGGGCGGGGCGGCGTTCGACCGGCTGCAAACCCGGTTCCCATCCGCACGCGTTTTTTGATGGATCGTGCCCGCCGTGGCGTTTTCGCCACGTGGCAGGCGTACGGTTTGAACGTAGGTCACGCCGCGGCGTGCGGACGAGATCGTCCCCTGCAAAACTTTCGCGCAGATCCGCCCGAGCGACGGGCGGCCGCATTTCCCGACCGCAACCGCCTCCAATCGCGAAGCATGGACGTGACGATCTGGTTCACCGCCGTCCTGTGCGTGCTGGCGCTCGCTTTCGCGGCCAGGCAGTCGCTGGTCGGGGCTTGGCAGAAGGACCAGTCCTACGCCGGCCTCGACGCCCTGCCCCGCGTCCCCCAAACGCCGACGGATTGGCGGCGGGATCTGCTCGCTCGACTCAAGTCGCTTGCGGGGGCTCTCGGCGGGACGGCGATGGCGGCGGCGTATGTGGTGACGATTGGTTGGAGCGACCTGCTGCCGGGCGATCGACCGACGGAGTGGTGGGTCGAACAGGCGATCCGCTACCTCCTCATCGTGTCGATTGCGCAGCTGACTTGGCACATCTGGCGAGCGACGCGGAACCGCTGGCCTGTGGCGGCGTTCGGCCCGCCGAGATTGCGTAATCGCGCCGCGGACCGCGAAGGCGCGAAGCAGGCCCGCGCCGATCGCCCGTTCCTTCCCGAACCGACGCCTCCGACGCGGCTCGCCGAACCCGTTCCGCCGCCGTCCAAGGACATCTACGACTACGCCGGGACGGCGATCGTCTCCGCCGCTGTGGCCGGCCTCGGGGGGTGGTTTCTCTTGATGATGTGGGACGACGAACCGTTGAAGGCGGGGCTGCTGTCGATCTTGGGGCTGCTGTTCGCGACGCTCTGGGGGCTGCAACGCTGGTGGGAGTTGCCGACGGGCGACGATCTGTGGCTGACGGACGTGGGGTTCGTCAGCGCCGACGCCCGCATCGCATGGGAAGAGGTCGAACGCCTCGCGATCGCGCCCGTGCCGACAGATCTGAGCGCAGCGATCGCGGTGGAGATGGCGTCGAAGGAACGGACCGCCCGGTTCCTCGTCGATTCGGCTCCGAAGGCTCGGGCGGTGTGGGCGGAATTGCACGCCGCCGTGCCCGCGAACCGCGTCTCGCGGGTCGAAACGCACGTTCCGGCCGCGGTTCCGGATTCGCCGGTCAGGCTCTCCAACCT
>NZ_WTPX01000122.1 GCF_013036045.1 Alienimonas chondri
CCGCCGATCGGGACGCCGGCCGGTCCGCTCGCCCCCCCGGCGACCGGCGACGCCCCGACCGACCCGGACGGCGACGGCGGAGGCGCCGAAGAGACCAGCCCCTCCACGGGCCGCACAAGTTTAGAGGACGCCCCGCTCTCCGGCCGAGCTTCGCTCGACGGGCTGTGAGACTCGACGGGCTGTGAGGCTGGACGGGCTGCTTGAGCAGGGCATCGGGTAAGGTGACGGCTCCCTCCACGAGCCGCTCGCCATGCCCCCGTCCGCCTTTGGTTTCGATTTCCCCGTCGCGGCATCGCTCGCGCGGTCGGCGATCCGGCTGGCCTGCGCGTACCTGCTGCTCGCCGGCGCCGCGACCGCATCGGCCGACGACCGGCCGAACTTCCTCGTGATCCTGGCCGACGACGCCACCTGGTCGGACTTCGGGTTCACCGGCAGCCCGGACGCGAAGACGCCGCACCTCGACCGGCTGGCGACGCAGAGCCTGCGGTTCACGCGGATGTACTCCCCGGCGTCCTGCTGTTCGCCCACGAGGCACGCCTTATATACCGGCCTGGGTCCGATTCGCAGCGGGGCCTATCCGAACCACACCCGGGTCGAGCAAGGCACGCGGAGCCTGTTTACGCATCTGAAAGAGGTCGGCTATCGAGTCGCGTTGCAGGGGAAGGAGCACGTCGCCCCGCGGGCGAGCTTCCCCTATGAACGTCTCGGCAACGTGCCCGACGGGGCGCCGGCGAAAACACGGGCGTTCCTGTCGTCAGCGAAAGAACAGGACGAACCGTGGCTGCTGGTCTACGCCTCGCACGAGCCGCACGTCCCCTGGAACCGCGGAGATGCGTCGCGATGGAACGCGGACGACGTCACCGTTCCGCCCACGATGCTCGACACGCCGGAGACCCGCGAGTCGTTGGTTCAATATCATGCGGAGATCTCCGCATTGGACGGCGAAGTCGGCGATCTCTTAAAGGCGCTGGACGAGACCGGCGCGGCGGAGAACACCGTCGTGATCTTCCTCAGCGAGCAGGGCGGCCAGATGCCCGGCGCCGGCAAGTGGACCTGTTGGGAAACCGGCGTGCGGGCCGCGGCGCTGGTCCGCTGGCCCGGCCGCGTCGCCGCGGGCGCGACCACCGACGCGCTGGCATCTTACATCGACGTCACCCCCACCTTGCTAGAGATCGCCGGGCTGGACCCCGCCGCGGTCGATCCCGGCTGCCCGGACGCTGAGGGGAACGTGCCGATGGACGGCCGCAGCCTGCTGCCCGTCCTGACCGGCGACGCGACGGAACATCGCGAGTTCGTCTTTGCGGAGCATACGAACGTCGGCATTAACGGAGCGACGGCGCCCTTCCCGATCCGCTCCGCGGTCGGCCGACGGTTCAAATATATTCGCAACCTCGCCCCCGGAAACGAGTTCAGCATCGGCGGGACGCAGAAGAGCGCAGCGTTTCAATCGTGGAAAGCTCTCGCCTCCGACGGCGACCAGCGAGCGAAGGCGTTGGTGCAGCGAATTGAACGGCGACCGGCCGAGGAGTTCTATGACCTCGACAGCGACCCGTACGAACTGGTGAACCTCGCCCAGTTCGTCTCCCCGGCCCATCGGCAGGATGCGGAACGTATGGAGCTCTCCGCGGCCCTCGACGCCTGGATGGCCCAGCAGGGCGACGAAGGAATGGAGACGGAACGAAACGCCCGCGCCCACCAGAACCGCGGCGGCGGCAAGCGGCCCAAAGCGAAGTCCGTCCCCGGCCGCAATTAGAGGCCTACTTCGCCGTCGCTTTTGCGATCTTTGCGTCCAGCTTTGCGCTGAGGTCGGCTTCGATCTCGGCGTAAGCCGGCTCGCCGGCGTGGTTCGTCATGCCCAGCGGATCGTTCTTCCGGTCGATCAATAACGCAGACTTCCTGCCGCGCGGGTCGCGATAGCGGACGTACTGATAGTCCGCGGACGTGATCGAATCGCCCGGTTTGAATCGCGTGTAGGCGTGATCGCGGTGCGGGGCGTTCGGATCTTTTAGCGTCGCCACGAAGCTCTCGCCGTGCACCTCCCCGGCGGCGATCGCGATGTCGGCCAGCTCGCAGAGGGTGGGATGGAGGTCGACGAATTCGACGTAACTCGGGACCGCGGCGCCTTGGGGAACGCCGGGGCCGCTCATCCAGAGGGCGGTCCGCAGGGCGTCGTGCAGCAGCGTGTTCTTGGCCCACTGGTCGTGTTCGCCCAGCAGCCAGCCGTGATCGCCGAGGATCACGACGACCGTGTTCTCCGCCAGCCCGGTCGCTTCCAGCTTGTCCATCACCCGGCCGAGCAGGTCGTCCGCATGCGACACCGAGGCGTAATACCCCTGCCGCATCCGGCGATGATATTCGTCGGTGTTATAGGTCACCTCGCGGGAGAAGTCGGGCGTCATCGGGACGTAAGCGTTTTGCTCACGCACGCCTCGCAACCCGGCCGGCTGCGGTTGCGGCATCCGGCGATGCTCCGCCAATGCGATCTGTTTGAGGGGATAGGTCTTGTACGTGTCCTCCGGGGAGAAGAACGGCATATGCGGCTTGGCGAAGCCGCAGGCGATGAAGAACGGCTTGTCGTTCTTTGCAAAGCGTTCAAGATCCGCCATCGTTTTGGCGGCGATCTTGCCGTCGCTGGTATCGAGCGGGTCGACCTCGCCGGCCTCCCACATCGGCACCTTCTTGACGACCTTGCCGCCGGGCAATTTGCGGGTTTCCTGGTTCGTCTTCATCCACTCCGCGGTGGCGTCGTTATAGAAGGTGCGGCCTCCGATCTCCGGGCGCCACGGCGCTTCGGACCAACTGCGGGCGGCGGTGTCGTTCTTATGATGAAACACTTTGCCGTTGCTGACGGTCGTGTAACCCGCCTCGCGGAACCGTTGCGGCAGCGTCTTTGCGTTCGGGGCGTCGTTCTCCGCCCAGGTGAGGAAGTCCGGGAACCGCTCCCGCGTGGGGTACAGCCCGGTCATCAGGCTGGCCCGGCTGGCGCCGCAGGTGGGCACCTGACAGTAGGCGTTCTCAAACCGCACGCCGTTCGCTGCGAACCGGGAGAAGTTCGGCGTCACCATCTGCTCGTGACCGTAATCCGCCGTCTGCGGCCGCAGATCGTCGATATAAATCAACAGAACGTTCGGCCGTTCCGCGGCCCCGGCCAAGGGCGTTGCGACGATCAGAAACCAAAGCGCCGCGAGGGCGCCGTGACGTGCAAGAACGGGCATGCGAGAACCGGGCGAGCGGGAACGGAACTGCCCCAGCGTACGCAGACGTCAGTCGCCGTTCACGCGGCTCCGGACTGCTGCTCTATTCGGCGCCGCGGCGACGGTAATAAATGCGATACTCGGTCTTGTCGGTGACGGTCTCGGTGCCGCGGGTTTCGCCGCCGAGGTTCACATGTACGCCGTGATCTTCGCCGGCGGCCAGATGCACGCCCAGCGGTTTGGTCTCTTCCTGATAGTCGATCCGCTGGCCGACCACGACCTCCTCCTCGCGGACGATGTCATAGCCCTCGGGGAAGCGCTCGGCCATCAGTTTCTCCGCCTTCTTCCGCCCGCCGGGTCCGCTAATCGCGATCACGCCGCCGTCGCTTTCTTTCAACACATGCCGCGCACAGCCGCTCGCCCAGGTGCACAGGCAGATCGCGACGATCAGCGTCGCGGCGACGAAATAGAAGCGGGTCGCGAAGCGGGCGGCGTGCATGCCGCGCGTGTAGTCCACGAGACCGGCACGCTGCAACGTCACCTTTTTCGATTTCGAGTCCGACCTAGCTGAGGCGGTCCAGTGCCACGAACTCCCGCACCGTTCTCACCGCGTCCGGCTCCATATCGTTCAGAGCAGAAGCAGCTGCCACTTTAAAAGGAACAGCCATCGCATCCCGCTCTCGCCGGGTGGATCGCCTTGGCCGGGTGGATCGAACTTGCTGAGAGCGTCCCAGGCGTCAGGCTCGGCGGCGGCGACCGGCGGTTCAGGATCAGCGATCAGGTCTCTGTAGCCTTCCAGCGTCGGCCGCGGCGGCGGACCGGGGTTGAAGTCGACGACGTCAAATAAAAACATCGTCGCCCCGTCTCGGCTAGGAGAAAACAACTTCACCGCCCGCAACGTCCCATCCGATCGACGGAATTGCAGTAGTGCTCGGCTCATCTGAATCGCGTCTTCGGTTCGTAGCGGAACCGCTGACAGGAACACATCGTCCACTTGCCGCGACGCCACAGAGAACTTCCAGTCCTGCCTCCGGGGACCGAAGGGGCGTCCCGGGGCGAAAGGGAAATACCGATCCGGGGAGCGATCGGCCGCCCATCCCATCAACGGAAACTGCCCCGTCGAACCGTGTGTAAATTCCTGCCGAACGTCATCGACGGCGAGAAGCGTTCCGTCCGTCGCATCCCAGAACCAGCGGCTCGCGTCTCCCGGAATCGGCTTGTGCACGATTCCGCCGCTTTCATAATGCTTCTTCTCGGATCGCGGACGGATCGTCGCCAGCGTGCCGGCCGTGGGGTCATGGTGGAACTCACCCTCGGTGAGTTTCACCGTGTGGAACGTGCTGTCGTACTCGAACCCGCGGTAGGTCGCTCGCACCGCGGTCACGTCACGGGTCGCCTCCGCCCAGCGGGCCAGCACGATGGCGGCGGCCTCCGCATCGTCCGCGGGCAGGTCGTCCGCGGGGGCGAGCAGGAAGAATGCAGCGAGGAACATGGCAGCCGTCCGGGCGGGGAATACTCCTGCCGGAAACCTACATCAACGGTCCGCCGGGGGACAGTTCGTTCCGCCGCTCAGACTCCGCGTTCGACTCGGACAACAACCTTAACAAGCCGTCGAACGTGCGGTCCCAACCGTCCAAACTCATCAATGAACGCGACAGGTCGAACTCTCGTTTCAGTCGAAATAGAACGTCCGCCCAGTCCACTTCCAGATCAATATAAACAAGCTCGTCCCGGGGGTGCAGGGCATTCAATTCTCGGTTGTCCAAGCCTAAACCGATCTCGATCGACCGAAGCGCCCGCGCCGGCCAGTCGGGCGGCAGGTCGGTTCCGGCGAAGAACGCCTCGTGATATGCGGCGTCGCTCATTCGCGGCCGACCTTTCAGGATGCGTTCAAATTCCCGCTGAAAGCGGGCGTTCGGTTCGATCAGAAAGAACTGAGCCGGTCGGCCGGTCGCGCGGCGTTCCCAAGCCGCGAACGCCCACGCCGGCAGGAGAAACAGCAGTGTATTGAAGCACATCACGATCGCCCCCGTTCGCCCGTCCCCGGTCGGCAGGACGACGGCGGCGACGAATAATCCCGCCGCTGTGGCGATGGCCAGCCAGCCGAGCGGCCGAGCGTTCCGCTCTCCGCTGCGTCGGACCGCTTCGGCCCTCTCGACGGCATCCGGCCGGGCCGAAGGACGAAACGGCGGGAACGGCTCGCTCGATAATTCGCTCATCCCGTCTTGGCCAGTTCCAGCACTTCGCCGAAGCGGTCGAGCACCTCCGCCTTCACCATCGCCCATTCCGGCTGGTCGAACATGCCGGTGTCGACGAGGTGGAACGCTTTGCGGCGGGCCTCTTCTAACAGGTCGCGGTCGCGCTGCGGGTCGGCGACGCGGAGGGCGCTCTTGCCGCTTTGACGGGTGCCGAGCACGTGGCCGGGACCGCGTTGCGCGAAATCGGCCTCGGCGATTTCAAAGCCGTCGGTGGTGCGTTCGAGCACGCCCAGGCGCTCCGCGGCGGTCGCGCTGGTCTGGTCGGTGTAGAGGAAGCAATATCCGCGTCGCGATCCCCGCGCGACGCGGCCGCGGAGTTGGTGCAATTGGCTCAGGCCGAAGCTCTCCGCCTTCTGAATCACCATCAACGTCGCGTTCGGCACGTCTACGCCAACCTCGACCACGGTCGTGCTGACCAGCACCCGCGTCTCGCCGGTTTTGAACGCTTCCATCGCCGCCTCCTTCTTGTCCGCCTCCATCCGGCCGTGCACCAAACCGACGGCGTAGCCCTGTAATTCTCCTTCGGTCAGTTCTTTGAAGGTCGCTTCGACGGAGGCGGAGAGTTCGTCGCTCTCCACGTCTGCTTCCGAAACGTCGCCGACTTTCGGGCAGATGACGTAGCATTGGCGGCCCTCGTCGAGCTTTTCCCGAATAAAATGCCAGGTCTTCTGGCGGGCCTTCGGGCCGGGCACGCGGCTGGTGACGACGGGCTGCCGGCCGGGGGGGAGATCGCGGACGGTGGTGACGTCCAGATCGCCGAACTGCGTGAGGGCGAGGCTGCGGGGGATGGGCGTGGCGGTCATCACCAGCACGTGCGGGTCGCGGTCGCCGGCGCTGAAGGCGGCCCGTTGGGCGACGCCGAACTTGTGCTGTTCGTCCACCACCGCGACGCCTAATCGGGGGATCTCCACGCCCTTTTGAATCAACGCCTGCGTGCCGATAATCAGTTGCACGGCCCCGCTTTTGATGCGGGCGCGCAAGTCCTTGCGTTTCTTCGCGGTCAGCCGCCCCGTCAATAACCGCCGTTCGACTCGGCTGTGAGCCAACGCATGCTGCACGGTGGCCCAGTGTTGGTTGGCGAGCACCTCCGTCGGGGCCATCAACACCGCCTGCCGGCCGTGGGCGACGGCGGTCAGCATGGCGTATAAGGCGACGACCGTCTTGCCGGCGCCCACGTCGGCCTGCAACAGGCGGTGCATGGCGACCTCGCTGGCGAGGTCGGCGGCGATCTCTTTGACAGCGTCGTTCTGGCCGGCGGTGAACTCGAAGGGGAACAACCGGCGGATGCGGGCGTCGATCTTCGCCGAGACCGGCAGCGGGTCCGCGGTTCCGCCGGCTCGCCACATCCGGCGCCGCAGGGCGACGCCGAGTTGAAACTCAAATAAATCATCGAACAGCACCCGATCCCGGGCGGCGTTGAAGTCCGCCAGCGTCTCCGCCGCGTGCAGGTTCGCCGCGGCTTCTTTCAAATGCGGCAGTCCATGCTTGTCGCGGAACGCTTTGGGCAGCGGGTCGCAGATATAGTGGCCGAACCCCTCCACCGCCCGCGTCGCCAGCATGTTCAGGCCGCGCTGATTGACGCCCTCGGTGAGGGCGTAGCGAGGCTCGATCCCGCCCACCGCTTCGCCGGGTTCGCCCTCTAACAACTGCACCTGCGGAGACGAAAATTCCCAAGCGCCGTCGTATCGCTTCGGCTTGCCGGTGACGAGAACCCGCTGTCCCTCGGGCAGTTTTTTGCGCATCCACGGTTGATTGAAGAAGCTGGCCCGAACCATGCCGGACGACGTCTCAATGACCGATTTGACCAGCGTGCGGCCGTTGCGGGTGGGGCGGGCGTCGGTATCGACCACGACGCCGCGGACGGTGTGAATCGTCTGATCGTCGAGTTGCTCCACGTCGGCGGCGACGGAGAGATCGAGCACGTCCCGCGGCAGCAGGAACAGCAGGTCGCGGACGGTGTGAATCTCCAACTTGGCCAGCAGCGCCGCCCGCCGCGGGCCGCACCCGCGGACGAACTGCACGGGGGTGTCGAGCGGGTCGTCGGCGAGGTGTTCGGGGTCGGCCATCACGGGTCCATCCTAAGCCGGAGAGGCGATTTCGGCGTCCCTCCGCCCCGGGTTCGCGGTCGTCGTCAGAACATCTCTGCGAGAACGGAGATCGTCGCCGCCCCGCAGATGTACAGCCACGCGACGACGACCGCATACGCCAGCGCCGCCCGCTTCGCCGGCCGGGTCCATCGGCCACGGCGGAGCAGCCAGAGGCACCCCGCCGCCGCGGCGGGGACCGCGCAGGGGACGAGCAACGCCCAATCCCAGAACGTGCGTTCCCACCAGTTCATCAGCGACCACACCGGCTCGATGCGGAGGTTCATACAGACGACCAGCAGCAGAAAGCTGCCGATGAACGCCAGCAGCGGGACGCACAGCAGCCAAACCGCCGCCCGCCGCCACGGCCCGACGGGATCGAAATGGTTCGGTTCGAGAATCATCGTCCAATCGCGGCGACGCGGCCGCCACCCCGCCCACCAAGGCCGCGGCGTGACGGCCGGCGTCGTTCCCCACCACTGCGGGCGGACGTCGGCGAGGAGATCGTCGTCTTGCGGATCGTCGTGCAGAAGGTCGTCGGCAAAGTGCGGAGCATCAGCCATACCTGCATCCTAAAGCGCCCGCAGACGTTCGACGGGGAAAGAGCTGTCCGACGGTCAGAGCGCCGCTCGGAAGGTTGTGACCGTCGCCACGGCACATCCCAGGAGCCATGCCCCTCCCAGCAGGGCATACAGCCCCACGTTCCGCCACGCCCGCGGGCCGCCGCGTCGGAGCAGCCACACGCAGCCGATCCCCGTGGCCGGCACGGAGCAGAACGACATGATCACCATGTCCGCCCACACGCCTCGTCCGCAGGCGTTGTACAGATCGTTCACCGTCATCCAGATCGGGTCGATTCGGAAAGCGTCGCAGGCCAGCAAGAGACCGAAGTTCGCCACCGTCGCCGCAAGTGGAACCGCCCCCAGCCAGACCCACGGCCGCCACCCGGCGGGTTCAGGAATTAGCGGATCGTGGAACGGGTCGTCTGTCATGGCATTAAAGCGGCCAGTGCCGGACGACGTTGAGCAGCGCCACGCCGCCGACCGTGCACGCGGCCCACGCGATCATCCCGTAGAGGCTCGCATTCCGCCAACCACGCCCACTCGTCCCGTCCCTTCGCAGCGTATAGGCGAAGCCGGGCAGCGACGCGGGCAGCGTGATCCCCGCCATAATCGCCGCGTCCCCCAACAGCCCTCCGCCGAGGGCGGTGTGCAGGCGGCCCAGAAACTGGTCTAACTCGCGTCCAAGAAACGGCGATTCGTGAAAGGAGAGGACGAGCAGCAATCCGAAGTTCCCGCACGTCCCGATGACCGGCGCCGCCCACAACCACAGCGCCGGCCCGCCGGGCCAGACGGACCGACGTTCAGCCGGCGGGGCGATCTGTTCGGCGTCGGCGGGGGGCGGGTCGGCCATGACGCGACGGTAACGAGCGCTCGCGGCCGACGACGACCGCCGGGCGCCGGCGCTTCTTAGAAAATCGCTTTCGTCAGTTCCAGCACGCCGAGTAGCAGCAGGAACGCCGCCCCGAACGCAATCGGAACATAGACAATCGCCTCGGTCCATCCGCGACCGAATCGCAAAGCCCGTCGGGCGAGAAACGCGAATCCGATCAACACCCCCGGGGCCGCCAGCGCCGACAGCAAGCCTTCGTTGCCGAGAAACCGCAGCGACCGCAACAGCGTCTCCGCCGTGCGCGAGCGAAGCAGGGAATCGGGATGCGTGAGCAGCGCCAGCAGGGCGAAGTTTCCGCATGCGACGCAGATCGGGATCGCGATCGTCCACACCCAGGGACGCGTCCAAAGCGACGACGGGAGATCATCCTGCGACGGAACCACGTCGGAGGGCGGATCGGCGCGTTCAGAAGTCATAAGCGATCAAGGCGTCCAACGCTCGCACGTAAATGCGGCCCGGGGCGACGGCGACGTGCGCCCAACTGGTGGCGTCGGTCACATGGCGTTCGCTGAGCGTTTTCAATTCCGTCGCATCGGCGGCGAGCAGCAGTAGATCGCCGTCCGCGTCGAGGGCGAGGATCTTTTCGCCGTCGGTGATCATCGACCAATATCCGCCGAACGGCGTGCTGGTCCACGCCGCTTCGCCGGTCTTCAAATCATAACAGACGACGCGGTCGTTCTTCAGATGCTGAAAGGCGAAGCCGTCGATCACGACCGGGCTGCTCATATAGCCCTGCCGGCTGTTCTGCCAGACGGTGGAGACGGCCCAATCGTCGGCGGTTCCGCTCTCGGAGGTTCGCCGGACTTCATACAGGAACGTCCCGCCGCCGTAGGTGCTGGTCAGCAGGCGCACGGCCTTCTCGTCGTCCTGAACAGGGACGACCGTGGGGGTGAGCACGTTCATGCCGCGGAAGGCTTCGACGGGCTGCTCCCACAGAATCGTCCCGTCCTTCGGGTTCACGCCGCACAGCTTGGTGCGGGCCTGCACGAGGATCTGAGCGACGCCGGCGATTTTTGTGACGAAGGGCGAAGAGAACGCTCCGCCGCTCATCGAGTTATTTTCGTCGCCCAGCACGGTCCATTCGACCTCGCCGGAGTCGGCGTTCAACTTGCTGAAGCCGGCGATCGTGTGGGCGTAGACCGCCCCCTCAAAGACCAACGGACTGGCGACGTGGCCGAAGGCCTCCGGGTCCGAGCCGGCGAGCGCGGCGAAGTCGATCCGCCACGCCTCCTCGCCGGTGGCCGCGTCGAGGGCGACGAGCACGTCCCGCATCCCGGCGACGTACAGCAGGCCGTCGCCGTTCTCGTCTACGCTCAGCGCCGGGGTGCTGCGAATCCAATCGCCGTTGGCTTTGGCGAAGAACGGCACGCTGAGGGCGCCCTTCCACTTCGCCTCCCATAATAATTCGCCGGTGGCGGCGTCGAACGCTTTGGCGGACTCGTACGTGTTGCCGATCGTCTCCGTCGTATAAACCCGCGAGCCGCGGTTCCCGTTCTCGTCCGCCGGCGCCGGGCCGACGACCGGGCCGGAATAACTCGCTCCCAACTCGACCCGCCAGGCTTCCTTCAACGTCGCCTCGTCCAGCGAGGTCGGCAGCGTGACGGCGGTTCGACCGTCGCGGGTGGGGCCGCGCCACTGGTCCCAGCCGCCGCGGCCTTCGTCGAGGACCGCCGGGTCGGCGGCGAGCAGCAGTACGGCGAACGGCAGCAGAGAACCGGACATGAGGGCGATCCGAAAGCGGGACGGGAGCGGTAGCATAGCCGGCCCGCGCCGTCTGACCGTGGATTCGGCCGAGCCGCATCGGTGGAAACGAATGCGACCCGGACGCTGGAGGCGCCCGGGTCGCGATCATTCCGCCTTCGTCTGGCGACGGTTCAGGAGAACTTCGACTTGCCGGGGACCGGGATTTCGCCGACTTCCAACTCTTGATCCATGCTGAAGACCGTGTCCGGCCCCCACTGCTTGGTGCTGGTGAGCATCTGATCCCAACTGAGGTTTTCGCCGGTGTAGGCGGCCTCGCGCCCCATGATGCCGCAGAGGGTGGAGAGGGCCATATATTCCACGTCGTTCGGCGTCTCGCCCTTGCGGAGGGCTTCGAAGAAGACGTTGTGTTCGGCCTGGTGCATCTGGGTGACGCTCTCCCGGTTCCAGAACTTATTCTCTCCGGTGATCTGGAACTTCATCAGGTTCGCCGTGCCCTTCGTACCGTGGGCGAGGTTGCGATACGGGTTCGCCGGGGCGCCGGGCTGCTGACGCGTCGTGGCGTGCATCTGCACGCCGTCGGCGAAGGTATAATTGCAGGCGAAGTGGTCGTAGATATTCCCGTTGTTCTCGCCGACGCGGTTGATGCGTCCGCCGGTCGCGACGACCTCCTTGGGATATTCGCCCTTCATCCAGCAGAGCATGTCCAGGTCGTGGACGAACTGCTCCACGATGAAGTCGCCGGACAGCCAGATGAGGTTGTACCAACTGCGGAGCTTCCACTCCGTATCGCTCCACTCGTCCCGCTTGGCGAGGGTCCGCTCGTAGCCGCTGTGGCGGATGGAATCGAGGTTGATCAGGTCGCCGATCTGGCCGTTCTGAACGCGATCGACCAGGTCGGCCATCCGCGGGTCGTAGCGCCAGCACAGGCCGCCCAACAGGCCGACGTTGTTTTCCTTCGCCTTTTTGATCGTGGCGAGCACGCGGCGAACGCCCGGGGCGTCCACGGCGGCGGGCTTCTCGAAGAAGGTATGAATCCCGGCGTCGACGCAGGCTTCGAGGTGCTCCGGCCGATAGTAGGTCGGCGTGGCGAGCAGGATCACGTCCGGCTTCATCGCGATCAGCTTTTTATAGCCGTCCAGCCCGACGAACGTCGCGTCCTCGGTCACCTTCACGCGATCGGCGACGTCGGAGACGGCCAGCCCTTTGAGGCAGCGATCGACCTTATCCTGAAACGGATCGGCGACGCCGACGAGCGTCGCGTTCGGCTCCGCACGCAGCGCCTGGGCGGCGGCGCCGGTGCCGCGACCGCCGCAGCCCACTAATCCAATCTTGACCGGCCCGCCCTCCTGGACGTGGGCGCCGGCCAGCGGAGTGACGCCGAGGGCCGCTCCGGCGGCGGCGGCGGTGGACAGAAACGTACGACGATCGGACATGAGGAATGCCGGTGGCGGGAGATCTGGTGTCGGACTGTTGAGCGCTCTCGGGGGGCATTGCGCCGGGCCCGAACGGTCCACCCTAACGACCGTCGGAACCGCACGCACCTTTCTGTCTGACGCAGGCCGCCCCGCCCCCCGTAAAACGCCCCGCAGCGAGAGCGATCAGGTGGACCGGGTCCGCTGGTGTTGACCGAGATAGCCGATGACGACGGTGTCCGCCGCCCGGTCGTAATGAAACGCCAGCCGAACGGAGAGCCGCGGATCCTTGTTATTTCCGCCGCGCAGATGCCGGGTCAGCGGGACTTCCTCACCGCCCCAGACGGTTCGATAATCTTCGGGGAACTGGCCCATCGTGCTGGCGGATTGATTCGGGCTGTAATGCAGCCCGCACTGCCGCAGACATTCTTCGTCGAGATCCGCACACGGCTCCCGGCCGGCGAGGGCGTCCCGCAGGGTGGTGGCGAGGAACTTCAGCCCCAGATACACCCGATCCGGGTGCCGGTAGGGATAGCCTTCGCGCACGCTTTTGGAATTGAACGCGAACGCCAGCGCCTGCGGGTATTCCTCCGCGGCCCGAGACAGCGCGGCGTCGACGCTGTCCGCGTATTGGGAGGTCGCGGGGGCGTCCTCCTCCTCGTTCTCTCCCGGATCGTCCCCCGTCGCGGCAGCGGGATCGGGGAGATAATCGAGGATCCGCCCCAGCGCCGCCGCCCGAGCCGTGGCGACGGATTCGCCCCGGCCTTCGTCGTTCGCCGACTTTTGGTTTGCCGCCCCTTCGCCGGTGACATCTTCGCCCGGCGCGTCGTCGCCGGCCGCGTCGTTACCGGCCGCGTCGTCGGCCGGTTCGGGGGGGCTTTGTTCGGCCTCGACGAGACGTTGCATCGCGGCACGAAGCGCGGCGGGGTCTTCGGGGACGGACTCCCGAAACCGCACGTCGCTGGGCGGGACGCCCAAGCCCAACAGGCGATGCGCGAACTTCGCCAACCGATCGGCGTGATAGTCGAACCGGTCGGGTTCCTCGTCGTCGGCGTGCTCCGCAGTTTTGGCGGCGGCATGGGCGAACTTCTTGAACGCTTCCCGCTCCGCTTTCCCCCGGCTGCGGGCGGCGGAGGCGCCGCCGATCCGCGAAGCGAGGTCTCCATGATCGGTCGGGTCGGCGTGACTGCCCTCCCGCAGATAGTTGCGGATGAAATACGCGATCCCGGTGCGGGCGTCGGAGATATCCCGGATCGTTTTATAGACCGCCACCTGATCCCGGTCCGGCTTCTCCCGCAGGTTGCGCACGGCGATCAGCGCCATCGATTGCGCCTCCGCCGTCAGGTCCAACGCCGCCTTCAGACGCTCCAGTTCCTCGCTTCGATACGGGGAACACGCTTCGTCGCCCGCGGCGCTCAGATAGCGTTCCAACGCCGAGTCCAACAGCACGGCGGCGTCCGCCAGCACCTCGAACACCGCCGCCGTTCGTTCGTAGTCCGCCGGGGCGGCGCCGGGCGGCGCCGGTTCCAGCAGCGGCCAGAGCGCCTCTCCGGGGTCGGCGATCGCTTCCAACTCCTCCCGACGCGCCCGCAGCGGACCGGTTTCCGCCCCCGCGACGAGCCGATCCGCCGCCCACCGCAGCGCCTGCGCCTTCGTCCGGCAGCGGTCCGGCACCCGGCACAGTCCGCGGACATCCTCCGATTGCAGCGTGGACGCCCCTTCCAATCCCGCGGCGCCGGTCAGATCGACCGCCGAGTCGGCCCCGGAGGCGCTCGCGTCCGCGCCCAGCGTGAGTCGCTCCCGAATCTCCCCCAGCGTCGCCGTCGTTCCCGGAGCGGCCTCCGCCTGAACGAACGACGGCTCCGAAGCGGCGGACGACGAGGCGGGGGGCGACGAAGCGGCCGGGGGCGAGGCGATCGACGGGGTGGCCGGACGCGAGGACTGCGACGATCGAGGCGTCGAACGTGCCTCCGCGGACGGAGGCGAACTCGCCGAGGGGTCCTCCGATCCGCTGACCGCGTCCTCTTCCCCCACGACATTCGGCTCCGCCCCGTCCGGCCAGGCGGCGTGACGGGCGGCGTCGGCTAGTTCGCCCAGCGCCTCCCGCACGCCCGGATCGGCGGCGACGTTAGCAAGCTTCGCGGCCCAGCCGTCGTCCGCGGCCCGCACCGCACGGAGCGCCGTCCTCACCGCCGCAATGGCGACCGCTTCCCATGGATCATCGACGGGCGATCCGATCGGGTCCGCGTCGCTCTCGTCTCCCTCGGTTCCCCGAGCCAAACGGGGGCGGGGCGCGGAGCCGGACGATCCCGTTCGCGTCCCGCGACAGGCTTCATCGCGGGAAGATTCGTTTCGGACACCGGTGCGAGGGCGTCCGCCAAGCGTGCGAACGGCGGGGGGCGAAGTGGACATCCGGTCGATCCGGGGCTGGAGAACAGTGGACGGAGGCACGACGTCGCGGGTTCGACTCCGCGGGGTCGAGCGTGCGGAAGGGTGCGGAGTCGAGGTCGCGGGGGTCGCGAACGACGGTCTTGTTGGGGGGCGAAGCAATGTGCTAGCACCGCATGCCCCCCGACGGGCCGCGGACCGGGTTTCCCCGATCCGCCGACCGTCCCGCCGCCCCAAGCGGCCGGCCGGCCGGTCGTTCCCGACGACCGACTCGACAGTCTGCCGCACCTGCCCCGCCC
>NZ_WTPX01000123.1 GCF_013036045.1 Alienimonas chondri
TCCCCCGACCGGCGCCGCCCCCAGCGGAGCGAACCGGGCCTGCTTCCGATAACGCCCGACCGACGCGTCCTCGAGCGCCGCCCCGGAGGCGACGTCCTGCGGCGTGGCGGCGCCGGTCGGGGGAACGGCGCCGGTCGGCGGGTCGACGGCGGAACGGGACATGAGACGAGAAAAACGGGGTTTCTTCGGCGAACGGCGGAGATCGCCGGGGGCGCGATCGGGGCGGTCGAATCGCCGTCGGACCGGGCGGTCCGGCCATTCTCAAACATTTCCCCCGTTCGGCCACCGATCGGCCGGACCCGTCTTCCCGACCGCCCGCCGCCGCCCCACAATACCACTGAACGTATTAGTGTACACAATGACACTACGGCACCGCCGCCGCCCTTCTCCGAAAGACTCTCCTCATGTCCATCGCCACGTCCCGCGGGACGAAAACCCTGCTTCCCCGCCGCGATCCCGAACAGTTTTGGAACCGCCTGCGGGCCGAGTACGCCGCCGAAGACAGCCGCCGTTGGAAACGCCTGGCGATGCTGACCCTCACCGAGGGCGTCGGCTGGCCGCCGGATCGCGTCGCCCTGGCCTTCGGCCTGACCAGCCGGCAGGTGAACCGCGGTCTCGACGCCACCCGCCGTTCCCTGCAAACCCGCTTCCGCCCGGATCGAGAGGAGGCGGACGAAGGCGGAGCGGGGATCGCGGAAGGCGGAAGGGACGCGCCAGCGTGAGCCACGCCTCGTCCGCCTTCCGCCTTCCGCCTTCCGCCTTCCGCCTTCCGCCTTCCGCCTTCCGCCTTCCAACCATGCAGCTCGAACACCTCCCCCTGTCCTCCCTCGCCCCCGCTCCGCACAACCCGCGAATCGCGCTGAAACCCGGCGACGCCGGGTGGCGTAAGCTGGCCGCCAGCGTGCGAGCCTTCGGACTGGTCCAACCGCTCGTCTATAACCGCCGCAGCGGCTTGCTGGTCGGCGGTCATCAGCGGTTGGAAGTCCTGAAGCACGACGCCGCCGAGCACGGCGGTCCCGACGTCGCCCCCTGCGTCGTCGTCGATCTGCCGGACGCCGAAGAAAAGGCGCTCTGCATCGCCCTGAACAACGCCGACGTCGGCGGCGCCTGGGACGGCTCGAAGCTGGTCGACCTGCTGGGCGAACTCTCCGCCGAGGCGCTGAAGCCGGACGCCGAGTTCGACGCCGCCCTCACCGGTTTCGACCCGAATCAACTCGACGCCCTGCTGATGACGCCCGCCGGCCCCAGCGGTTGTTTCCCGGATGACTCCCGCGTGACTACGTCCGACTCCCAGGCCACCGGAGAACCGTCGGACGAACCGGCGCTCGTTCGCGTCTCGTTGGAAGTTCCGACCGACCGCTGGTCCGCCGTCCGGCCGGACCTCGACGCGTTGGTGGGCGATCACGACCTCGCGGTCGTCGTCCGCGGGGCGCCGGAGTGAGCCGCCGATCGCCCCGAACGAGCGGAACGTCGCTCCTTCCCCCCTCCGCCTTTCCCCTTCCGCCTTTGAACATGCACCTCTCCGTTTCTCATCCCCTGCGTCCCCGGCGGCGGAGCCTGAACACGGCCCGCGTCGCGGCGTCGTTCGGGCTGGACGTCGCCCCGGCCGACCGCCTCACGATCGCCGAGGATCTGCCGGTTCACGCCGGTCCCGGCCGCATCACGCTGTTCACCGGTCCCAGCGGATCCGGCAAGAGCACCTTGCTGCGGGCCGCCGCCGACCGACTGGAATCCGACGCCGCAGCGGGCGGTCCGCCCGTCGTGCGAGCGGACGCCCTGACCCTGCCGGACCGCCCGCTGGCGGACGCCCTGCCGATCGGGTTCGACGCCGCCTGCGCCCTGCTCTCAAAGTGCGGACTGGCCGAGCCCCGCCTGCTTCTCCGCACCCCCGCGGAGTTGAGCGACGGGCAGCGCTTTCGGTTCCGCCTGGCTCTCGCGGTTTGCCTAGCACAGGGCGGGAAGGAGCCGGGGGCGGTGGTCTGCGACGAGTTCGCCGCCGTGCTGGATCGCACGCTGGCCGCGGCGGTCGCCCACAATGTCCGGCGATTATGCGCGGCGACCGGCGTCGGCTTTCTGCTGGCGACCACGCACGACGATCTCGCTGACGACCTCGCCCCGCATCACGCCGTGCGCTGCCGGTCCGCCGGCCCGCCGCTCTCCGACGCGACCCCGGCAGAGGAGGAACAGAACCCTCTCGCCGGCCGCCGATCGTTGGGCCCGCTGTTCGCCCCGGACGATCTCGATGGCCGCATCTCCTTCGCCGGCGATCTGCGGCTGACCGTCGCCTCCCGCGGCGACTGGCCGGCGTTCGCCGACTGGCACTACCGCGCCCACACCGTCGGCGTCGTCCGCTTCGGCGTGATGCTCTGGCATGTGCGTCCGCCGGGAGTCATCGGTAAGTCAGATGAGAGTCCTTCAACCGCGGAGCCGGTGGGGATCGCGTTGTTCTGTTCTCCCCCGCTTTCGTTGCGGGGGCGGAACCAATACTTCGGCACAGGCTCGCGATGGACCTCAGCCGGCCTCAAAGCGATGAACGCCCAGTTGGTCACGCTGTCTCGGGTCGTGCTGCATCCGACCTATCGGGGGTGCTCGCTGGCGGCCCCGTTCGTCGCCGCCGCCTGCGACGCCTGCCCGTTTCCGTGGATCGAATCCCTCACGCAATTAGGGCAGACGCACCCGTTTCTAGAGCGGTCCGGCTTCGTCAAGCTCCCGGTCGAGCCGGCGCCGTCCCGTTCAAGCAAGCCGAACGACCTGCGACAGCACAGCGCCCTCTACGGAGCCGGCGGGCGGGGTAAGAAAAAAGCGACGCTTTCGGCCGTCTCGCACGCCAAAAGCCGTCACGCGGCGCCGGCGTATTTGATTCGCGACAATCGTTCCGCCCCGGCCGTGCTCGAAACGAACCGCCTGACCCGCCGTCGGCAGGAATTGGAGGGCTGCGATGAGTGACGCCGCCCCCTTTGAATTCCTGTTTGAATCGGAAGATGGCGGCCCGTTCAAGCCCGTTCCGCTGACGAACGAGCAACGGACCGCGGTGGTGCGGGCGCTGAGCGCCGGCGCCGCCCCGCAGAAGGCCTGTGCGGACGCCGGCGTGGAGCCGTTGCACTTCTTCGCCGCCCTCGCCGAGGACGCCGAACTCGCCGTGCAGCTCGGTCGGCTGGACGCGATGCGCAGCCTGAACGTCCTCGCCGTCACCTATCAGAAAGCATTGTCCGGCGCCTCCGCGGACCGCAGCCTCTATCTCAAGTTCCGCCCGCCCCCGCCGGCGGTTCCGACCGATGAAGAGACCGTCGAATTGAACGGCCCGATCGGCGAGACGCCCGAGGAGGAACTGGGGGAGCAGTTGAATGCCTGACCTCATTCTCGCCGCCCCGCGGCGGCGGTATCTTTATACGAAATCCCACGTGCGGCGGGAGATCGCCCGCCGGCGGGCGCGGCGGGCGGCGGCGGCGCTGGACGCGGCGTCCGCCGATCCGCGGGCGTTCCGGGCCGCGCTTTCTTTAGAACCCGGCGGCCCGTCGTTCGGCGAAGCGATGCTGCCGTGGCAGCGGGCGGACTTCGTCGCCCTCGACCCGGCCTGGTGTCGCGTCGCCGCCGTGCCTGTGCCGGAGGGATACGTTACCTCCGGCTCGCCCGCCCGCCGGGCGTGGCTGGAACGGCCGCGGGGGCACAGCAAGACGGCGGACACCGCGGTCATGCTGGCCTGGGTTCTCCGCTTCGCCCGCCGACCGATCCGCGGGGTCGTCGCCGCGGCCGACAAGGATCAGGCCGGTTTGGTGCGGTCCGCGCTGGCGGCACTGGTCCGGGCGAACCCGCAGGTCTTAGGCTCGTTGAACGTCGGGGCGGAACGCATCGTGAACCCCGCGACCGGCGCCCGGCTGGACGTCCTCAGCGGGGACGTGGGCAGCAGCTACGGGCTGACGCCCGATTTCGTGATCTGCGACGAACTCTGCCACTGGGCCGACGCCGGGCTGTGGCATTCGCTGCTCAGCAGCGCGGCGAAGACTCCCGGTTGTCTCCTGGTTGTCCTGACGAACGCCGGGTGGGGTCGCGATTGGCGATGGACGGCTCGCGAGGCGGCCCGCACGCGAGAGGATTGGATGTTCCGCCGATTGCCCGGTCCCTGCGCCCCGTGGGTGATGCCCGCGGCGCTGGCGGAGCAACGCGCCCTGCTGCCCGAGCCGGTCTTCGCGCGGTTGTGGCTGAACGAATGGCAGGCGAACTCCGCGGCGGCGTTCTTCACCCCTACGGAGGTCGCCGCCTGCGAGGACGTCTCGCTGGACGTGCACCCCGTCGGCCGCCCCGGCGTGCGGTATGCCGCGGGCGTGGACTACGGGGAGAAACGCGACCGAACCGCCTGCTGCGTGGCGCATCGCTGTCCGCGGAGCGGTCGGATCGTCGTCGATCGACTGGACGTCGCCGCCCCCACTCCGGATCGGCCGGTGCCGGTGTCGTGGGTCGAGGATTGGATTCTCAAGGTCGCCGCGAAGTACCCCGGCGTGCGGGTGGTGGCGGACGAGTACCAGCTCGCCGGCCTCGCCCAGCGGCTCGCGGGGCGGGTCCGCATCGAACGGTTCGCCTTCGCCGCCGGCCGCGGGAACGACGACCTCGCCCGCGGCCTGCGAACCGCAGTCTACGGCGGCCGCCTCGCCTTCCGGCCCGGCGCCGGCTCTGTCGGGAGTCATCTGAGAGACACGACGGAGACAACAGATGATCTCGCCGCCGAGTTGCGGGCGTTGGAGTTGATCGAACGGCCCGGCGGGCGGGTGCGGTTCGATCATCCCCCCGGCGGCCACGACGACCGGGCGTTCGCGTTGAGTCTGGCCGTCTGGGCGCTGGGCGAGCCGCAGGCGAAGGGCGGCGATTCGTTGGTCGTGTCCCGTTCCATGTTTTAGAGCAGTCCGCGATGAGCCGTAGCGGCGGCATCCTGCCGCCGTCCACGAGCGCAGCGAGCGGGGGACGCACGAACGGCCACGCCGAGAGTCGGCGGCTGGAAGCCGCCGCTACGACACGCAGCGGTTCGATCGCGGCGCCCCTTGCCCTTCTTTCCCCTTCAACATTCCCCCTGAAACGCATCCCATGTTCACCTTGCTCAAAGACACCCTCGCCGCCGCGGCCCTCAAAGCGAAGGGCGATCGACTCGCCCGGGAGCGGACTCTCGCCCTGATGGAGGGGACGCTGCGCGAAGGCGGCGGTCGGCCGTCGGCCTACTCGGTTCACGACGGCGCCGCTTACGCCGGGGCGCCGACGACCGACGCCGGTTGGGCCGAGGTGGGCGTCGGCGGTTCGTCCCGCAGCGCGCCGGGGCGGCTGTCTTCCGCGGAGACTCGCAACGTGGCCCGGGAGCTTGCCGCGGAGAACCCGTACGCCAAGAACGCCCTGCGGGTGTTGGAGGCGTACGTCGTCGGACCGGGCGTGACCCTCTCCCACGCCCGTCGGTCTCCAGATACGGAAGGCATAGCGGGAGACAATGACTCTCTTCCGGGAGACATCGAGCTGCGCGGTCTCTGGCGGCGGTTCTGGGAGGCGAACGCTCCGCACGTCACGCTGTGCGAACTGGCGGTTCGCACTTGGCGGGATGGCGAAGCGTTCGTCCGCATTTTCGCCCGGCCCGCTTCGGACGGAACTGGGGACGTGCCGGCGGCGCGGTTCCTCGATCCGGAGGAGATCGGGGCGACGCGGGAGCGCCCCGACAGCCTGGGCGTGCTGACGGACCCGGCGGACGCGGTCACGCCGGTGGCCTATCTGCGGATCGACCCGACGACCGGGGAGCACGTCGAGACGATCCCCGCCGCGGAGATCCTGCACGTGAAGGCCGGGGCGGACGACGCGGAGGTCCGCGGCGTGAGCGTGCTGGCCCCGCTGATCGGTCCGCTGACCCGGCATGCGGAGTGGTTGGAGACGGAGCTGACGGCCCGGCGGGTGCAGGCCTCGGTGGTGCTGTGGCGGAAGGTGCAGGGGAACGTCGGTGCCTACGGCGACAGCGGCGGGACGACGGGCGATTTCGCGGGGGAACGGACCGGCCGGCAGGTCTTCGCCCCGGGTTCGATCCTGACCACCTCCGACGCGACCGATCTACAGTTCCTCGCCCCCAAAAGCAGCTTCGCGGAGGCCAGCCAGATCGGTCGGGCGCTCTTGCTGGGGGCCGCGGCGGGGGTGGGCTTGCCGGAGTTCATGCTGACGGCGGACGCCAGCAACGCGAACTACGCCAGCACGATGGCGGCGGAGGGTCCGGCGGTGAAGCGGTTCGCCGCGGAGCAACGCTTCTTCGCCGCCGCCCTGGCCCGGTTGTGGGCGCAGTTGACGGCCGACGCCGTCGCCCGCGGCGCCGTGAGCGAACAGGCGGCCGCGAGCCTGACGCCGCAGTTCACCTTCGCCGACCTCGCCCACCGCGACCGCCCCGCCGAACGCGGCGCCGACGTGAAACTGGTCGCCGCCGGCGTGCTCAGCCGTGCCGAACTGGCCCGACGGGAGGGCGTGGACCCGCAAAGGATGCGGCGGGAGATCGGGGAGGAGAAATGAGGGGCGTTCGTGAGAGCCCCCAAATAGAGTGACTAGCTTCCGATGAAGGTGGAAGCAGACCTCAATCTAGTCGCCTCGAATGAAGGCCCGACTACGCAGGGCTGCTGAGCCCCAGTTCCTCCAGCACGGGCGCCAGCCGCTTCCCGACGCCCTCCATTCCACATTCTTCAGACTGTAAGATGGCGAATGCCAGATCCCGCAGGCCATCTTTCGTAAAACCTTTTGCCACGAGCAGAAGGCCTCTGTTTACAGAGCATTTGACCAGGTCTTCAACCGGCGGTGCCGACAACTCCTCCAAGACGAAACTGTAGCCCAATATCGCTGACTCAACATCGCCCGCCTGCTCAAACAAAACAGCCCGGTTGAAATAAGCGCAAGACCGCAGTTCTTCGCTCGCGTTAATTAGCTCTTCAGCCACACTTGTGAAATCTTTCATCGCTAAAGAAAAGTTCGGGGGTTCGCTTCGCAAGTGTCCTCGAGCCCGATTCATGAGAGCCGTAGCAAACAGGTCTTCAGAAATATTCCGTGACCGCCTGACCGACTCATCAAAGTCTTCTTTGGCAGGTCCCCATTGTCGAAGGTCGATTCGTACAGCCGCGCGACTGGCATACGCAGTTGCTATCTGCACCGGGAGGAGTCCTTCGGGGGCGCATATCACGACACCCCAGTTTCGCTCAAGGTGCGTCAGGGCGGCAGTCCTTAGACGCTGGCGAGCGAGAGTTCTCTGGTATCTTGCATGGGATTTTTGCGCCGGCGTGGCCCCGGGAAGAGAGAGGGCTCGGGTGTAGTCGCTGTCTGCCTCTTCTGCTTCTGGCGGTTTCATCTCTTCACGAACGGCCCCCCTTGTCGTCAGAGCCGCGGCGACAAGCGGGTCGCCATTTGAGAGTTGAGTTAATCGATCGACCCATGCATCTGATGCCGCTTCCCCAAGCCGCACGTGAACGAAGGGGATGCAGAGCGAAGTGACTACGGCCGCTTCAGACAATTCGCAAGGAAGCGAGTTCAACCCAGTCAGTAGTGAAAGGGCAGAGGCCCCCCCGTCGACGTTTTCAGGACCTGTTGGGAAATCACGGAACGATCTTGCGGTGAATGCTGCCGTCTCCTCAGGTCGAGTCTCCCACGCCCACTTCGCCAGCTTGACAACGTCTCGCTGGGTCGATGCTGCACTGCCTTCCGACACCCACAGCTTGCCGGCCAGTCGCTGCAAGACGAAGCATTCGCCGAGTACGTCTGGCTCGAAAGGAACGGCGGCGTCGACTTCTGTCGGGGCGGCAAAGCCGTTCATGCGTCTCAGTTCGTTCTCGTTGTAGTCGTCCAGTGCTGGGATTGGCAGGGCCGGTCCGGCTGGGTCGGTGAGGGCGTCTAACTGCTCCGCCTCGATCGGACCGGCCATTGTGGCGAGAGCGAGCAAATTAGCGTGTTTGCCGTCGAAGCCGACTGCCCGCCAACGGTCAACCTCTTGTGCGAGGATCGCCTCGGTGAGCGACTGCGGATTCCACATCCCGTCTGGGCCCAATCCTTCCGCGATCGCCTCTGCAAAAAAGGCCGCGAACAGCGGGCGGCCTTCTTGATCAATTTCCGAAAGGGCTTCCAAAGTGGAGTCGCGAGACGGATAGGGCTGGTATCCCGATGCGTCCCAAACGTGCATCATCGTTCGCCACAGCGATTCCGGGTCGAGAGGCGGGAGGCCGAGAGGGGCTTCGTGGAGGCAATCGCGTCGGCGTCCGGCCGCCCCGCCGGACGGGCCGCCCACCAATGATTGAAACCATGGATCGGTCTCGTTGGCACTGCGTTCTAATAAGAGCACCCGAACAGGGTGTTCGAAGCATTCGGCCCGCTCCGCTAAACTCGTAAGCCATGCAGCGACCCGCTCGTGGCGAGCGGCGACGTAGTCGATCACCGCCAACGTGGGGCGGCGTGGGGTCCATTCGTGCCACCCGTCATAGCCGCCGGACGGGCCGTGATCGTGGCTAAGGAAACCGGCCCACCACCCAGCGTTTCGAGCTTCCCGGCAGGTTTGGAAGGCCAGCCGGCTTTTGCCGGAGCCGCCGGGGCCAGTCAGCAGCCACCAAGCGAAAAGAGAGTCCGCAGTACGGAACGTCTCTAACTCTTGCAGCAGATCCTCGCGACCGAACAGCGGAACCTGCTCTGTGCTGTAGTGAAAGCGGTCGGCGGCAGATTCAATCTCGCCGCGGGCCATCCCGGCGACCCGCCCAGCCGACGGCATCGCCAGCGGCGGGGCGTGTTCCAATCGCGCATCGAGAGCGTCTAAGCGGCCCTGAAGATTACTGGCGAGGTCGGCCAAGTCATCGCGGGTCAGTTCCACTTCAAGAAGCACCCGTTCGAGTCCTTCCGCCTGAGTTGCGAACCCGCAAGCGAGTGCGGCGGCGAGATCGCCGGAGTCTTGGAGCAGTCGATATACGACTCGTTCGATGCGGGCCGTGCGTTCTTTCGCGTCAGCGTCGCGCAGTTCTGCGTTGAGCAATTCGTGCCGGAGGAACGTGAACAACGCCCGTGCTCCATAGCTGGGGTCGTCCTTCGACACGGGGATTTCAAGATCCTCGCTCTCGGCAATAAACTTCCCGGTGCTAATCTGGCCTTTCGCATGCTCTTCGACGACTTCGAGCACCCTGTCCAGCGTGCGCTCGCCCTGATGTTCGCGCAATGCCCGCACGCCCTGCACGCCAACCAGAGACGCAGCTGCTGCCACGAGACCCGCGAACGCCGGTCCCGAGAGCGGCCAAGTCGCGGCGGCGGCGGTCACCAAACTGAGGATCGGCTCCCCCTTCTCAAGGACTCTTGCCGTCAGAGCGGCAAGTCCTTTGACGTCAGGCTGCTGCGGATTCGGATTCAACTTGATCGCCAGAAATGGGCCGTCGGTCTCTGGAGAATATCAAGGACTCGCTTGTTGCTGTGCAATCGCTCATCGCGCCATTTGGGAGCCCGCCCGCCCCTGACCTGCAAACCATCGCCACGGTAGGCTGCGGGCGGTTCCCCCTGTTCCACAGTCCTTCGTTCGGAGCGGTTCCCGTGTCTGTCGCTCGTCCCCTCGGTTTCGTGGCGGCGTGGGCCGCGCTGCTGGTCGTCGTTCCGCTCGCCTCGGCGCAGAAACGGATCACCGTGACCAGGGCGGCGCCGCTGCTGCATCTCATTCCGGCGGACGCCGTGGGGGGGATGACGGTGGATGCGAGTCGCGTGCGGACGGATCGGCTGTTTCGGCGGTCCTTCGCCCCGCTGTTGGCGGCGGGGGAGCCGATGGCGGAGCCGTTGGACGAACTGGGGCTGAGGATCGATCAGGTGGAGGGCGTCGCCATCTTCCTCCCGCCGGCCCCGGCGCCGGATCCGGAGGATCGCTACCCCCGCCGCGAGCCGTTCGGCGAGCCGATCTTCCTGTTTCGGGCGACCGAGCCGTTCGAGGGACCGGCGCGGCTGATCGAACGCGGGATCGCCCAGATGCTGCCGGACGGCCGCACGCTGGCGATCTCCGACGGCCGCGGGAACGCCGGCGCGCTGGAAGCGCTGGGCGCCGCGAACGCCCCCGCGGCCGGCTCCGCCGCGGCGCTGGCGGAGAAACTGGGCGAACAGGCGCCGGCGGCGCTGCTGGCGTTCGGGGACGTGACGATCGTGCGCGGGATGATGTTGCGGGAACTGGACTTCGCCGCCCGTCAGGAGGACGAATGGATTCCCGCGTTCGGGCTGCTCCGGCCGGCGATCGCGGAGGCGGACGCCTACGCCGTCGCGGTCGATCTGCAGGACGGGGCGCTGTCCGCCCGACTGGTCGCCGCCAGCCCCGGCGCCGAGGCCGCCGGTCGATTGAAACGCACTGCCGAAGCCGCCGTGACGCTCGCGGAGAACGTCCTCAACGGCTTGCCCGCGGCGATGATGCGTCGCGATCCGGGCGAAGCGGCGATCGTCACGCTGGTCGCCAACGCCCTCCGCAAAGTCGCCGCGAGCATCGAGGTGGGCGCGGACGTCGTCGGGGCCGGCCCCGACGGAAACGGCGGCGCGGCCCGGGTGACGGTCTCCGTGACCGCGGACGCGGAGGTGACCGCCGCCGGGGCCAACTTGATGGTCGCGGTTTTCAACGAAGAGTTCCGCCGCGGTCGCGACTACCCCCGGCCCGTGCGGGAGGTGGAGGTTCAGGACGCCGAGGAGGCGGCGGACGCGGAGGACATGATCCGCGAGCGGGCGATTCGCGGGGGGATCGACGAGCGGTAACCCGTGGCGGGCGCCCCGGATCGCCCCGGATCGGCTCGGGGTTGCCCGGACGGGGTCGCCCGGACGGGGTCGCTGGGGCCGGGCCGGGCGGTCGGGGCGGGGCACACGGATAAGATTCCGCCGCTCCTTCCCCCCCCCGGTCGCCCGCTATGCCCCGCGCGTTGCTTATTGTTGACGTTCAGAACGAATACTTCCCCGGGGGAGCGTTCCCGATCACGCACCCCACGGGGCACTTGGAAACGATCTTGGCGGTGATGGACGCCGCGGCGGACAAGGGGGTGCCGACGGCGGTGATCCGGCACCATCAGCCCGCCCCGGACGCCCCGGTGTTCCGGCACGGGTCGGAGCAATGGGAGTTGCATCAGGAGGTCGCGGAGCGGCCGCGGGACGTGTTGATCGACAAGAACCTGCCCGGTTCCTTCACGAACACCCCGCTGACCGGCTGGTTGAAGGACCACGGCGCGGACACCGTGACGATCGCCGGCTACATGACGCAGGTCTGCTGCGACACGACGGCCCGGCAGGCGTTCCATCGCGGGTTGAACGTGGAGTTCTTACGCGACGCGACCGGCACGCTGGACGTGACGAACAAGGCCGGTAGCGTCGCCGCCGCGACCCTGCACGAAAGCACGCTGGTCGCCCAGCAGATGTTCATCAGCGACGTGATCGACAGCGCCGAGTGGCGCGACCGGATCGGGTGAGGGGCAGGCGGTACGCTGGGCCGGTTCGCCTCTCCCCCAGCCTGCTCGCATGACGCCGCCCGCCTCCGTGCCGCTCCCTGCTCGATTCCGCACCCAACGGCCGCTGTGGCTCGCGGGGGCGACCGGTCTCGCGGGCCTCGCCGCCGGGCTGCTGCTCGGTTCGCCCCAATCGCCGCCGCCGGCCCCGTCCGCCGCGTTCGTCCCGGTCGCGTTCCAACAGCCGAAAGGGGAAAGCGACGAGCCGCCGACGATCTCCGTCCGCGACCTGCGGGCCGATCGCACGATCGGCCTGCTGGGCGTGCCGGTGGGGACCGTGGTGAAAGTCTCCGGCGAGGCGTATGTCGGGAAGCGGTCCGACGGTAAAGCCTGGCACGGCAAGACGCTGCTGCGGATCACGGCGGTGAACGACAAACCGCTCCCGCGGCCGGTCACGTTTCGGTACTACAGCCAGCGATTTGAAGACGGCGGTTCGTTCGAGCCGCGGATCGGGGATCCATTCACGGTCTGGGCTCACGAGCGGGGCGGTTTCAGCGGCTTCGTCGGGGTGCCGGAGGAGCTTCAAAACAACAATCGCCTCGGGCCGGCGAACCTCGGGATGGCCAACGACGGGTTCTATTTTCGCTCGCTGTTGGACGTCTACGCGCCGGTTCGTGCGAACGACGCAGCCGCGCCACGGGGCAGGAACGCAAAGGGCGATCTCTGAGGCGCCGGCGTCGCACGAACCGCCCGCCCGGGGCCGGCGGATTGCGGGAAGCGGGCGCGGCCCGGCGGCGTATCTCGGATGAGGCGAGGCGAGCGCCGCCGGTACGCTGCGTTCGATCGTCCCCGTCCGTCGTCGTTCGCTCCGCGTCTCCGTTCGCTCCGTTCCGATGCCGACGCTCCTCACGCTGGCCTGTCCAAAGTGCGCCGCCCCGCTGCCGGTGCCGGGGGGAAGCGGGCCGGGGGAAAGCGGGGCGGGGCGGGCGGTGCGGTTCCTCACCTGCGATCACTGCAACGCGACGGTGCGATTGAAGCGGCGCCGCGGGACCGTCACGGCGAAGCGGGTGCGGCGGTTGGGGCGGCGGGTCGAGGGGCTGAGCCGCGCGGTGCGGCGGCTGCGGATCGAGGAGAAGCTCCACGAGTTGGACGACCGCTGGAACCGCCGCCGGGCCACGTTGATCGACGGCTGGGACGAAAACGGCAAGCCGCTGTCGCCGAACCGCGGCACGGCGATCTTCCTGACGCTCGTCGCCCTGTCGCTGATCGCGTGGGGCTTGGCGACCTCGTGGCTGGCTGATCGGTTCCCCTGGTCGATGGCGCTGGGGGGCGGAGCGTTGCTGCTGGCGTTCGCCCTGCCGAAGTGGGTTCAGGCCGAACGCTTCCACAAAGGCCGGGAGCGGTATCGGGCCGAACGGGCCGCCCTCGAACGCCGGCTCTCGTCGGAGGAGAACGCCGACGGCAGGAACGAGGAGCGGATCTCATGAGCGCCGCGCCGGCCGACGAACCGACCGCCCCGTGCAACCACTGCGGCGGACCGGTGCCGCTGGATGCGCCCTCTGAAGAACGAGATCCCGAGCACGTCGTGCGGTGCGGGTTCTGCGGCACGGCGTTGCTGATCCACGTGGAGAACGGGGTCCGGTGGACCGAGGAGGTGGAGCGGCTTGAACGCCGGGCGATCGGGGAGCGGGAACTGCTGCGGCAGGTCGTCCGCCTCCGCCGTCGCCGGGTCGCCCGCCGGCGGACCGCCCCGACGCACGCCGCGACTGACTGGAAGGGCATTCGCGGCGGCTGCGGGACCGCGGCGTTCGGCAGTCTGTTCGCGGCGGGCGGGCTGGGGGCGTTCTTCGCCTTGGCGAACGGCGGGCCGGGCTGGCTGCTGCTGCACGGCTTCGCGTTCGGCGGCTTCGGCGCCGCCATGATCGCCCTCGGTCTGCGACAGGCGTGGTCGAACCGCCGTGTGACCGTCCGCGCCGACGGCTCCCGCGACTCCCCGCCCAGGACGCCCAAACCGTTCGCCTGAGCGCCGGTCCTTCAGTGCAATCGGCCGCCGCCCGATGCGCTCCACGGGCGCGCCATGAGCCGATTCCAAAACGAACCCGCCGCGGCGAGAGCCTGGCCCCCAAACATCAGCCCCTTGCTCGCGGCGCGACGCTTCTGTAAAACCAAATCTAAGAAACCAGAAGTCGCCCCGACTTGCCCGAGAGAGGCCGCGCACGCCGATGGCTCGTCCGCCCGCTGAGGAACTGACCGACCGTGAGCTGGAGGTGATGCACGCCGTCTGGGCGGCGTCCCGGGAACCGGCGGGGGAGGGCGCCGACGGGGTGAATCACGGGGGCGAAACCACCGTCGCGGAGCTGCGCGATCGCCTCGCCGCCGACGGCCGCGATCTGGCGCACACGACGGTCGCCACGCTGGTCTCCATCCTGCACCGCAAGGGGTTCCTCGATCGCACCGACGACCGGCGCCCGCACCGCTATCGGGCGGCTCGGGGGTTCGAGGAAGTCAGCCGATCGCTGGTCGGGGAACTGGTGCGCAAGGTTTTCGGCGGATCGCGGGAGGCGCTGCTGGCCCGGTTGGTGGACGACCGCCTGAGCGCCGCCGAACGCGATCTGCTGGAAGAGGTGCTCCGCGAACAGGGTGCGTCAAACGAAGGGGCTGACGATGAGTGATCTCTTTCCCACGGCTCTCTCGCCCGTCATTTCGCCCACCGTTTCGTCCACCGTGATCGCGTGGTTGTGGGCGGCGGTGCAGGTCACCGCGGTGACGCTGGCCGCGGCGGCGCTGCACGCGCTCGCCCGGC
>NZ_WTPX01000124.1 GCF_013036045.1 Alienimonas chondri
CGGACGCCGCCAAGGCGCCTTCGCTCCCGCGGTCGCCGCAGGGCATCGCGATCCCCAAGTCCGCGGAGTTGGATAAGGAACTCGAAGCGAGCATCTCCGCGGGGCTCAGCGACGACGCCCTCTCCCGCCAGATGAACGCCGGAGGTGCGAAGGCCGCTCCTGCCGACGGCGAGGCGGCGGAGGGCGAGGACGCCCCCGCGCCGAACATGATCGGCGACGAGGAGTCGATCGAGTCCGGCACCAAGCTGATGGGCAAGGTCGACTCCAAGACCGACAGCGACCTGTTCGTGAATCTCGAACGCAGCCGGCTGCAGGGCATCATCCCCCGCACCGACTACCCGGACGGCAACGGCCCGCCGGTCGGCTTCAACGGGGCGTTCTTCGTCGATCGCGTCGACGTCGAAAACGGCCTGATTCACCTCAGCAGCCCCCGCGGGCGTCGTAAGGTGACCGGCGACTGGGACAGCGTGAACGTCGGCCAGACCGTCGAGTGCAGCGTGACCGGCACCAACAAGGGCGGCCTGCAGGTGCAGGTCGGCCAGTTGCGCGGCTTCATGCCGGCCAGCCAGATCGACATCGGCTTCGTCTCCGATATGTCGCAGTTCGTCGGCCAGCGGATCGAGGCCCGCGTCATCGAGGTCAAGCCGGAGAAGAAGAACCTCGTGCTCTCCCGCGCCGCGGTGCTCAAGGAAGCCCGCAAGGGGATGGAGGCGGAGCTCTGGGAGACCCTCAAGCCCGGCGAGACCCGCGACGGCATCGTGCGGGCGATGAAGCCCTACGGCGCCTTCGTCGACATCGGCGGGGTGGACGGTTTCCTTCACATCGGCGAGATCAGCCACAACCGGATCGGTCACCCCTCCGACGTGCTCAAAGACGGCCAGAAGATTCAGGTCAAGATCCTGAAGGTCGACCCCGAGAGCCGCAAAGTCGGCTTGGGCATGAAGCAGCTGTCGAAGGACCCGTGGCAGCAGCTCGAAGAGAGCTATCCCGTCGGTTCGACGCTGAAGGGGAAGGTCACCCGTTGCACGGAATTCGGCGCGTTCGTCGAGATCGAGGAGGGGGTCGAGGGCCTCATCCACATCTCCGAGCTGGACCACAAGCGGGTCAGCCGCGTGTCCGACATCGTTCGCGTCAACGAGGAGGTCGAAGCCAAGGTGCTGACGGTCGAACCGAACCGGAAGCGGGTCTCGCTGTCGTTGAAAGCGTTGAAGGACAAACCGGCGTCGGCCGCTCCCCGCGGCAAGGGCAAGAAGAAGGATGAGGAGCCGGATCTCCCCGCCTACGAACGCCAGCGCAAGGGGCCGCTCAAGGGCGGCACCGGCGACGGCAAGGGCGGCCTGTTCGGCGACCCGAGCAAGTTCGGCGGTTAAGCGCCGCCGCCGCTTCCATGCGAAAGCCGCGATCGCCTCGGAAGGCGATCGCGGCTTTCTGCGTTCCGGCTGCGGGCGATTCGGGCGGGGAGCCGGATCAGCCCTTGATCGCCGCGGCGATCTCCGCCTTGGAAATCGGCTCGGCGAGGCGGGCGCCCATCTGGCTGACGACCTTCGCCGCGCTCAGCGATCCCAGTCGGCCGGCCTGCTCCCATTCGAGGCCGTTCGTGATGCCGTACAGCACGCCGGCGGCGTACATGTCGCCGGCGCCGGTCGTGTCGATCGCCTTCACGGGGACGCCGGGGACGTGCTCCAGCCCCAGCGGGTCGACCAGCAGCGAGCCCTCCGCCCCCATCGTCAGCGCGATCCGCGGGCCGAGGGCCGCGAGGTCGTTCGCGCAATCGCGGGCGGAGTCCTTGCCCGTCAGCCCGCGGGCTTCGTCGAGGTTGCAGAACAACAGGTCGACGGGACCGCCGATGAGTTCGAGGAAGTCCGCTTTGAAGGCGTTGACGAGGAACGGGTCGGAGACCGTCAGCGCCACTTTCGCCCCGGCCGCCTTCGCCGATCGAATCGCCGCTCGGGCCGCGGCTTGGTTTTGCTCCGTGCCGAACAGATAGCCCTCGACGTAGACCCATTCCGAGGTGCCGAGATCCCGGTTGACGATGTCCGCATCGCTGAGCGTCGCCGACACGCCAAGGTGCGTCAGCATCGTGCGTTCGGCGTCCTCGGTGATGAGGACGACGCAGGTGCCCGTGTGGCCTTCGTCGGCGGGGGGCACTTCGATCGTGACGCCCGCGGCCCGCATGTCCTTCAGGAAGAACTCGCCGAGGTCGTCCGCCGCCGTCTTCCCCGCATAGGCCGCCGAACCGCCGAACTGGGCGATGCCCAGGATCGTGTTCGCCGCGCTCCCGCCGGCGCAACGGTTGGTGTCGATCTCGCCCAGTTCCGACAGCACGCGGATCTGCACGGAGTCGTCCACCAGCGTCATCACCCCTTTTTCGTAGCCGACGCGGGCGAGCAGCTCGTCAGGCACCCGGGCCTGCACGTCGACCAGGGCGTTTCCGATTCCGTAAACGTTCAGCGGCATACGAAGCGGCCCCTCTGCGGGGCGAAAGAGGGGCGAAGCGTGAGGGATCACTCGAGTTCGATCAGCGCCGTGACGCCGCCGCGATTGTCGGCGCGGCGGTCCGGGCGATCGTTGATCCGAAGGTACAGGGTTCCGTCCCTTGGGGCGACGAAGCTGCCTTCCGCTCCCACCGGGATCGGCTCCGCCAAGCCGATCGGCGGGGCGGGGGCGTCGGCCAGAACCGCCGCCTGCAACTGCCCGATCGGTTGCCCGCGGTGATAGTCGAAGCTGATCCCGTCCGCCGTGCTCTCCCAAGGCTTCGGATCGTCAGCCAGGGTGAATCGGCCGGCGGCGTTCACCGTGACCGTCTGGCCTTTCCGAACCGAACCGAAGGCCTGCCATCCTTGGTCTGCGGAGACGGGGGCGGGAGCTTGGACGAGCTTTGATCGGAACTGCACCGCGTTCGCGGCCACGTCGTAGCCGGGGACCAACTCCGTGGCGAACGCCGGCCATTCCGCGTCGATCTGTCGCCGGACCGGATTGAACACGGACAGGTCGCCCCGTCGTCCCGGATCGCTCAGCGTGCGGAACGTCTCGGCGTAGGCCGGATGGGCGTCGAGGAACGTGACGAGCGCCCACGACCACGCGTAGCCGCGGTCGCCGTCGAGGAAGTCGGCGTCGGAGAGCGAGGCGATCTCGTCGATCGAGGGAATCGAATCGGCCTGCACGTCCGCCCGGATTCGTTCGAGGCGATCCCATCCGCCCGCCGCCGCCTCGTCGCCCGGGATGACGCGAACTTTCAGCGACCCGTCCGGCTCGATCCGGTGGGCGCCGAAGCGTTCGGCCATCCCCTCCAGATACCACAACGGTCCCGCGTTGCGTCGATCGACGTGCAGGCCCATGAAGACGTGCGTCGCTTCGTGCAGCGTGAGCGAGCGACGGAAATACTCCTCCTCCACGTCGTACATCCAGAACCGGCGGCCTCGCTGGCGGCCGGTGAGGAACGGCGGCAGGTCGTCCGGGAACACCCCGGCGGAGCGAAACCGATCCGGCTCCGCCATCAGGAACGCGGTCATCAGCGGGTCGGCCTCGGCATCGCCTGCGTTTCGCCGGGGCGGGGGGGCGCCGAAGTAGTCGACCCAGGCGGGCCACGCGGCTTCGATCAGGGCGGGCAATCCGGTCGCATGTTCGGGGCGATCGGTGACGACGGTGAGCCGATCCCCGGCAAGCTGCGTTAGCCCCGCCCCGGCGAGAACGGCGGCGCCGGGCAGCGGCGGTTCGCGATCGACCGGGCGCACGACGGGGGCGGGGTCATCGTCGGGGACTGCGGGAGCTGGGTTCTCGGCGGCGACTGGCGCCGGATCGTCGGGCCACTCGACCACGGGCACGTCCGGGGTCGGGGCGGGCGCCGGCTCGCCCGTGCAACCGGCCAGGCCGGCGGACAGCAGGAGACCGAGGAACAGAGGTGCGGCTGTGCGAATCACGAAGGCAGGATAGCCGGGGTTCCGGGTTCGCGTCCGCTGAATCGGGGGACACGGCTTCCTCGGTTGACGACATCGCGGCTCTCGGTAGACTCACCGCCCCGCTGATGCGAACCCGGCTCCGCCGGCGAGTGTCCGGCGGGGCGACTGCCGGGTTCTTCGGTCTTGCACCGAGCCCCGCTCAGTCACACGGGGCCGTAGCTCAATTGGTTAGAGTACCGGACTGTCGATCCGGGGGTTGCGGGTTCAAGTCCCGTCGGCCTCGCTCCCGTGCTTACAAGCCGCCCTCGGACGGGTTACCGTCCGGGGGCGGTTTTCGTATCCCCCGCCCCATCAGCCACGCTGGCCCGCTGCCGTCCAATGCGGAGCGGTTCTCTCTCCCCGCCGTTCCCACGATGAAAACTTCTCGCCAGTTTCAGGACACCGGCAACCCGGTGCTCGACAGCACGGTGAACCTCGTCGCCGCCTATCTCGGCGGACCGGCTGCGGAGATGGAACCGAGTCGGCTGGCGGACTTCATCCGGGAAGTGCATGTCGCTGTGAGCCGCGTCGCCGGCGAGGAACCGAACGGCCTGAAGCGGCGCCTCGAAGAACCGCGTCCCAAGGCGCCCTTCGCGGATCGTCCCCCCTTCAAGAAGACCGGCGGATTCAAGCCGAGCGGCGGGAGCAGCGGCGGCTACAAGGGCGGTAGCAGCAGCGGCGGCAGCGGCGGGGGCTATTCCGGCGGCGGCGGCGGCTACTCCAGCGGCGGCGGCGGGTACAAAAAACGCGACGACGGCTGAGCGAAGCTCATCGCGTCTGTTCGGGACGAACGGCACGCCCCCGTTCATCACGACCGACGACGTCTAAGAAACTCAGAACGCCCCGCGTCGCGGCTCTGCCGCGGCCGGGGCGTTCGTCTGTTCCCGCAGCGCTGATCCGCCCGGCGACCCGCTCAGCCGTCGGCGAGGCTGAGGGAACGCACGCCCTCGGCGGCGAAGATCTCCTCGACTTTGGCCAGCCGGGCGGCGGAGCGGGGCCCGTGGACTTCGACGCCGATCAGAATCTGCCCTTCGCGGACCGCCTGATCGTAAAAATCGGCGAGTTCTCCCTCGTTTCCACGGGTCAGCATCGCCCCGAGAAAACTGCCCGAGATCCCGCCGGCTCCGGCGACCGCGGCGGCTCCGATCACCGCCAGCCCGCCGGTCGCCGCCCCGACCGCGGCCACGGCGCCGGCGACCAGCAAACCGGTCACCCCGCCGGACGCGATCGCCTGCGGGGTGAAATCGCCGGCGGGGTCTTCATGCTCAAAGCGGCGGAAATGAGCCTCTTTGACTTCGTCGCTGCACAGGACGGAGATTTCCGCGACGGTGAAGCCGGCCTCTGCGAGTCGATCGATCAGACGGTCCGCGGCCTCGACTTCCGCGACCACCGCCGCCCGGACCGGGATGGCTTCCGCGTTCGCGTCCGCGGCTTGATCGGCGGCCGCGGCGTCAGCGAGGTTGGGGGATTCGGCAGATGCGGCCATCGGAGGGTGCGATTAGGAGGCAAGCGGGTCGAACCGGCGGAGCGGCGGCCTTCACCGGAAGGCGAGGCAGCGTAGATTAGACGCCCACGTCCCCGCCGACCGTCCCGAGCTGCAATTCGTGTCCGATTCCGCCGACCCCCGTCCCCCCAAGCCGGTCGTGCAGGTGATCGTCGATGCGCTCGCGTCCCGCGTCGTGCGACCCGCGATCGACGCGGGCAAGCTACCGAACGTCGCCGCGGTGATCGAGCGGGGCGGCGTGCGCTGGGACTGCACCTCGATCTTCCCCTCCATCACGCCCGCGGCCACCTGCGCCCTGACGACCGGGCAGTACCCCGATCGCACCCACATCGCCGGCGCCTACTGGTTCGACCCGGAAACCAACGAGGTCGCCTACTTCGGCGACGACATCTGGACGATCCTCGCGGAGTCGCCCGGGCGGTACATCCACGACTTCCAGATCGGGTTGAACTTCCATCGGCTCAAGGCGGACACCGTCTTCGAGATGCTCGAAGAGGTCGGTCATTCGACCGCGGCGCTGAACAGCATGTGGTTTCGCGGCCCGCATCCGCACGCGTTGCACACCCCGGTCGAGTTCGAACTGGCTCCCGGCGTGTCGATGGCCACGGAACTGCTCGGACCGACCGTCATGACGCTCGCGGACTTCTGCCGCTCCGGCGGCGTCGAGGGCGGGGAACCGTTGGAAGCGCCCGGCGGCCCGACCCGGCGATACGGATTTCATGACGAGGCGACCTCGCAGTTCCTCCTCGATCTGTACGGTCGGAACCGTCCGCCGGCCTACACGCTCGCGTATTTTCCCAACAACGATTTCGAGAGCCACGAGCACGGCCCGCAAAACGCCCTGCCGGTGCTGGAACAGCTCGATAAAACGCTCGGCGGGTTGTTCGCCCTGTACGGCGGGGTCGACTCCTTCCTGGAGAAGTTCGCCTTCCTGATGACCGGCGACCACAGCCAGGCCGACTGCGACGACGACCCCAACGCACGCGAGATCGATCTGACGGAGGTTCTGTCCGACTTCAGCGTCGTCCACGGGGGCGAGGATTGGGAACGCGGCGAGCAGCTGCTCGTCTGTCCCAATATGCGGGCGGCTCAGATTTATCTGTCCGAAGACGGACCCTCGCTGGAACAGGTCCGCGACGCCGTGCTGACGTGCGAACGCATCGATCAGGCGATCTGGCGGACGCCGATTCATCGGACCGGCGGCCCGAATCCCGGAAACGAGCCGACCATGTTCTACGTCGCGACCGCGAATCGCGGCACGCTGCGATTCTCGCCCGCCAGCGGCCCGGAAGCTGTCGAGCTTCCCGGCGGAGCGACCGCGGTCGATCGCTACGGCAATCTCTGGCGGTACGAGGGCGATCTCAAGGCGCTGGACGGCCGAATCGAGTCGGGCGGAGGGGCCGACGGCGTCGATCTGATCACCTTCCCCGACTATCCGAACGCCTTTGAGCGGATCACGACGTCATTCTTCCCGGAAAGCGGCGCCCTGTGGGCGACGGCGTTCCCGGGGTCGGAGTTCCGTCTGCCCCGCACCACGACGCACTTCGGCGGATCGCACGGCTCGCTGCATCAGTTGGACAGCGCCAGCCCGCTGATCTTCGGCGGACTGCCGGACGATGTCGCGATGCCGGATCACCCCCGCACCGTGGACGTCGTCCCCTTGGCGATGCGGTGTCTGAACGCCACCCCGCCGTGGGAACCGGGCGAGGGCCGCGTCGTCGAGTGACCGAGGCTGAAGGCGAGCCGTGGTTGCGGACGGCGGGCCGAACCCTCCGGTGCGGGAGCCGCGACGGGCGTTGCGGTCACGCCGCGGGAGCGACCGCCGGCGCCGCGGTCGCGGCCGGTTTTTCGGACTCCGCATCGGGCGAGTCCGAAGCGGAGTCGTCTTTCTCGATGCGAGGACCGAGCAGCAAGGCCAGGGGGCGGAGCGACTCCACGTCGTCGCAGACGATCTTGGTCATCGACAGCAGCGGCACCGCCAGCACGGCGCCCGTCGGTCCCCAGATCCAGCCCCAGAAGGCGAGGCTCAACAGCACCATCAGCGGGTTCAGCGAGATCGATTTGCCGAGGACCGCCGGCGTGAGGAAGTTCCCCTCCAGCAGGTTGATGCACATGTAGCACAGCGGCGCCATTGCAGCGTCGAGCAGTCCGAAATCCGGTTCGAGGTAGGCGACGAGGAACACGACCCCCGCCCCGATGAACGCCCCGACGTAGGGGATGAAGTTCAGCATGCCGGCCATCACGCCCCACAGCACGGGGTTGGGCAGGCCGACGAGCCACATCGCGATGCCGATGCACACGCCCAGCGCCGCGTTGATGGCGGAGACGAGCATCAGATAGCGGCTCACGCCTTTCTCGGCGGCTCGAGTCAGGCCGACGGCCTCCCGCTTTTCCGCCATCGTGGGCAGCAACGCGATCGTGTTGTTGAGGATCGCATCCCCCTCCGCGAGCAGGAAGTAGAGGAACACGAACGCCAACGCGAACCCGCCGAGCGCCTCCGGGGCGCTGCTGAACACGCGGTTCAACAGGCTGGGCGGACGCTCCTCCACGACCATCGTGGCGGGTTCGTCCTCCTCCTCGACTTCGACGCCCCCCGCCTGCCGCACTTCGGCCGCGGCGCCGGGACCGGCGGCGCCGAGCGCGGCGTAATCGGGGTCGTCGCCCTCCGGCTCCTCATCGTCCTCGCCCTCGCGTCGCGGCGGCGCGGGGGTCTCGGTCGACACGCCCAGATCGCCAGCGCCGTTCAGCTTCTTCTGCATCGAAACGAACGACTTGAACAGCTTCTCCTGGTTCAGCTTCACGCTGGCGGCGTCGAGTTTCTCCGGGAGCCCCCGCACGAAGTCCTCCGCCGGCAGGGCCAACAGGGAGAGCGCCACGATCAGCATCGCGATCGTCCCGACCAGCGCCCCCGCGGCGCCGGCGTACTCCGGCACCCGCCACCGTTTTCGCAGATACCGCACGACCGGGCGGAACAGCAGCGCCAGCACCACCGCCAACGTGAACGGCAGCAGCACCGCCCGGGCGAAGAACAACGTGTAGGCGAGGGCGAGAATCGCCAGCACCTCCAACGCTTTGGTGCGGGTGTTCCACCCCGCGTCCACGGTCGGCGCCGGGAGCGAACCGCCCGGAGATCCGAGTTGCGGCGGGATCGACTCCAGCGGCGGGATCGAAGCGAGGTCCAGCGATTCCTCGCGGGCGGCGTTGGAGGGGGTATTCGTCATCGGGGGGACGTCGGCCCGTTCACCGACGGTCGTTGGGGTTCAGAGCGTCCGCCGCTCAGCGAGGCTTTGACCCAACGCAGATTCGCGGAGAACGCGTCGCCGCTGCGGGAGAACGTCCCGGCGGCTCGCATCAGTCCCTTGAGGCCCAGCCAGGCGGTGAGGCCGCCGATCGCGAACCCCACGCCCGCCGCGATTAAAAACGCGGCCCAAGCCGGGAGTCCCGCGGCGACCAGCCCGTAACCCGCGGCGACCAGCAGCACCGGCAATCCGGACGCCGCCAGCACCACGCCGATCGCCACCAACGCCAACGAGAGGACGGAGCGATTCGCGGCCGATTTCGCATCCGCGGCCAACAACTTGGCTTGAAGCTCGCCCAGTTCCGTCAGGTCGGAGAGCAACGCCTGACCGCTTCGGCCCAGTTCGACGGGGGGCAGCGGCGGTCGGCCGTTCGTGAACATCAGCGAGGAGCAGCAAGGCTTGGGGGCGAGAACCGAGGACGCGAACCGGGGGCGGAAACCGTGGACGGGGTCAGCGTCGTTTGAGCGCCCAGCCCAACGCCAACCCCACGGCCGCCGCCGCTCCGAGGCCGATCGCCGGATGGCTCGCCACCCAGCCCGCCGCCACGTCCTTCAACCCGGGCTCCGCCAAACGAATGCCCGGCGAGGGCGACCGCAACCCGGACAACGGCACGCCCGTGGAAACGCCCGACGACGCGGCCGCGGCCGGGCGTTGCGGCAATCGACGGCCGGACGGCGTGCTCCCGGACGGCGTGCTCCCGGACGTCCGATTCTGAGGCGTCCCGTTCTGGGGCGTCCGGTTCGCGGGCGGCGGATTCACGGGCGGAGCGAGGGCCGGAGGGCGGGGGAAACGGTTCATCGCGGGCTCCCGAAGGGGCGGTCGGCGTTCCTGGAGGCGCCGGGCCCGCGGGCTTCGCCGGGGGGGCGTTCCGTCGGTCCGGCGGACGGGGAGTCCGCATCGGCCGCGGCGGCGCCGAACATCGAACCGGCCTTCTGGGAGAGGTAAGCGGTCCCCGCCCGCACCGCCACGTTTCCGATCACCGCCGCCAAGCCCATCCACGGCCCCTTGCCGGAAACGGGCCGCTCCACGACCTCCTTGGGGCTCGCCGCTTCGCTGTCGCTGCTGCGTCGTTTCCCTTTCGTCCGCACGACCTTCGGGGAACGGGGCCGGGCCGGCACGGCGAGGTAGCCCACCGCCGCCGCCGCCGCCGCACAGGCGAGGGGCGCCGAGCGAACGTAGCAGGTCCAGTCGCCGGAGCGGCGGGCCGCTTCGGAGAAATCCGCCGCGTGACGGTCCACACGACCGCGGACCGCTTCCATCGACGCCAGCAACGCGGCGGGGTCGGACGAATCAGGCCGCGGGGCGGCGACGGGAGAGGGGGGCGAGGCCAAGGCGAAGACCGATCAGCGGGCGGGGAACGACCGGGGCGGTCAATCGAGGTACTTGGCGACGTTGTCCGGGACAACATCGCGGATCGACGCGAGCAGCCGTTCGCCGAGCTGTTCCGCTCGGTTGGGCAGGCTGGGAGGCTGGGGGCGGACGATGCGACCCAACGCGAAGCCGAGGGCCGTGCCCAGCCCGACGCCCAGGCCGAAGGCGGTCAGGACGGTGCCGGCGGGGTAGTCGGCCGCGGTCTGCTCGAATTGCTGCCGGTAATGGGCGAGCAGTTGCTCGTCGGAGACGTCGGCGGGGTTCGCCTCCGCCTCGGCGTCCGGCGTGTAGAGGCCGGAGCCGGTCTGGTCGAAGGTGCCGTCGGGCATCGGAAGAGTCCGGTAGTCGAGTGGTCAGTGAACCGGGGGCGGCGGGGGCCGCCCTGGGGAAATTCTATCACACCGCCCGACCCGCATTCGCACATGAGGAAAAGTCCCAGCCTGCCCCCCGGTCGCCCCCGTCGCATGAACGGTTCAAGACGAAAGACCGAATTGCGAACGGCCCAATAGAAACGGCCGCCCCGCAATCGCGGAACGGCCGTCAGGCGAATCGATCGAGGGCGGCGATCGTCAGGCGGCCTGATAGGCGTCGCGGAGGTCGCGGATCTGGTCGTGGTGGGCCTTCACCTCGGCCAACTGGCGATGCAGCACGTCGCTGACGGCGCTGCCCGGATCGGCCTTCACGGCTTCTTCGTACTGAGCCTTGATGTGGTCCTCGCCGCGTTCGGCCTCGGCCAGCACGGCCGCCTTGTCGCTGCCGGACAGCTTCGCCCGCAGATCCAGCCAGGTGCGATGGAAGGCCGCGGCGATGCTGCCGCGTTCCTGCGGTTCCTTGTTGTTCAACGCGACCAGGCCCTGCAGTTCGTCGGCGTTCTTGCTGCGGATTTCGCCGATCTGACGGAACAGCGCCGCGATGCGATCGTCGCCGACCTGCTCCGCGGCTTCGGCGAAGCCGTCCTTGCTGTCGATGTTGATCTGGATGAGATCCTGCAGGTGACCGACGGAGGCGTCGGACAGGTTCGTTTTCGTTTCGAGAGACATGAGAATCGATGGGGCGAGAGTGAAGGGACGAGAGATGCGGCAGCCGGTTCGGCCCCTGCCGCGGCGGGCCGTCAGGGTTGGCCTTCGCTGAATTGCTCGCTCTCGGTGGCGCTCCACGCGTTGCGGAGCGTCTGCCATTCCTGAGCGTCCAGCAGGTTCTCGAACACCGCTTGGACACGCGGCGGCACCTGACTGCTCTCCGAGAGCGTGCGGTACATGTCGCGGAGGCGGTCGTCGAACTCCACGACCATCGCGGTCGCTTCGTCCAGCGATTGATCGGGGTCGAGATCGACCTTCTGAAAGAACGTCCGCAGCTCGTCTTCGCTGGTGTGCTGGATCCAGGTGTCGAGGATGCCTTCGCGGACCGTCTCCGGATAATTGCTCATCAAGCGGCCCAATTCGCGCTCGTGGGCGGCGAAATAGTCCATCAGCGCCGTGGTCTGCTCGTCGGCGGAGCGCTCGGCGACCTCCTCGCAGAACGCGGTCACCCGCTTCTGCCAGCGATGCACGACTTCAAACAGCTCTCGGACGGTTTTGTAGGCCACTGTGGAAAGGGTTCTTCGACGAAGGGACGGGTCGGCTGATCGGTGCCCAATTATCCCCGCTCGTCCCCATCGTCACCCCGGGCCGAACCCGGGCGAGGCGACGGGATGATCCCCCCGGCCGCCGCGGCCCCGTTTCTGCCAACCTGAACGCTCCCCCCGCTGATTGCTTCACCCGCCGCCCGATCCCGCGATGTCTGAGACTCCCCCCGATTCCGCTTCCCCGGCCGCGGAACGTCGTTACGACGTGGTGGTGATCGGCAGCGGCCCGGCGGCCGGGACGGTGGTCAGCGGGTTGAAGGACAGCGGCAAACGGGTCGCGGCGGTGGATCGACGGCGGTTCGGCGGCACCTGTGCGTTACGCGGCTGCAACCCGAAAAAGGTGTTGTTGAACGCCGCGAAGGTGGTGGACGCCGCCCGGCGTTCGCACGGCGTGATGGTGGAAGGGGGCAACACGGTCGACATCGACTGGCCCCGGCTGCACGCCTTCCAGACCTCATTCACCGACCCCGTCCCGCCCAGCCGGGTCGATCAGTTCCGCGAGGCCGGCGCCGACTGCTTTGCGGGGAACGCCCGGTTCACGGCGGCGGACACGCTGGTGGTCGAGCCGTGGGACGTGCCGGGGGGCGATGTACCGGCGGGCGACGTGCCGGGGGGCGAGGTACCGGCGGGAGAGGGGGGCGCCGCCCCGATCACGCTGCGATTCGAGCAGGTCGTGATCGCGACCGGGTCGATTCCCGTGCCGATCGACGTGCCGGGGAAGGAGCGCCTCACGCTGTCCGACCAGTTCCTGGACGTGGCGGACGTGCCGGAGCGGATCGTGTTCATCGGCGGGGGGTACATCAGCCTGGAGTTCGCCCACGCCCTGCTGCGGGCCGATCGGGAGGTGACGATCCTCGAAGCGACGCCGCACATCCTCGACCCGTTCGACCACGTGTTGGCCGATCGCCTGGCCGACCGCACCCGCGGGCTGGGGGCCCGGATCGAATGCGGCGTGAAGCTGACCGCGATCGAGGACGCCCCGGACGGTTCGCTGATCGCCGTGGCGGAGCGGGAGAACGGGGCCGACGGGGAGACGCTCCGCATCTCCTGCGACGCGGTCGTGCACGGGGCGGGGCGGACGCCGGCGGTCGAGTCGCTGGCCTGCGACGCCGCGGGGATCGATTGCGACGAGCAGGGCGTGACGGTGACCGACGAGTTGGTCAGCACGTCGAACTCCCGCGTGTTCGCCGCGGGGGACTGTGCGGGGCTGGGCCATCCGATGCTGACGCCGGTCGCCGAGGCCCACGGGGACGCGGTGGTGCAGGCGATTCTGACCGGAACGCCCGCGGCGCCGAACGTCTCTCCGCTGCCGAGCGCCGCCTTCACGGAGCCGGAGCTGGCCGCGGTGGGTCTCACGGCGAAGGAGGCGGAAGAGCAGGGCGTCGCCTTCGATCTGCTCGAGGCGGACATCGGCACGAAGGGCGCTCTGCGGAAGCGCTGCGAACCCTGTGCGGGCTATCGCCTGCTGCTCGAACCGAAGACCGGCAAGCTGCTGGGCGCCCATCTGCTGGGGCCGGATATGGCGGAGCTGATCAACCTGTTCGCCGTGGCCATGAAGCACGGCCTGACGTTGGCCGACCTCGTCGCCGTGCCGCTGACCTATCCGTCGTTGGCGGCGGAGATCCTGCAGGACGCCTTCGATCAGGCGGAGCAAAGCGCCTCGACCGGCGCCTCGAAAGCCGGGCTCTCCTGATCGCGGTCCGCCTCCGCACAGATGCATGAACCAGCGAATACGTCCCGGACCCTCGGGAGGGGCCGGGACGCGATCGTCGTTCAGCGGGCGGAGCCTTTCGGCTCGGCGATTCCGCTCAGCGGGTCGGTTCAGTACTCGCCGTCACGGTCGTGGAAGTAATCGTCCGGACCCTTGGTGGTGTAGTAGGGGTACTGGGTGACGGGCATCGGGCCCATCTTGCCGGGGACGTTCGGGTTGGCGCCGGGCGGGTAGAGGTAACCCTCGGGAGCGTTGTAGGAGTACTCGTGGCGGTGCTGCGGGACGAACGTGCCGCCGCGATGGAAGGGGCCGCCCTGGGCGAACAAGCCGCAGGGGGGCAACGGCGCCAGGCCGTGCGTGCCGAGGCAGGTCGGGCAGCCTCCGGGCGGGCAGTTGCCGTAGCACTGCGGGCAGTCGGCGTAGCCGCCGTGCGGCCCGGCGTGCTGCGGGACGCCGCCCTGAACCGCGGGGCCGCTGTGAACCGCGGGGGCTCCGTGGACGTGGGGGTGGCTCTCGACGTGGCCGGAGACCGGGCGAATGCCGCTCGCCGGGGCCGGAGCCGGGGCCGGCATCGTCTGCGGAGCCGTCCGCATTTGCGGAGCCGTTTGCTGAACCGCGGGCCGAGCGACGGGGCGGATCGGCTCCGCCTGCTGGACGCTCCGACCGCGGCCGGCCCGGTTCTGAGCCCGGATCACGACGGCGTCGGCGTCGGCGGTCGCCGTTGCGGCGGCGGGCACGCGGAGACGCAC
>NZ_WTPX01000125.1 GCF_013036045.1 Alienimonas chondri
CCCCCGCCGACTCTCCGCCCGTTCGTCCCCAAAGACGAACCGGACGTTCCAGGCTGCGTCGCGTCGAAACCGTCCGCGTCGCGGAGCGTCGCGCCGGCCCCGCTGCCGTCCCGGCATGCCGTGGCGGGGCGGATCAACGACTTCACCTTCAAGCAACGGATCATCGAGCGGGTATTGTGGCGACAATCGAGCGTCGTCACCGGCCAACTGCATGCCGCCGGCCGTGACGTCCGCGGGACGCAGCTCGAAGTCCTTCGCGGACTGATCCGACGGGCGCGACGGAGCGACTTCGGTCGTGACCACGACCTCGGTTCGATTCGCACGAAAGACCGCAAGACGCTGGTGCGCGAACTGCGGACCCGCGTGCCGGTGATGAGTTACGAGGAGCATCGGCCGTACATCGACGCTGCCCTCGCCGGGCGAGCCAGAGCGTTGTTCCGGCCGGGCGAGCGGATCGAGATGTTCGCTCTGACCAGCGGCACGACGGACGCTCGAAAATATCTGCCGGTGCCGAAGCGCGCCGTCCAGAATCACCGTCGCGGGTGGTTCATCTGGGGACTGTCGACGTACGTCACCGATCCGCCGGCGTTGCTGCGGGGCAAGCTGGCGCTGTCCGGCGATCCGGCGGAGACGTACAGCGCCGGCGGGACGCCCTGCGGCAGCATCTCCGGCCTGCTGGCGCAGTTGCAGTCGCCGGTGATCAAGAAAACCTACGTCGCCCCGCCGGAGGCCGGGCGACTGCGTCGCGGCGGAGCGGGCAGCGGCGCGGAGAGCGTGACGGCGGCGAAGTACTATTTGCAGTGGCGGTTCGGCCTGCACAGCGAAGTTGGCAGCTTCGTCACGCCGAACCCGGCGACGCATCTGAACTTCGCCCGCTGGGGCGCCGCGAACGCGGAGTTGTTGATCGAGCACACCGCCCGCGGGGGGTTGCCGGACGACGCCTTCGCCTCCGGCGGCCTGCTGGAAGGCGTCGATCTCCCGCGCGAGGTTCGGCGAGCCGCGATGCACCACCTGCCCGCGGATCCCGGCCGGGCGGCGGAGCTTCAAGCGTTGCTTCGCTCCCACGGCTCCCTGCGACCGGCGGACGTGTGGCCGCGACTGAACATGCTCGGCTGCTGGACCGGCGGCACGCTGGGGCACTATCTGCCGCTGCTGACGGAGCATTACGGCGAGGCCCGCATCAAGGATATCGGCCTGATCGCCAGCGAGGGCCGCACGACGATCCCGATGGAGGACGGCACCCCGGCCGGGCGGCTCGATGCGCAGGGAGCGTTCTTTGAGTTCATCCCGGAAGATCGCATCGAGGACGACGATCCGCCCGTGCTGTTGGCCGACGAACTCACGCCCGGCGCCACCTATTACGTCCTGATGACGACCCCTGGCGGACTGTGGCGGTACGACATCCGCGACGTGGTTCGCTGCGAGGGCTACGCCCCGCCCACCGGCTCCGCCCGCCAGTTGAAGCGGGCTGCGGGGCCCGGGACGCCGATGCTGAGTTTCCTGTCCAAGGGACGGAACTTCAGCAACATCACCGGCGAAAAGCTGACGGAGTATCAGGCCGCGGCGGCGGTCAGCGGGGCGCTCGCCAGTCGGGGTCACCGCCTCACCGCGTACGCCCTGGCGCCGGTATTTCATGCGGGATCGCCGCGGTACGAACTGTTCGCCGCGGCCTCCGAAGTCCCCCCGCGGTCAGTGGCCGCGGAGGCCGACCGCCGCTTGCGGGCGTTGAACTGCGAATACGACGCCAAACGGGCCAGCGGACGGCTCGGGGCGATCGAGGTGCGCCCGCTCTCCGCCGGCGCCTGGGACGCTTGGGACGCCCGGCGGCTCGCCCGCACCGGCGGCGTCGCGGAGCAGTACAAACGTCCCGTGCTGATCGGGGATCTCGGCTTCGCGGACGAGATCGATCCCCCGGGCCTGCGGGCCGTCGCCGGTTAGGGCAGGCGCCGCGTCCGGTCAGTCACGCTTCAACAGGGCCTTCATGGCGGGCCAGTCCCGCGTGTTGGCGACGGCGTCCGCCGTGAGGCCGGCGCGGCGGGCTTGATAGACGCCCCACGTCGCGGCGCCGACGGCGGACGGGGCGTGGGCGTCGGTATTGATCACGATGGGGATGCCGCGGTCGGCCGCGGCCCGGGCATACTCCGCGGAGAGATCCAACCGTTCCGGGGCGGCGTTGATCTCCAGCAGCGTGCCGGTCGACGCGGCCCGGTCGAGGAAGGCGTCCCAGTCGATGTCCGCCCCGGGCCGCTTACCGATCAGCCGTCCGCTGGGGTGGCCGATACAATCGACGTGCGGACTCTCCAGTGCCGTCGTCAGGCGCTTCATGATCTGCTCCCGCGGCTGGCCCAGGCCGTAGTGCAGCACGGCGACGACCCAGTCGGCGTCCGCCAATACGTCGTCCGGCAGATCGAGCGTGGCGTCTTCGAGGATGTCGCATTCTATCCCCTTCAAAATCCGCACGCCCCGCGTGGTGACGTTCGCCGCGTCGATCGCCCGCCAATGAGCGCGGAGTCGATCCGCGTCCAATCCGTTCGCCATCGTCACCCGCTTGGAGTGGTCGGTGATCGCGATGTAGCTCAGCCCGCGTTCCTTGGCGGCGGCGGCCATCTCGCGGATCGTGCCGGCCCCGTCGCTGGCGGTCGTGTGCATGTGCAGATCGCCCTTCAGATCGCCCTGCGCGATCAACTCGGGCAGACCGCCGCCGCGTTCGAGATCGGCGACGCGCAGGACGCCGTTGCCGCCCTCGCGGAGTTCCGGCGGGATGAACGCGACGCCGGCGGCCGCGTAGACCGCTTCTTCGGTGCGGCTATCCACGAGAGCGCCGTCTCGCCGCAGTCCGTCGTCGCCGAGCGTCAGATCGGCGGCGGAAAGCCAGTCCCGCAACGCCGCGACATGCATCTTCGACCCCGTGCCGAGGATCAGCCCCGCGCCCCACGCCGCGGGGGCGTTGACGACGAGTTCGGCGTCCGTGGGACGACCCGGATCGACCGTCAATCGCACGCGTGCGGTCCGCTCGGTGCGCTCCACGATCTCCACCACCAGAGGATGCGTGCAGAACGCCTCCACGGCGGCGGGAGGATCGGTCGACGCGGCGGAGAGGTCCACGTCCCCGACGGTCTCCCGCCGCCGGCGGACGCTCCCGACGGGTTCGCAGGCGGTCGTCCCGGCCGCGGCGCGGACCGCATCCGCGAGGCTCTCGGCGATCGGCAGGCTGCGGGCCAGCAGCGAGCGGGCGATCCCCTCGCGGACCAGTGCGAGATTCTTGAGAACGGTCTCGCCGGTCTTCTTGCCGAACCCCGGCAGTCCGGCGAGCGATCCGTCCGCGATGGCTGCTTCGAGTCCCTCCAGCGTGTCCACGCCGAGGTCGCGGAAGATCGCCCCGACCTTCTTCGGCCCCAGCCCCGGCAATCGCAACATCGTCCGCACGCCGGGGGGGATCGCGTCGCGGGCCTGCTCCAGCGAATCAAACGTGCCGGTCTGCAGCAGCGTCGCCACGTTCGCGGCGAGGTCTTTTCCCACGCCCTTCAGCGACGTCAGCGGGGTCCCCGCGATGAGCAACTCCGCCGCGGGTTTCGGGAGCCCCTTGAAGGTTCGGGCAGCGGAGCGGTAGGCCCGCACGCGAAACGGATTGGCGTCCGCGATCTCCAGCAGATCGGCCAATTCCGTCAGCCGGGCCGCGATCGTGCCGTTGCCCATGGCTCCGTCGCCGAGATCGCCGGCGGCCGGGGTCGGGGGGCCGTCGGCGGCGGTCACTTGGTGGCGATCTGCACGTCGGACTCGGCGGTCGGAACGCGCGGGCCGGCTTCGCGATGACGGAAGCGGGCGATCCGGGTGCGGCCGATCCGACTCCGCAGCCGCGTCCGTTGCATGTCGTCGAGGAGCAGCTGCGCCGTGATCAGCCGCGGCGGGGCCGCCGCGGAATCGCTCGACTCAGGTTCTTCCAACTCCGGGACGACCGGCGCCTCCGACTCCACCTCGGATTTGGGGGCCGACAGCGGAAGTCCGGTGGGGATCGCAGCGTCCTCCTCAGCGTCTTGGGATTCGACATCCTCGGACGCTTCGGCCTCGTTTTCAGGCGATTCGGCCTCGCCCTGGCCGACGGGCGGGCCGGTCAGATCGATCGAGTTGGGGGTGAGGAGCCGGTAGGTGTCACGTTCGAAATCGGGATCGTCCTCGGGGAAGAAACCCTCGTCGAATGCGGGCCGCGCTCCCGGCTCGTCCGCGAAGGAGCCGTCGCCGGGCTGGCCGATGATGCCCGGGTCGCCGCCGAAGGCGCCGCCCGTCGCCGGGCGTTCGATCCCGCCGGGGTTCGGACCGTATTGGCCGGGGACGGCGCCGCTGAGGGGTTCGGAACCCTCGAAGTTACCGCGGACCCGTTCTTCGAGATCCGGGAAGGAATCGTCGTTCGCGGGACTCCGGCGGGCGCGGTCGTCCGGCGGGGCGGCGATGCCGCCGCGGGTGTAAGGAGCGACGCCCTCCGCGGGCCGCACTCCGGTCCCCGGATCGCCGCCGAACTCGGTTCCCGCGCCGGTCATCGGATCGTCGACGCCGCCGAAATCGGAGTCGTCCAGCGGATCCAGCGGGTCGTCGAACGGGTCGCCGGTGGGACGGTCGTCCCGCGGCAGATCCCGGACGGAGTCTTCCGGGGCGCGGCGACGGGGGGCGGGGCGTTCCCGTTCCGTCGGCTCCGAGCCGTTGAAGTCCGGCGGTTCAAGCGGATCGAGCGGAGAGTCGTCACGGCGATCCGGCGAGCGTCGCGGCACGCGGTCGAGCCGATCCGAGTCGGGGGGATCGGCGTACTCCGGATCGGATTCAAAGATGCGGTCGTCCGCCGGCGAGTAGGACGTGCAGTCCCCCCCCGAACATTCCCCGCCGCACGGATCGGTGCAGGGGGTGCAGGCCGGTACGACCCGGCAGCCGTCGGACAACGTCACGCCGCTGCGGGAGGAGCCGTAGGTGCTGTAGCCCGCGGTCGATCCGTAGGGCAACGCTCCCCCGGCGTACCCGGAGTTGTAGAAGGAGCCGTCGCACTCGGACCGATAACCGCTGCTGACGACGGAGCCGCCGTAATAGGAGGCGGAGTCTCCGTAGGACGAAGTCCCGCCGTAGTGGCTCGTGACGGGCGTGTAGGAACTGCCGCCGTAATACGATCCGCCGCCGTAGTAGGACGCGGTCGCCACGGCCGGCGAGTACGAGGCCTGATAGCTTGCGGGGGACGAGTACGACGCCGCCACGACCGGGGTTCCCCCGCCGACGGGCCGCTGGAACACGCCCAGCACATCCCAAAACGGTCGGACCGTGCGGGTCGAAGATCCGGAGTAGGGATCGACGTAGGTCGTGTAGGCGTCCAGGCCGTAAAACGAGGTGTACGCCTCGCCGAAAACCCCCGCGGGGATCGCCAATCCGGCCAACAACGCCGCGGTCCCGGCGAGGCGTCGACGGGTCAACCGCGGCCGCCAAAGGCGAGGGGACCGTTCAGGACCGCGGGCGGGGCGGGGCATGCGGGCGAATCGGGACCGGGGGGAAGGCGAACAGCCCCGGTTCTACCGGGCCGCGCGGCGAAGTCAAACTCTACGGAGAGGGAGGAATCCCTCCCGCAATGTCCGTGCCGGTTGGCCGAACGCCGGTCGCCGGACACACTGCCGGCCCGTGTCGCATCGCCCCCCGGCCGCCGCCCCGGATCGCCTCGCGCATTCGCGGACGGTCGCCGATCCCGTCACCGGGATCGCCCCGCTGGTCGATCGCGCCGCCGCAGCGTTTGATCCCGTTCCGCTCTTCGGAACCGAATATCGCCGGACAGGCCCGCTGACGGCCGTCGACGGCGGTTTCAGCGGGGCGGGGGTCACGCGGATCCCGACGGCGGCCGGGACGTTCGCTCTTCGAATCTGGCCCGAGAAACCGCCTCCGCGGGCGCGGCTGAGGGGGCTGCATGCGTTGCTCGCCCACGTCCGTCGTGTGGCGCCCCACGTCCCGATCGCGGCGCCCGTGCCGACTCTCGGGGGAGAAACCCTGTTCACCCACGGCAAACGTCTCGCTCAATTGGAGCCTTGGTTGCCGGGCGAACCGTTGCCGACGGCGCCGACGGGTTCGCAACTCAAAGCCGCCGCCGAGGCTTTGGCTCGGTTCCACGATGCGGCCGAGTCGTTCGTGCCGGCGCCGGCTGCGCGGCCGTTCTTCGCCGCGACCGCGGGCGGGCGGCCGCGGTCGGTGTGGGATCGGTGGGACCGCCTGCGCAGATGGCTGGAGAGCGAAGGCCGGAGAGCCTCCGAGATCCTGCGGGACGAACCGGCATCTGAGTTCAAGGAACAGGGGCACCGCCTGCTTCGTACGTTGGAGCTTTGCGGAGAATCGCTCGAGCGGCGCCTGTCGATGGCCTGCCAAGCGATCCCGCTGTTCCCCGTGCTGTTGGACGTGCATCGGGAGCACGTCCTGCTGTCCGGGGGGCGGGTTACCGGACTGATCGACCCCGCGGCCGCCCGTGTCGACACTCCCGCGGCGGACCTCGCTCGGCTGGCGGTCAGCCTCGAACCCGGGCGACTGCCGGCGCTGATTGCGGCCTATCGCACTTCACGGCCGTTGTTCGAGGAGGAGGAACGCCTCGCCGTCCTGCTGCACGATTCGGGGGCGCTGTTGAGCGGCCTCGCCTGGGTCGCCCGCGGGACGTGGGAGCAGCGCCCCGGCGCCCGCGATCCCGCGGCGCTCGCTCGTCTAACCCACTTCGCCGATGTGGCGGAGCGACTCGAAGCAGCCTGAAAGCAAACGCATGAAAGCCGCCGTCTTTGACTCGTTCGGGGAGCCGGCCGACGTACTCCGCTGCGTCGATCGTCCCGAGCCGACGCCCGCGGGCCGCGACGTGCGGGTGCGGATGCTTGCCAGTCCGATCAATCCCTCGGACCTGATGACGGTCCGCGGCGAGTACAGCGTCCGCCCCGATCCGCCCGCGGTACCCGGCTATGAGGGCGTCGGCGTCGTCGAGAGCGGCGGAGGGCTGATGGGGCTGGCGTTGAAGGGGAAACGGGTCGCGGTGTTGAACGCGACCGGGGGGAACTGGGCGGAGGTCGTCACCGCCCCGGCGAACCGCTGCGTGCCGGTTCCCAAAGATTTGAGCGTCCCCCAGGCCGCGATGTTCTTCGTGAACCCGGCCACGGCCTACCTGCTGACGGCCAAAGTGCTGGCCGTGCCCCGGGGGGCGTGGTTGTTACAGACCGCGGCCGGGTCGAGTTTGGGACAAATGACGATTCGGCTCGGCGCTCACCGAGGCTTTCGCACCGTGAATGTGGTGCGACGGGCGGAGCAGGCGGAGGAACTCCGCGGACTCGGGGCGGACGCCGTCGTGACGTTCGATGCGGCGAACGAATCGCCCGAAGACCTCGCCGCGAAGGTCAACGAAGCGACCGGCGGCGAACCCATCCGGTATGCGATCGACCCGGTCGCGGGAGCCACGGGGGGCGCGGCGGTGCGCTGTTTGGGCGAGGGCGGCCGGCTGATCTCCTTCGGCACGCTCTCCGGCGAACCGCTCGCCGTGCCGGCCCGTCACCTGCTGTTTCACGGCATTCGCATCGAGGGGTTCTGGCTCGGCAAGTGGATGGCCGCGGCCGGGCTGCCGGCAAAGCTGGGCGTGATGCGAGCCGTCGGCAAGCTGCTCTCCGCGGGGGTGATCGCCAACGATGTGGGCGAGTCCTTCCCGTTGAATCGGATCGCCGAAGCCGCCGCCGCCGCGGAGCGTCCGGGGCGGGGCGGGAAGGTCTGGTTGAAAATCGCCGAGTGAACGCCCGCGAGCCGGGGGGCTTGTCCCCCCGGACCGGTCTTTCTCATAGGTTTTGTGCGGCTTCGCCCGTCACGCTCACGGGTCCGGGGGGATGAACCCCCCGGCTCGCGGATGCTTGTCTCAGTTCCCGGCCCGATAGGCCATCAGCGTGTCCTGCTCCCGGACGAACAGCACGCCGCCGGCGACCGCGGGGTGCGCCCAGCTCGGGTCGTTCTCGTTGACCCGGGGGGTGAACAGGCCGGTCGGCTCGTAGCCCTCGGTGGTAAGGGCCATCCGGCTGATCTCTCCGCTCTGATAGCGGAACAGCAGTTCGTCGCCGACGGCGATGACGGCGGCGCTGCCCTTGCCGGGGCCGGTCAGCTTGTCTTTCCCGCCGCCCCAAATGATCCGTCCGTTCTCGAGCTTGAGACACACCGGGCTGTTCGCTCGTCCGCCGTGTCCGGTGCCGGCGTAGATGTAGCCGTCGGACAGGATCATCTGGCCGTGGTGGTTCTGGAAGTCCTTGCCGTCCAATTCGTAGACCGTGTCGACCTTCACGGAGTTCCCGCGAGCCGGAGAAAGCTTGAAGCAGGCGGCGCCGGCGCCGTAGCCGCTGGAGACGAACACCCAGTCGCCGCCGGGTCCGCCGACCAGCGGGGTGGGGATCACGGCGGTGCCGTTCGCGGCGGCCGGGCTGCCCCACAGCACCTTGCCGTCCGTGGCCCGCAGGCCGATCGGTCCGGCGCCGGTCATTTGGACGTAGTGCTTCACGCCGCCGCCCTCGGAGATCACCGCGCTGCTGTAGCCGGCCTCGCGTTTGCCGCCGTCGAGTTGCTCCGGATAGGGCGCCCGCCAGATTTCCTCGCCGCTGTGCCGGTCGCAGACGACCATCATTGCGCGTTGGCTACCGGGGGTGAAGATCACGCGATCGCCGTCGACCAGCGGGCTCTCCGCGTAGCCCCAACTCTGGTTCCCGCTGCCGTACTCGTCGCTGAAGTTCTTGCTCCACAACTTGTCGCCGTCCGTAGACAGGCAGGCGATGCTGCCGCCGGACCCGGTGACGTACAGCTTGTCGCCGACGACCGTCGGGGTGCTTCGTGAACCGTCGTAGCCGTGCTTGGGGACGCCGTCGGTGATCGGCGTGGACCAGGCGATGCTCGGCTGACCGTCGCCGGTCGGCAGATCGACGGCGATCACCTGTTGAGCGCCGTCGACGTTCCCCGTCGTGTAAAGCCGCGACCCGACGACCGCCACGCTGGCAAAGCCCTTGCCCATCCCCTTCAGGGACCACAATTCTTCGGGGCCGTTCTCGCCCCACTCCGGGCCGAGCGTCTCGTCATCCGCGGCGAATCCGTCGCGATCGGGTCCGCGCCATTGCGGCCAATCGCCGGCGGAGAGCGGGGAGACGACGACGGCGAACAGGGCCGCGGTCGAAAGGAGCAGGGAGCGAGCGGGCATCGGCGGGTCCGAATGGGGAGGGAGTGAAAGTCTAGAAACCGTCCGAACCGAACGCACCCGGGCGATCCGCAAACCCGATCGGCGGCTCGTCGTCAGACTTGCTCCGCGGCGGCGGCGAGGCGTTCCAAATCCCGCTTCGCCATCTTCCGCATCGAGGGACCGGTCAGCAGCCCCGCGATCGGAGAGACGATTCTCGCCATCCAAGCAGAGGGAAGCGCTTCCGCCGTCATCTCCAGCGCGATCCGAGAACCGTCGTTTTCCGGCGTGACCCGATGCACGGCGACCATATGCATCCCGCAGGAGTCCGCCTCCACGGTGAACAGCCCCGGGCCGTCGTCAATCGGCGGCTCGAACGCGGTGACCTCGAAGGTCTCCTCCGTCGACTTGCCGAACATCTTCCGTTCCTCGGTGTATCGCGTGCCCACGCCGATCGGCCCATCGGTGAGCAACGTGATCGAGAGGATCTCCGGGATCGCCTCCGGCAGGTTCACGAGATCCGTGAGCACGCGGAACGTCTCCGCCGCGGGCGCCGCGGCTCGACAGTCGACGCTGATGAGGGCCATCATTCGCTCCGCGGGAATCGGGACTCGACGCGTCAGCTTACCCGCCGCGGCCGGTCTTCTCCTGGAGCGCGTCGATTCGCTTGGAAGCCTCCGCTTTGGAGGTCTTCGGATCGAACTCCTCGCCGGCTTCTTCGCACAGCGTTTTGAGATAGCTCGCCTGTGCGCCGGTCATCGCTTCGTCGCCGGTGGTCCAGTCATCCGGGTCTTTGACGGCGTTGGAGTCCTCCGGCGGGTCGGTCTTCGGCTGGGCGAGGTCGGCGTCGTGGGTCATTTGGTCGGTTATCTTGGAGGGACGGAACGCCCTCATCCTAGACCCGCGTGACGCTGGTTAGATACGTGCGTTCAGGTGTTCGTCGATGGGGGATTTGCGGACGGCGCCGCGGGGGCGTCGAGATCCATCACCCGGTGCAGCGCCCGGCTGGCGTCGGCGGCGGTGAGGACGCCCGTCAGCCGGCCGGCTCCATCGACCACATCCAATCGCGTGCGGCCGGTGTGGTGCATCCATGCCAACGCGGAGACCGCATCGACCCCCGCGAGAATCCGGCCGCCGTCCGGGACCGGTTCGCAGGCCTCCGCCGCGGCGACCGTGGCCCAGCGCTCCCGCGGAACGGCGGCGAGGGTTCGCACCGACAACCGACCGAGCAGCCTCCCGTCCCCCGCAATCACCGGCGCGTTCGCCCGATGATGTTGCAGCACGGAAACCTCGAAGTACTGCTGTAACGTCGCATCCGCGGGCACAGCATGCACGCGGTGGGCCGGGCGCATCAAACGCCGGACCGGCACGCCGGAGACCGCGCGGCGGAGACGGCCGCGGGAATCGCTCCAGCGGGCGGCGGCGATCACCGCGACGCCCATCAGCGCCGGCCACGCGGCGCCCCATCCGCCGCCGCTGCTCGCGGACCAAAGTCCCGCGGCGACGATCAACCCGCCGACGACCATCCCCGCGTTCGATGCCGCCCGGTTCGCCCGCTTCAGATCGCCCGTCGCGCCCCACAGCAACCCCCGCAGCACGCGACCGCCGTCCAGCGGGAAGCCGGGCAGCAGGTTGAACACGGCCATCGCCACGTTCACCAGCAGCCAGAATCCGACGACGCACACCGCCGAGGCCCGGATCGCGTCGAGGAGCGATTCGCCGCCGGCCAATCCCATCGTCATCAAACCCGGGGCGAAGCCGTCGTCCGTGATTTCGACACCGGCCCAGCCAAAGGCCGCCATGGCGTACCAGATCGCCCAGCAGAGAATCGCCAGCGCCACGGAGACCGCCGGTCCGGCCAACGCGACCAGCACTTCGGCCTTGGGGGAGGGCGGTTCGCGTTCCAATTCCGCCAGCCCGCCGAACAGAAACAGCGTGACCCGCCGGGTCGGCGTGCCGAAGGCTCTCGCGCAGTAGATGTGCCCGAACTCGTGGGCCAGCACCATGCCCGCCTGGCCGACCGCCGCGACCGCCGCCGCTCCCCAGCAAAACGCCGGCGACAGCGCCGGCATGACGAGGGGAAAGTGCTCCGTCGCCAAGCCCCAGGTCACCAACGCCGCGAACGGCAGCCAGGAGAGGTCCACCCCCACCGGCACCCCGCCCGGCGATCCCAGCGGCAAACGCGGTCCGAGCAACGAGACACCTGCGGGGAGAACGCGGGGGGAGGGAGAGCCGCCATTATGCGTGCGGCGACGGGAAGGTCACCCCGCCAGCAGCACGCCCGCGATCAGGTCGTAGGCCGCATGCGCGCCCACTGCCACGCCGAACCCCCGCCACCAGAACAACGCCGCCAGCACGCACCCGGCGGCGGTTCGGAACAGAAAGGGCGCCGCGGCGGGGATCTCGCCGTGCGGTCCGAGGTGATGGCAGAGAGCGAACAACAGACTCGAACTGACCACCGCCAACACCGCCGCCCCCTTCGGCCCGCACCGCAGCAGGCGGAACAGTCCGTACGCGAGCGGCAGCAGCGTGAGCCGAAACAGCAGCTCCTCATACACTCCGGCGCCGATCGACCCGACCAGCCGGGCGCCGGTCGAACGAGGCGCCGCACGCTCCGGTTCCTCGGCGAGATCCACGGTGATGGCCGCTCCGGTTGCGGTATCGTCCGATCCCGCATCCTCCGAGGCGATCAAAGAACGCACGCCCAGCGCCGCGGCGATCAGGAGCGACGCGGCGAGCAGGCTCTCTCCCAGCATCCCGCCGAGCGTGTCCCAGCGGACCTCCCACCGATGGTGCCCGTAGAAGTTCCAGCCCAGCAGCGCCCCGGCGACGATCAGCGGCAGGGCGAACGCAGCCCCGGTGCCGGCCTCCGCGAGCGACCAACGCAGCCAGCCGCCGGCGCCGCCCAACACCGGCTCGCCGCTGCTCGCCAGCCAGATCACGCCCACTTCGTACGCCGCCAGCAAGGGGGCGAGAAACGCCAGGCAAACGATCGGTCGGCGGGTCCTCGCGAAATACGATCCCGGTCCGAGCGGATCGTTGGGGTCGAAAGGTCGGTTGGAGGCGCCGTCGTAATCGCGCATCACGCCTCCTCCGCGGTCGCGGTTGCGGTCGCGTCGGCATGCTGCCGCGAAGCGAGGGCCGCGGAGGCGAATCGCGGCGCCGCGAGGGGGTGAGCGGGGTCCAGTCGCAGCCGGGTGCGGCCGAGGTCGGTCAGGGCCAACCCGACCGGGACGCGACCCGCGGCGTCCGACTCGCCCTGTTCGCCGCGCGACAGCCCCAATGCTTCGATGCCGGCGGCGGCGATCGTCAGGCACAGCTCGCCCCGGCGTGCGGCCGAGTAGGTCACGACGGCGGCCGACTGCCAGCACTCTCTCCAGGCGGCGGCAGGATCTGGCTGCCCATCGGCGGACCGCGCCGACGGGGCGGAGAGCAGCGTGAGGAACCGATCCGTCCAGGCGAGCAATCGATCCGCGGGGGTCAGGTCGATGGCCGTCAGACCCGCGGGACCGCCGCCGCCGTCCGGGCGTTCATGGTGGCGGGCGGCGCAGCGGGCCGCGGCGCCGGGCAGGCGATCGCAGATCGACAGCAGCGCCGCGGAGCGGGCCGCGTGCGCGGTCGCGGCTTCGCTCGGTCGATCGCTCCGTCCGGCGTTCGCCGGCATCGGCGTCAGCTCTCCCACATCCCGGGCGAGCGCGGCGACGACGAGCGCTTCGGCGTCCCCGCGCAGCGGGCGGTACAGCGTTGCCGCCCAAGCCGTGAGAAACGCCGCGGCGACGCCCCGTTCCGACCGACCCGAGGGCGGCGCCGGTAGGAGCGCGTGCGGGGGGAGCGTGCCGACGGCGAGGTCGCCCGTCTCCGCCAAGATGCCCCGCGCGAGGGCCAGCAACCGGGGCCCGGCGGCGTGATCCGCCGCGGCGAGATCTCTGAGAATGGGGTCGAGGTCCGCGGCCCATCGGGACAGACGGGTTCTCCGGTCGAGGGCGATCCCGGCCGCTCGCGCGACCTCCCCGGCCCGCCGCACCTCCGCCGGCGGGATATTTCCCCGCAGCCCCGCTTCGGCGAGGTGTCTCGCCGCCGTTCTCAACCCTTCGCGCCACACCCCCAGCGAGGCCTCCGCGAGCCGGGCGTCGGCCAATAGGGTGCAGAGGGCCGTCGCGATCGAGCGGACGTCCCCGCCCGCCGGGGCGGGCACGGCGGAGGGCGCCGCCGCGTCAATCCGAACGGTCGGCGGGGCGGGGACGGCGGGGGCCGAAGCGTCTGACACGGGGCGGCGGCGGACAGGGAATACGGTTCTCTTTCCCCCGTCGTCAGCTTAGGTCACGGTTCGCGACCGCGCCGCCGATCATGCCGGTTCGTCCGGCGAAGCGGCCCGCCGCTCACATGGGTGAGCGGCGGGCCGCTTGCGCTCTTGTTAGTCCTCTCGCTCGAACCCGGAGTCCAACAGCTCGACGTACCCCTCCTTCATCGGTCGGACGTCGTAGCCGAGTTCCCGCAGCGGGTCGGCGGCCATCACGCAGCGTCCGCCGCTTTTGCAATGGGTGTAGACGGGGCGGTCGGTCGGTACGCGGCGTTTGAGGTCCGCGATCCATGCCGAGTCGTTCGTTTTCTCGCCGATCTCGGACAGAGGAACCAACGTGGCGGCCAGCAGGTGGCCTTCCTCCCACTCGTCCGTCTCTCGGACGTCGACCAGCGTCGCGGTTCTGGCGTTCACCCAGGCGGCGATTTGCGCGGGCGTCGCGGTGGTGTGGCCGCGGGGGGTGGACGTGTCGTCGG
>NZ_WTPX01000126.1 GCF_013036045.1 Alienimonas chondri
GGCGACGGGCGAGGGCGCGGGGGCGGCGGACATCGGCGGAGCGCTGCGGGGACGAAAGCGCCGAGCGGGCATTCGCGGGGCGTCGGCTCACGATACGGACTCCCGACCCGGCCCCAACGGGGCGTTTCCCCAAGTCGTCGCCCGATTCGCCGCGGCGCCGCGCGCTCAGGCGGCCGGCCAATCGGCGTACGCTCGCCGACTCTCGCCCGTCAGACCGCCGGACGCTTGGTGATACGCTTTGAAGAAGCGGCCCACGACGGTGCGGGGCAGGTCGGGGAGGCCGCGACGCAACCGGGCGAGATCTCGCTGCCGTCGATGCGACGTCAGCGACCGCGGAAACGTGACGGCATCCAGATCGATCACCCAGGCCACGGGAGCTTCGCCCCCTCCCTCGTCGACAAGTCGCGTGACGAGCAGGTTGTTCGGCTTCAGATCGCGATGACTGGCCCCCGCGGCGTGCAGGGCGCCCAGCGTGCGTCCGACGGCTTCGGCATAGCGGGCGGCGATGCGGAGCCGTTGCGATTCCGGGAGTTCGGCAAGTCGACGCCGGGCCATGGCGAGGTCCTCCGTGCCCTCCGCCCATTCCGTCGCCAGCCAGGCCGGCCGATCCACCTGCCGCCGCCGCGGCGCCGTGCAAGCCAGCGGCCGCGGCGTGCACACGCCCGCCGCCCGCAGGCGAACGGCGTACAGATAGGTGAGCACCGTCCGCCGGGTGCGCACCGCGGTCGCCAGCCGTTTCAGGACGGTTTTGCGGCGAATTCGCTTCCAGCAAACCGCCGTGCGGCCGGTCGGCAACTCGAGTTCGCCCCGCAACACCGCGGCGGTGTTGCCCGCTTTCTGCATCACCGCGGTCGGATCGGGGCATCCATCCGCGGCGATCAGGGCCGTTAATCGCTCTTCCCCGAACCCCTCGACGGCCCAGCCGCGGCCCAGCGGGGTCGCGACGTGAACCGGGGCGTCGGCGGGAGACGGGGCGACCATGGCGCTAACTTACTCCGACGCTACTTCAATACCGTATCGGCGTCGTACCGAGTGCCGGCGGGCACCTTCGCTTTCACGCCGGCTTCGTCCAACGCGAAGGAGGGCAGGATCTCCACCGTCGCGCCGTCCGCGATGGTCGCCCCCGCGGCTTCGAGCCAGCCGTGATGCAGGCGAGTCAGCGCCGCTTTCGCGGTCGCGGGGCTGTCCGAACCCTCCGCATTTTTGACGGGATTGAACTCCCGCTCGCGGTCCGTCTCCACGACCGGAGCGACGCTCGCCAGAGGCAGCGAATCGAAGATGAAGCGCTCGAACTTATAAGCGTTCGGTTCGGTCGGCTCGACAAGCTCGCCGGCGTCGTTCAGGTGGGGCACCTTTTTATGAGCGACGTGGAACGGCAGCCCGGCGCCCGATTCCCCATCGCTCGCCAGACGTTCGAGAAACGACCGTTCAAAGCAGTGAATTGCGGTGTTGCCGGCCCAGAGCAGCAGCCCGCCGTCGGCGTCGGTCTTTGCCGCGGCCTCGTCCGGAAGATCGCTGTATTCAATAATCTGAGTGACGCCGTCGCAATCGCAGACGACGCCCATCTTCTCCTCCGGGGCGACCTTCGCGACGACCTTCGTGCTCACCTCGCCGCCTAATTGTCGATGGGCGCCGAGGAACGCCGGGTCGCAGACGATCGCGGTCGGGTTGTCGACCTGATGATAATAGAGCGTCGTGACGCCGCGACGCTGCATATCGTCCAGCGCTCCGCGGTTCTTCAGCGCCGCGACGAGCCCGCCGTGCCCGTCGGGGCTGACGGCCACTTCATCCTTCGCGGCGAGCAACGCTTTGCCGGTCGCATCGTCCACCGCGGGCATCGTGCCCTGGCAGAAGAACACGACGTTCTCCTCGCCCAGGCCGTAATAGTTCTGGGCGGCGAACTCTTCGCGGGTCGGGGCGTCGGTGGCGGGGCTGGTCATGACGTACAGCGGGATCGTCACGCCGGCCGCTTCGCCGCGGGCTTTGAGTTGCCCGGCCAACAGTGCGAACAACGTCGTGCCGCTGACCGGGCCGACCGGGAACATCCCCTTCGGCTTGTCGAACCCCAGTCGCGTGCCCTGTCCGCCGGCGACGAGGATCGCCCCGACCGCGCCGCTGTGGAGCAACGCTTCGCCCCGCTTGATCGCGGCGGCGCGCTCGGTGCGGTCCTGTTCGGACTGCGGCAGCCGCACGACGGCGGCGGGGGGAGCGGCCGTCGCCGCCATCGCGGCAACGTCGCCGGAGGTGTCCGGCCCGGAGGCTTTCGCCTGGTACAACCGCTGTGCCGCGGCGAAATCGAGGTCGGCCGCCTGCGTCGCGAGTCGTTCGCGGCCGGCGTCGTCCAACTCCTCCCAGAACCGCAGCAGGTGCGAATCGTCGGTGGCGGCGAGGCGGGCGACCAGTTCTGGCGGGGGGCCGGGGGCGGTCATGGGCGTAAAGCGGTCCGAAGCAAACAGCGGGGAACTTTGGGCGTCCTCAGGGCGTCAAGTGTCCCGAAGACGCCGCGCGAACGGAAGGCGGGCGCCCCCGCGATTCACACGCCGTTCACGCCGCGAGTCGCTGACGATCGCCTCGCAGCGGTTCCTCCGGTCACGTCCCCGTTCCCGCCCGCTCGCCGCTCATGTCCGCCTCCGTCGCTGTTGCGCTCGCCGCGCTCACGTTCCCCGCCGCACTCCCCGCGGACGATCCGGCTGCGGGGGAGCCGCCCGCCGACGGCGTCGTCTGGGATGAACCCCGCGACGGCTGGCGGACGGGGGCGGAGGTGATCTCCGGCGGCGAATCGCTCCGCCCGGGCGATCCGCTGGCGATCCAGTTTCTGTTGAAGAATGAAACGGACGAGTCCCGCGACGTGACGGTCGACAATTTCGAGGTCCTCACCCCGACGCTCGCCGCGGGGAATCGCCTGCAGATCAACGTCTTCCCTCAGGACGGCCGGCGGCGACGCCACACGCTCGATGCGGGCGAGACGTTCCGGGATCGTCGCTATCGGCTCGTCCTCGACACAGCGGGCCTGCCCAGCGGTTCGTATCTGGTCAAAGTCGACACGGTGTTCTGGACGCCCCACCCCGACCGGGAGGACGGACACCGCGGCCTCGCGTTCCGCCAATCAATCCCAGTGACGATCGGCGAACCGACCGACGACGCATCGGACGAACCGAACGCCGCCGCGGCCGACGAGAACGCCGATCCGACGATCCATTGGGGCGAACCCGTCGCGGGGTTGGCGCTCGGCTCGCGGTTGATGTCGGACGCCGCCGGTCGGTACGGCGACGAATTGAAGCTCGAGCTGATCGCGGAGAATCGCTCCGCGGAACCGATCACGTTCACCTACGACCTGCCGCGGCCGATGGACTTCAATCAGCACGTCGAACGGCCGGACGGGCAATACGTCTCGCTGAACGTCGTGTGGATGTCCGGGCTCCGCATTCCGAATTTGAAGACGCGGACGCTCGCCCCGGGCGAACGGCAGACGATCACGGAAACAGCGCCGGCTGACTCGCCGAACGGGGGGTTCTTCTACGGTCCGACGATCGAACTCGTCCCGGCGGACACGAAGCCGCGGACCGGCACGCCGCAACTCGCCAGCGACGGCGGCGAGTATCGGTGGTTCGCGACGATTCGGGTTACCCGACCGGAGATCCCGGACTTCGACCTGTCCCTCACCGCCGGCGGGGCGCCCCTGACGGTGGTCGCCGCGGAGGCGGAGCCAGCGTCGCCTTGAATCCGCCTCAGCTGGTCGGGAGGTCGATCCAGCAGGCGAGGAAGGCGCTGCCCAGCAAGGTCATCCCCGTGATCGCCAAGGCCCACCGGCCGACGCCGCTCTCGTTCGGTCGGTCCACGGCGGGGCGCACCGCGCCGGCGGCCAGCCACGCCCCCAGCGCGGCGAAGAACAGCCATTGCCAAGGTTCGGGGGACATCGCGGGCCGGTGAAGGGAGAACTCGGAACCCGCAAAGCTAGGTCACGGTTCGTCGGCCGCAATCGGTTCCCGCGGTCGAAGTTCCGTTCCTCAGCGAGCCGGGGGGCTTGTCCCCTCGGTCCGGGTCTCGCCGGGAGGCCGTTCGCTTCGCTCACGGTCCGGGGGGATGACCCCCCGGCTCGCCGGCCACTCTTCAAAGGTGCCGCAGCGCGAGCGTCACGCTGTAGATCACCACGGCCCCGGTGACGGCGGTTCCCAGCAGCATCACGAACCGGCCCATCCGCAGGTTCTTCGTCGCGATGATCTGAGCCAGCGTGCAGATGAACGCGGCCAGCGCCATTTTGAACCAGACCATTCCCTTCACCCCCCAACCGGCGATGAAGTAGTCCGCGATGGCGTTGCTTTCGCGGAACTGCCCGCTGGCCAGCAGCAGGTAGGTCAGCAGGATGTCGAGGAACGCCGTCAGCAGAAACGCCGTCGTCTCCGACTCCAACGGCAGCTGACGGAAGGGAAGTCGCCCGCGCCAGCCGCCTTGCGTGTCGGGACGGGTCGGCGGGTCGTCCGCGGGGTCGCTCACGTGGGCAGTGTAGAGCGGCGCCGGGCCGGGGGTGAACCGAGCGGGCCGCCGTTATCATCGCCGGACGGATGGAATCCCGATTGCCCCGCCCGCGCACGTCTCCTCGCCCCCGCCGATGCCCCGCTTCGCCCCGCCGTCCTTCACCGGTTCGCTCGCGCTGCTCGCCCTGTGCGGCGCCGCGTGGCCCGCTCCCGTCGCGGCTGAGGAGGAGGACAAGCCGCTGAGCGCCTATTACGGCTTCGGCGAACTGGACATCCTGAAGGTCGAGGACCGCAGCGAGTACCTCCGCACCGGCGATCTGAACGGCGACGGGCTGACGGACATTCTCCTGTCGGACGACTCCAACAGCCGGCTTGATTTGTTCCTCCAGCGGAGCCGGCCGGACGCCGAGGCCGCCGGGGCGGAAGAAGGAGCCGACGAAGCGGACGTGAACGCCCTGCCGGACAGCGCCCGCTACGAGCACATCAAGCTGTCCGTCGATCAGGCGATCTACGGCCTGATCGCGGAGGACTTCACCGCCGACGGCCGCACCGACATCCTCTACGTCGGCGACCCGGACCGGCTCATCCTGCTGACGGCGCCCGCCGGGGAGGAACCGGGAACCTCCGACTGGACCGCGACCGCGGAGCTGGACCGCACGGAACGCCGCCTGCCGGATCTGCAACTGGCGACCGGCATGCTCGCCGCCGGCGACCTGACCGGCGACGACCTGCCGGACGTCGTCGTGATCGGCGAACGGGTCACCTATCTGCTGCCCGGCACGGCGGGCGGCATGCTGGGGCCGGCGGAGGAGATCCGCAACACGTCCGACGATCTCTCGCTGGCCCAGATCGCGGACCTGGACGGCGACGGCCTCGCGGACCTCTGCTACACGGCCCGCGTCGGCGACGACCGCGTGCTCGCCGCCCGCTTGCAGGAGCCGAACGACGGCCCGGTGGAGAACGACGAACCCGCCCCGAACGTGCTCGGCCCGGAACTGCGGTTCGATCTGAAGGACCCCCGCAGCGTCACGCTGGGCGAAGTGTTCGCCGAGGAAGCGGGCGTCGAGGTGCTCGCCGTGACCGGCAGCACGGGGCGACTGACGATCCGCAAGGTGCGGCGGCCGAAGCTCGGCGAGACGACGGACGGCGAATCGCTCAGCGGGCGGAAGCTCACGCAGTACGGCTTCGGCGGGCGGGGCGCCCGGGACTTCGCCGTCGGCGATCTCGACGGGGACGGTCGGGCGGACGTGGTGATCTCCGACCCCGACGGCGCCCGCGTGATCCTGTTCCGTCAGACCGCCGCCGGCGGCCTCGATCTCGGGACGGCGTACCCCTCGCTGGCCGGCGTCTCGCAGGTCCGCATCGGGGACGCCGACGGCGACGGGTCCGGCGACCTGTTCGTGCTCAGCAAGACCGAGGAAGTGCTCGGCCGCAGCGTCTGGGAAGACGGCCGTCTGACCTTCCCCGTGCCTGTCAACGGCGTGGAAAACCCCGTCGCCTTCACGCTGGTGAACGTTCCCGGGGCGAAGCGAGCCGCGGCGTTCGTGGTCACGGAAACCGGCCGTCGCGAGTTCAAACTCAGCCTCGCCGGGGCGGAGGGCAAGTCGATCGACCTGGACCTCTCCACCGACCCGGATCGCCTCGAAGCCGCGGACGTGGACGGCAACGGCTCCCCGGACCTCGTGCTGTTCCCCGGCCGCGGCAAGGATCTGATGGCCTTCGGCATCGGCGCCGACGGCACCCCGATCGCCTTGAAGAACGAAGGACTCGGCCCCGGCGAAACCACCCCCGGCGCGTTCTTCGCCGGCGCCCTGGCCGCGGCGCCGGCGCTGGATGCCGACGGCGAACCGATCGGCCCGGCCACCGACCTGCCGACGATTCTCAACGCCCGCGGGAACCTCGCCCGGGATCTCACCGCCCGCGCCGGACGCACCGGCGTGGAGGAGGGGTCGGCTGACGACGAGAGCGGGGGCGGCACGCCGGTGTTGCGGTGGTCGGTCCGCGATCAATTCAACGCCGCCGAGGCCGCCGCCAAGATCGCCGGCGCCGTCACGCTGGACGTGGACGGCGAACCGGGGAACGAGGTCGTGCTGATCGACACCGGCGTCGACAAGCTGCGGATCTATAAGCGGGACGGCTCCCAGTTCGCCCCGGCCGGCGAGATCGAAACCGGCGATCTGGATTATCAGGACGCCGTCGTGGCCGATCTCGACGGCGACGCCCGCGACGACCTGCTGTTGTTCGGCGAGGGCCGCTTCGCTGTGCTCTACGCCGGTCGCATCGATCCGGAACTGACGGAGCTGGCGAACTACGAGACCGATCTCGAACGCACCTTCCTCGCCGACAGCCTCGTCGGCGACCTCAACGGCGACGGCGACCCGGACGTCGCCCTGCTGGAGGTTCGCAGCCACTTCGTCGAGATCCTCCGCCCGACCGACGAAGGCATCGACCGGGCCGTGTACTGGAAGCTGTTCGAGGAGAAGAACTTCGACGGCGAGGGCGGCGGCGGCCTGCAACCCCGCGAAGGCGCCATCGCCGACGTCACCGGCGACGGCCGCAACGACCTGATCCTCTTGGTCCACGACCGCGTCCTGATCTACCCGCAGGACGACGGCGCGAGCGGGGAGAACGGCGACTCGCTCAGCCCCTGACGCGACCGCCGGGCCGTGCGTACAATCGCTTAGTCCCCTGCCGCGAGTCTGCCATGACCGACATCGTCCTCGACGCCAAAGTCCGCGCGATGAGCGTGGGGGAACTCCTGGAACGGACGGCTCTGGGACCGGTTCGTCTGATCGACGCGAAAGGCAACCCGCTGGGGGAACTGGCCGCGGCAAACCCGTTCCCCGACGGCTTCCGAGCGGGCGTTGAAGCAAGTCCTGCCGGAGCGGATCGTCGAGCACGATTGCGGGAGGGAGCCGTCAGCGGTGACGAGCTGCGGGCCCGGCTGCGGGGGCTAATTGCTGACAGCGATGTCCGTTCCACGGGAACGGACGCGTGAGCCGTTTCAAAGCACTTTACAGTCGTGAATTGCTAGACGACGTCACGGACAATTGGATCGCGGCCGATCCGATTGCCAATCGAGTGTTGCAGGAACTTACGTTCGCCGTGGATCAGACCCTCGAGCGCGATCCCCACTCGGTCGGAGATGCATGCTCTGACGATCCACTCGAACGGGAATGGGCGACTTCCGCGTTCAATTGCAAGGTCCGGGTCGGCTTCACGATCTTCCCAGACTCGAATGAGGTGATCGTCTCGTTCATCGCCTTGGTCCCGCCAGTGGACTGAGGGATTGCCCTTCGCATCGTCGCTCTCAAGCACTTCCGACTCACACCCCCACCGCGACGCCGGCCATCAGCCAGCGGTCGACGGCTCGCAGGGCGGCGGGGGACATCGGTTCGTCATTCGTCAGGCGGACTTCGGCGCGGGCGCCGGTCTCGCGCCAACCGGCTGCGGCGGCGAGCACCGTCGGGGCGCTGCGACGGCCGTCTTCGCCGCACAGCAGGATCCGCTTGCCGGCCAGGGCCGTCGGTCCGCAATCCATCGGCGGCAGCGTGCCGCCGGCCAGCAACGCGGCGCCGGCGAACCACTCCGGACGAGCCGTCAGCAGGGCGGCGGCGGCGTCGGCGCCGCTGCCCAGACCGGCGAGGTACACCCGCTCCGTGTGGACGTTCCATTCCGCCTTCACCGCGGAGACCAACGCCGGCAGACGCTCCGCGACTTCCGCGACGGCCCGATCGGACCAGCCGAACCCGGTGCCCCCGGCGGCGTCGCAGGCGGCGCCGCGGACCGACAGGCCGAGGTAGTTCCGGTCGCTCACGCCGCGGAGAACGGCGTGCAGGGTGTGTTCGCTGGAGCCGGTGTCGTGCAGCCAGACGACCAGCGGATAGGCGTAGCCCGGTTCGTAGCCTTCCGGCACCGCCACGGCGCTGGGCAGCCGACGATCGGAGAGCGGGTCCGCCTCCACGAACGGCATATCGCTGCCCACCCGTCCGAATCGGGCCGTCAACGCCGCCGTCAACGGATCGACGGCGCCGCGCTGCGCCGCCAAGGCGGGAGCGAGCGAGTCGGGGGCGGCAAGACGGGAGACGGGCACGGGCGCTTCCGGGCAGATGGGGGTGGGAACGAACCGATCCCGGCACAGGAGCCGGGGCGGCGGGCGGTCAGGGGGCGTCTTGCGACCCGGACCGCGGAGCGAGCGACGAACGCGTGGACGACGAACGTGTGGAAGAAACCGGCGCCGCCAGCGTCGGGCCGGAGGAAACCTCCGGCGCCGACAGACCGGTCGGCAGGAAATCCTCGTCGTCGTCCCACGAATGGGACGGAGCGGGGACCGCCGGCGCCGACGATGCCGCCGCGGGCGATGCCGTCGCCGATGACGACGATTCCGGAAGCAGCGTCTCAATCTTGAGCCGTTTTCCGGGGCAGGCGGTCGCTTTCACGGCGTCGTGCGGAATGACGCGGTCGGCGGGAATGTCGTAGCGATCCCGGAGGAACGCGATCAGGCGGCGGGTCGCGGCGAGTTGCTCGGCGGTCGGATTGCTCGATTCAAAATCGCCGACCAAACAGATGCCGATGCCGCGTTCGTTCTCCGCCTGTCGACCGGCGTGGGCGCCGGCGAGTTGATCCTTCCAGCGAAAGGTCGGTTCGACCTCTCCATCACCCATCCCGTCGCCGTTGCCGACGACGAAGTGATATCCGATCCCCAGCCATGGGTTGCCGTCGCCGTCGCGTCGTTTGACGTGGGTGCGATGGATCGCCTCCACGCTGCCCGCGTCGGTCGCGGTGTGATGGACGATGATCCACCGCCACGGCCGTTCGGAGACGCCTTCGCCCGCCGGAACCCACGGCCCCGGTTTGGCTTGCGGCTCGCTCGGAGCGGAGGAAAGAGGAGCGGCGGCCGGGGCGGTGCGGTTCGACCGGGAATCGCCCGCTGCCGACGGCAAAGCGGGGACGGCGAGGTCCGGGGCGGCGAGTGCGGCGGGAGCGGTCGGCTCCTCGGCAGTCGGCCCTGCGGCGGCCGGGGCGGACGGTTCCTCCTTCGCCGGCGCTTCGACCGCCGGGGCCGGGGCGCCGCGGAGACGCTGCATCACCTGCGGGGAGACGCGGAACGCCGTGGGCGGGGCCGCGGCGATCGACTCCGTTCCCAGCCCGGCCGCCATGATCGCTGTCGCGAACGTCACGATGCGCAGCGGTGCGGACGGGGGGAACGTCACGGGCGAAGCAGCCGGGGGAGGGACGTGATCGGCGGGACCGTCGTGGGCCAGCAGCAAAGGGCGAACGGCGGTCGGCGGGCGGGACTCTAAAAGTGCCTGCGAAGGCGGTCAATGTGCAGTTCCGCGCCCGAAGGATGCGGCGATCTCGCGACCGAAGGACAGGGTGGGGATAGGGGTCGCCGGTGGACCTTGCGGGTCGCTGAGGGGCGGTAAACTCCACGTCGCCCGCCCATTCGGCAAGTCCGGCCGACCTTGGAGACTTTGGCGTCCGGCGAGAACAGTTCCCCGGCGTGGGGCAGCGGTCGGGGTCATGCGGCCCTATTCTGTGGGTCGAAGAGTGCACACCCCCGGCCGGTCGACCGGCGGGTCGAACCGTGCACGCCGCCCCTGTCCCCGGATCCCGTCCCCCGTCGATGTTCCAGGCGCTCGGCCGGATCGTGACGCGAGGCTGGCCGGCTGTACTGCTGTTATGGGCTGCGCTTTGGGGCGGCGTTTGGGCCGCGGGGCCGGATTGGGGGTCCGTCACGGCGGATGGGGAGTTCGCCTTTCTCCCCGAGGACTCGCCGAGCCTCGCCGCCGAACGACAGTTCCGGGAACGATTCGGCAAGGATCTGCTGCAAAGCACGATCGTGCTGGTCGTCAGTCGCACCTCGCGCGCCGACGGGCTGACCGGCCCGGAGGACGCCCCCGCCGAGAACCCCGAGGCCCACGACGGCCGATTCGTCTCAGCGGTGCTGCTGCCTGCGTTGCGTAAGGAACTGGTCGCCGGCGGGTTCGTGTCTCCGACCCTGCCCTTCGGCGATCTTCCGCCAGCCCCCGACGCGAAGGAGGAAGGCGCCGCTCCCCGGAAGGAGGGCGCCCGCCTGCTGATCGAGGAGGACCTCCCGGAGGACGCGGACGACTATCTCGTCGCGGCGGTCCTCACGCCGCGGGACCGGGTCGTCGGCCCGCTGTTCGAGAGCCGCGACGGACAAGCCGCGCTGATCGTGCTGGGGTTGAGGACCGAGTTCGGCGAGACCCGCAACGCTCCGCTGGTCACCGCGGTGGAGGAACTCGTGCACCGACTGCATCGCAGCGGCTCCCTCCCGGCCGGATTGGACGTGGCGGTCAGCGGCACCGCCGTGGTCGGCCGCGATCTGCGCGAAGCGACCGAACGCAGCGGCGCCCGCACCCACATCGCGTCGCTGGTGCTGGTGGTCGGGCTGCTGCTGGCGATCTACCGGGCGCCGATGCTCGCGGCGGCGCCGCTGGTCACGGTGGTCGTGGCGGTCGAGGTGGCACTCAGTCTGCTGGCGCTGGCCGCGGGGCAGGGCTGGTTCGCTCCGTTCATGGGGTTGGAGGTGTACGTCACGGTCGTCGCCTACGGGGCGGGCGTGGATTACTGCATGTTCCTCACCGCCCGCTACCGCGAGGAGCTGATCGCCGCCCCCGCCGGGTCGCTGCTTCCCCCGGATCAGGTCGGTTGGCTCTCGCACCGCGGCGCCGGCGGCTGGTCGGCGGCGCTCGCGAGCGCCCTGGGGAAGGTCGGTCCCGCGTTGGCCGCCAGCGCCGGGACGACCGTCGTCGGAATCGGGATGATGGGCTTCGCGGAGTTCGGCAAATTCCAGCAGGCGGCGCTGGGCATCGTGACCGGACTGCTCTGCGTGACCGCGGCCTCGCTGACCCTCACCCCCGCGCTGCTGGCGATGCTGGGGCCGACGGCGTTCTGGCCCCGCATCCCCCACGGCAAGCCGGCCGCGGAGGGCGGGTGGCTGCCGGCCGGATCGTTCGCCCGCGGCTCCGTACGTACCCGGCGCCTGCGTCGGTTCTGGAACGATTGGGCCGATCACGTCTGCGACAAACCGGGCCGCTGGATGCTCGGGGCGCTGGCCGTGATGGTCCCGCTGGCGATCGTCGGGGCGTTCGGGCAGGACCGACTCACTTACGGACTGCTGAGCGAACTTCCCGAAGACGCCCCCGGCGTGCGTGGCGTCGAAGCCGTCCGCGATCACTTCCCCTCCGGCGAGACCGGCCCCGCGACCGTTCTGCTGACGGCTCCGCTCCGCGGGGACGGGGCGACGCTGGACTTCCGCGATCGCGCCGGCGACGGGCGCCAGTTGGTGCAAACGCTGACGGAACGGCTGTGGGAGCGACGTGAGGAACTCGGGCTGGCCGCGGTGCGGAGCCTCTCCGCTCCGCTGGGGGCCGCCGAGGACGCCCCCTTATTGACCACGAATCGCGAGGGCGGGCCGCTCGCCGCGATCGCCCGCCGCGCCGCCGCTGCGGTCGGCGTGCGGGAGTATTACATCGCCGGCTCCGGCGAGGCCGCCGGCCGTACGGTGCGGTTCGATATCGTCTTTCAGGAAGACCCCTTCACCCGCGGTTCGATCGACCGCCTGCGGGCGTTGCGGGCCGCCGTCCGCGACGAACTGCCCGCCGATCTGGAGGGAGCGGAGGTCGCCGTGCTCGGGGCGACCGCGAGCCTGTCGGACCTCGCCGCCGTGACCGGCCGCGATCAGACGCGGATCAACGTCCTGGTGCTGATCGGCGTGTACGTGGTGCTCGTGCTGCTGCTGAGGCGCTTGGCGCTGTCGGCGTATCTCATCGCGACGGTGGCGCTGGGTTACCTCACCACGCTGGGCGGGGTGATCGTCCTGTTCCAACTGCTGGCGTGGCTGTCCGACACGCCCGGCGGCTTCCCGGGGTTGGATTGGAAGGTGCCCACGCTGGTCTTCACGATCCTGGTGGCGGTGGGGGAGGACTACAACATCTATCTCGTCACCCGGGTGGACGAGGAACGCGCCGCCGCCCGCGGACCCGGTGTGAGCGAATCGCAGGCGGCGGTCCGCGGCGTCCGCACGGCGCTGGCCCGCACCGGGGCGATCATCAGCGGCTGCGGGCTGATCATGGCGGGAACGTTCGGCTCGATGGCCTTCGGAGAACTCGCCGGCATGGTGCAGCTCGGCGTCGCCTTGGCGGGCGGCGTGCTGCTGGACACCTTCCTGATTCGTCCCGTGCTGGTGCCCGCGTACCTCACCCTGCTGCACGGCGGGCGTTTCGGTCCGTTCGGCAAGCTGCTCGGCGCAGCGGGCGAAGATTCCCCGCATCCCGCCGAATCGCCCTTGACGGAATCGACGTCTGTTCACTACAACTCCGCAGCCTCCCAACACCGCCGGTCCCAGCCAAAGCCCCTCGCCACACGCGAGCCGGGCTGACGATCGAATAGCGGAGGTGGGAATCGAACCCACGACCTACGGCTTATGAATCCGCCGCTCTAACCCCTGAGCTACTCCGCCGGGTTGCGTCGAATGGATTCCCAGCGGGAACCCGGTTCGACCGGGGCGAGATGATACCGCCCCGTCCTGAGAAGGGAAACGGGTCGGACCGGCGAGGTTCGCGGATTTCGTTCCGCAGCGGTCGATTTTTCGGCGCATCGACCGCACGGTCGGCGGCGCGGGTAGACTGTCGATGTCCCGTTTGCCCCCGGAGTCGACCGATGCAGTTCGTCCGCCGGGTTCGTATGGAAGCGATGCTCAATCGTCTGCCGGCGCCGGCGACGCCGGGGGAGTTCCGGCTCGTGCCGTGGCGGGACGATCTGATCGACGAGCATGCCGCGGCGAAGCGGGATGCCTTCGCGGATGAGCCGGACAGTCTGCTGTTTCCGGCGCTTGCCACGGCGCGGGGGTGTCGGGCGTTGATGGCGGATATCGCTCGCCAACCGCTGTTTCTGCCGGAGGCCACCTGGCTGGCCGTTCGCCGCAGCGACCCGTTCGGCGAGCCGGCCGGGGGGACGGCGGTGGGGACGGTGCAGGGCATCGGCGGGGCGCGGGGGATCGGCGCCATTCAGAACGTCGGCGTCGTCCCGGAGTGCCGGGGCTTTGGTCTCGGCCGCGCGCTGATCGTGCGGGCGCTGCACGGCTTCGCGGCTCGCGGGTATCACCGGGTGTACCTCGAAGTCACCGCGGACAACGCCCCCGCCCTCACCCTTTACCGCGACGTCGGCTTTCATCCGGTGCGGACGCTGTACAAGCCGGTGAAGGGCGACCCGGTCGCGGTACGGAGTTGAAAGCGAATAGCGAGGCTCCCCTCGCCCCCTTTTTTGGGGGAGAGGGGCTGGGGGTGAGGG
>NZ_WTPX01000127.1 GCF_013036045.1 Alienimonas chondri
ATGTACGCCGGCCCCAACGGCCCCGGCCCCTCGTACGGCGGCCCGGGCGGCCCCGGGCTGATCGGCCCGGGGATGAACGGCCCCATGTACGGCGGCGGCCCCGGGTACGGCGGCGAGTTCGCCGGTCCGGCTTACGGCGGCTCTGTGTACGGCGGCCCGGCGTACGGACCGGGCAACGGCGCGATCGTGCCGCTGGTCGGCCCGCCGGTCGGCGGGTTCGCCGGCGGCGGGATCGTCGGTCCCCCGATCGGTCTGGCCCCCGCGGCGGCCCCGGTCGGCGGCGTGCTGGGCGGGTGGGTCACCGGCTACTACGTCGGCGGCGACCTGGACGGCAGGGGCAACCTCGCCGGGCTCGACTACGACATCGGCGGCGTGAACTTCGGTCTGACCCGTCAGATCGACCCCACGCTGCTGGTCGGCGGGTTCGTCGGCTTCGCCAATAACAGCGTCGACGTCGATCAATACGACCTCGGCAGCTACGACGTCGACACCTTCCAGTTCGGCGCCTACTTCCGGAAGCTGTGCGGGAACTTCTACTTCATCGGAGCCGCCACCGCCGGCCTCGACGAGTACGACGTCAACCGGAACGTCGACTTTAAAGACTTCGTTCAGCGGCCGGCCTCGGCGAATTTCAACGGCAACACCGCCAGCGTGTTCGGGGAACTGGGCTATACGAAGGCGATCGGCTGCAGCTGCTCGCACTTCATCCAGCCCTTCGCCAGCCTGCAATACACCCGCGTCGTGCGGGGCGCCTTCCACGAGTCCGGCAAGTTCCAGAAGGACCGCTTCAACGATTACTACGACGAGACCACCGGCTTCAACAAGGCGCATAAATTCGCCAACAAAGGCGACGAGTTCGGCTCGAACCTGACCGTGTCCGAAACGGAAGACGACTTCCTGCGGACCCGCGTCGGCGTCCGGGCGTTCCGTCGCCTGCGGAACTGCGACTGCACCTTCCGCGTCCTGCCGGAGTTCCGGGCCTACTGGGCCCACGAGGAGTACGACCCCAGCAGCTATATCGTTCGCATGAACGATTCGCACGACTGCCCCTTCGTGGTGGCCGGGCTGGAAGGCGTCAGCGACGCCGCGGTCATCGGCGGCGGGCTCACCTTCGCCCACTGCTGCGGGCTGAGCCTGTACGGGAACACCGACGTGTTCCTCGCGGATCGCCAGACCGCCACGGCGGTCTCCCTCGGCACGCAGCTGACCTGGTGATCCGGCCCGGGCGCCGGCCTTCCCCCCGGGGCGTCTGAACGACGCTTCGCGGGGGGAGGACTCCGACGTCCGCCCCGTGTGCCGCCCTCGGTCGCCCTTGTCTGGGCGGTCCGATCGGTCTGCGGGGGGACGGCCGGCCGGTGTAACAGGCCGCGGCGGGGCGTTCGCCCATTCGCCATGAACGGCCGACGCCGACGCGAGCGACAGGCGTGTCGACGTCCGTTGAACAGACGTGAATTCAAGCAGCGTTCCGCGGCGGCCCGGACCGGGTCCGCCGACCGCTCCCCCGACCGCCCGGCCGCTCCGCCCGGTTCCTGCGTCAGCCCGTCTGACGGAAGGAGCCGGCGGACCGGCCGGGCGGTTTCTTTATGCGCGGCGAACGAGTTTCCAATGGTTTTCAATAGAAGGCAGTTTCAGAACCAGGCAGAAACCCAACCCGAAGCGTCAGCGAGGGAATCCGCACGGCCGACGCCCGCTGCCCTCGCTGACGCTTCGGGTTATTATTAAAACAGCTTCTAAAGCGAACGCGCGGCGAGCCGGGGTTGTCCGTCGGACCGAGATCCCGTTCCCCGTTCCCCGCTGCATCGATGGCGCCCGTCGTTCTATTGATCGGCCTCGACCCTCCCGAGACCGACCTCCTCACAGCCGACTTAAAATCCCGCCGTCCCGGGCCGGTCGTGTGTCATCCGACGCTGCCGCGGATCCTCGTTCGCGGGGGAGAGTTATTCGTCGAATCGACCTCCGGGGCGCGACTGCTGCCGGTAGAGAAAGTCGTGTATCACGGCATCTTCGAAGACGACCACGACACGCTCGCCGGCTTGGCTCTGTGGGGCGGTCCGTGCCTACCGAACGCCGCCGCGATGATGGATTGCCGTTTGAAATTGCCCTGCCTGGCGCGGGCGCTGCGATATACCGCCTTCGGCGCCCCGGCCCGCGGGTTCGCCTCCGCGGGCGTCGCCGTTCCCGCCGGCGAGCCGGCCGTCGCCAAGTGGGGGAACTGGCATTGCGGAGAGAATAAGGTCCGCTTCGACGCAATCTATACGCCGACGGAGAACTGCGTTATCGAGCCGTTCCTCAACGGCGAGGCGGTTCGCGTCTTGCAGTTAGGCGAGCGCGTCTGGCAGATCCGGCTGGCCGGCGACGACTGGTTAAAGTCCGTGCATCACGCCGCGGCGGAGTTCATGCCGGTCGACCCGCGGTTGGAGGCGGACGTGCGCCGCGTCGGGGCCGGTTTCGGACTGACCGTGTTGGCGAACGATTATATTCTCTCGCCCGACGGAACGCCGCATCTGCTGGAGACGAACCACATCCCGAACGTCACCCGGTTCCCGACGATTCGGGAGGCCTATCGAACGTTCGTGCTGGACTGGCTGTGCGCGGAGCCGGCCGGGCCAAAGGCCTGACGCCGCGTCGATCGAGGCGCCGCAGCGGCGTTGAGCGGGATCGGAGCACAAGCTCCGGTCTCACTCACTTCCCTCACTGGCGTCCCGGCCCCTTCGGGGGACCGGGACGCTGCGGCCGTGAATTATTTGGTCTATCAATAGGAAAAGCCCCCCGGCCGCATGGGCCGGGGGGCTCTCCCGTCGCTGGGCAGGCGACGCCACGGCGGCGTCGCCCGGTTGGCGTTCGGAATCGACCCACAGCGGGTCGACCCCTCCTCAAACACGCCTCAGCTCAACTCGTTTGGGAACGACTCATCTTCGGAGACCCGAGGATCAGTTGAACAGGCCGAACGGGTCGAGGAAGCAGTGGCTCTTCTGCTCGCAGCAGACCGGGGCCGGAGCGGCACAGGCCGGAACGGCACAGCCGCAGGCGCCGACCGGGGCGCCGTAGGCGGCGCCGGCGTCGCCGGCGTCGCAGCCGCAATCGGCCGGGGCGCCGTAGCCAGCGTTGCCGTAGGCAGCGCCGGCAGCCGGGGCGCCGTAGGCGGCACCGGTTTCGCAGACGACCGTCTCGGGAACGATCTGGCAGACCTGAACCTGCACTTCGCGGGTCACCTGCGTCGGGACGCAGACGGTGTAGGTCTCTTCACGCTCTTCGGTGACGGTGTTGTAGCTGGTCACCTGGTACTCCTGGGTCCGCTCTTCCGGGACGCAGACCGTGAAGGATTCTTCGCGGGTCCGGGTCTCGGTGGTGTAAGAGGTGACGTTCCTGGTCCGGGTCTTCTCGACCGTGTCCATCACCGTGACCTGATAGTCGTAGGCGACGTCTTCGACGACGGTGTCGTAAACGGTCCGGGTGCCCTGGCGGGTCTCGGTGTTGCAGACGGTGACTTCGTAGGTGTAGGGCACCTCTTCGGTCACGGCGCGGCAGACGGGGCGAGTCGCTTCACGGGTCTCGTAGTTGTTGACGGTCACCTGGTACTCGTAGGGGACTTCTTCGTCGACGTAGTTCGTGACGGTGCGGGACCCTTCCTTGGTCTCGGTGTCGTACACGGTGACTTCGTAGGTATAGGGCACCTCTTCGGTCACGGGCCGGCACACGGTGCGGGTGGCTTCGCGGGTCTCGTAGTTGTTGACGGTCACCTGGTACTCGTAGGGCACCTGCTCCGTGACGTAGCTCGTCTCGGTGCGGGTGGCCTGACGGGTCTCCGTGCGGTTCACGGTCGTGTTGTAGGTGTACGGAACCTGCTCATCGACGTAGGTGTAGGTCGTCACCGGGACCTGCTCGGTGACGTAGTTCGGCACGTAGACGCGCTGGGTCGTGGGACCGCAGCCGGCGCCGTAGCCGCCGTAGGCCGCGCCGTAGCCGCCGTGGGCGCCGTAGCTGCTGCCGTAGCCGCAGCCGCCGCAACCGGTGTCGCAGCCGCCGCAAGCCGGAGCGGCCGGGGCGCAACCGCAGTCGGCGCCGGCGCCGTAGGCCGCGCCGCCGACGGCGACGTCCTGGTAGCCGCCCATGTCGCGGCAAACGCTGGTGTAGGTCGTCTGCGGAACGCAGCGCCGCACGGTGCGGTAGCCGGTCTGCTGAACGGTCTCGGGCACGCACACGGTGTACGTGTAGGGCACTTCGGTCTGCACGGCACGCTGCACGGCGCGGGTGGCGGTGCGGGTCTCGGTGCTCGGCACGCACACCTGATAGGTGTACGGCACTTCTTCGTTGACGTAGCTGGTGACGGTGCGGGTCGCCTGCTTGGTCTCGGTGCGGGGCACCTGAACCGTGTAGGTGTAGGGCACTTCGCTCTGCACGGCCCGACGGACGGTGCGGGTGGCGGTGCGGGTCTCGGTGGTCGGCACGCACACCTGATAGGTGTACGGAACCTGCTCCGTGACGTAGTTCGTCACGGTCCGCACGCCTTCACGGGTCTCCGTGGAGGGCACCTGAACGGTGTACTCGAAGGTTTCCTCGCGGGGCACCTGACGGCTGACCTGACGATTGCCCTGCTTGGTTTCGGTGCGGGGCACCTGAACCGTGTAGGTTTCTTCGACCTGCTCGGTGACGGGAACCGTCACCTGGTACTCGACCGTGCGGGTCTGGGTCTGCGGAACCTGCACCGTGTAGGTGCGAACCTTGGTCTCGGTGACCGGCACCTGGCGGGTCACGGGGACCGTGCGGGTGCGGGTTTCCTGGTTATAAACAGTCTCGGTGACCTGGCGGGTCTCCGTGACCATCTGACGGCGGTAGACCGTCTGGGTCTGCGGAACCGCCGGGGCGCAACCGCCCATGGCGGAGACCGGGCCGCCGGCGACCGGAGCCGCGTAGGCCGGGGCGCCGTAGCCGTAATTCGCCACCGGGGCGCCGTAATTCGCGACCGCCGGGGCGGCGCTGCAACCGCAGCCAGCCTGCGAGCCGGCCATGGTGGCCGGGGCGGCGGCGAGGGCGGCGCCCACGCATGCGGCCAGGGAAAGGGACGTCGAACGTCGCATTGGGAGGGAACTCCTCAAAGTTTTAAGAAACAGGTGAAGACCGAACGCCGGGAACGCGACTTCGCCCGGGGGCGACAGGAGCCCCGCACGAGGTCGTAAGGAGTCTGATTCCGGGTCCGTCCGGGCTCCGCTCGCGGTTCGCCGGCCCGGATCTCCCCGCAAGCGGGACGATGCGAAACCGCAGACGAACTTCGAGATGTCTGGCTTCCATATGACGTCCTCCCTCTTCCGCCGGCCTCGGTCGAACGTCCGGCGAAACAGAGGATGGACCATGAAGGGGCGACCAACCCCGCCGCATCCTTAGACGATTCCTGCGCTCTCCCCCGACGCTCAAAAGCGACCGGCAGAGAAAACGCAAAAGCCCCCTAGTAGCTGCGACACCCCCATCTTGCCGCCGCCGCAGAGGGAACGCAAATCCCCCAGTCCGCGTGAAGCAGGAGAGCGAGGCAAACTTCGCAGGTTACGGAGATCCCCCCACGGCGACCTCGGAGCTACCCCGCGAACTGACCCCAACGACCCGTATCCCAGGCCTCATCCGTCCCTTTTCACAACGACGGTCTCGCACCGATCAACGTGCGAGCATGCGTCCCCCGCCTGATTCGCATCGACCACAACCGATTGCGCCGACTGCAAGGGTTCCGCGGGGTTCGCCCCGCAAGTTTCTAGCGCCGGCGGCCCTTTACGCCCAGAGCGTCTCGCCGGTCCTCGCCATCCCCCTCCGCGGGCATCGCCCGCTTACGCGTCGCGTCCGCCCTCCGCTCCACTCGGCCGCCCGGAGAACCTCGACGGGCGGCCGCCTTCCCTGACTGACTGCTCAGGCCGCCGACTCAGGCCGCCGACTCAAGCCGCCCAAGACCGGGACTCCGCCGGCGCCGCGACGGGGGCGGCTGCGGGGGTGAACGCGATCGGCTCGTTGTTCGCCGACCAGTCCTCCGCGGAGGCGCCCTCCGCCGTCGTGCCGCCGAGCAGCTCCCGCCACGTCTCCGCGTGCGCGGCCAGCACGCGGGCGGCTTCCCGGGCCGGGGCGGCGGCGTTCGTGCGACCCGCTTCGGCCAGACGTTCCAGGCTGAAGGCGAATCGGGCCGCCACCCCCTCGGCGATCGCGCGGCCCGCCTCGCCGTCCTCGCCGTGGAACCCCGCCGCCTTGGGATTCACCCCGGAGATCAGCTCCGTCACGCAGCCCATCGCCCGATCGAGCGCGTCGTAGCCGCCCTTTTCGTCGCGGTCCGGCCCGTCGGCCAACAGCTCGGCGGCGGTGTTGCTGAACCGCACGGCGGCGTCCACGATCATCCCGTGCAGCGCCGCCGGGGAAGCCGTCTGCACCGCCGCCCGCAGGTATTCGTTGACGTTCGCGGCAGGAACGGACGGAGCGGCGGAGTCGGTCACGGGCGGGGCGTAGCGAACGGGGGAGCGAGCGGAACAGTTCCCCCATCGGCCGGACGGCCGCGGCCGATCAGTTGTTGTCAGGCAGTTCCAGCAGGCTGATGTTGGACAGCGCCGACTGGAACGAATTGATCCGCGACACCGTTTCTTCCATCGCGGCGAATTGGCGGACCAGGCGATCCCGCTTCAGCAGCAATTGCTCCTCCAGATCGCCGATGCGGTCGGCGATCTCCGCTTGCCGGCGGTCGAGGTTGTTGCTTTCCAGTTCCAATAACCCGTCGAAGGGGTCGGTGAGGCCGTCGATCACCGCGTCGGCGGCTTCGGCGAACCCGGTTTCGGACTCCTGAAAGAACGCCTTGACCGCTTCGGGGTTTTCTTCGAGAGCGGTGTCGAGTCGATCCCGGTTCAAACTAATCTTGCCGTCCTTTTCCAGCCGAATGCCGACGTCGAACAGCGTCCGCGGGGCGCCGTCCTCGGGGACCTGCGGGCCGAATCGTTTAGTCAGCAGGCTTTCGACCCGCCGGAGCACCCGACCGACGGTCGCGTTGCCCTGCAACACGCCGCGTTCCTGGGTCCCCTGATCGACCTTCGTGAGCTGATTGGCGGTGTCGATCAGCCCGTTATAAGCGCTGACGAAACTATTCAGCGCGGAGCCGACGCCGGAAGTATCGCGGCCGACGGTGACGGTCACCGGTTCGCCGGTCGCCTGCTTAATCGTGACGCCGACGCCGCCCGGGAGGTCTTCAAAAGAGCCGTCCGAATCGGCCCGCAGAAACCCGCCGCCGGCGTTGGCGCCGACCGCGATCAACGCGTCTTCCCCCTGCACGGAGACCTCCGACCCCAACCCGGCCCGCCCGCCGTTGAAGGCGGCGGCGAGGCCGGAATCGTCGATGCGGAACCGCCCCGCTTCGCCGGTCTCCGTCGCGTTTAATAACAGCCGCGACGGAGCCAGCGTGGTGCCGTCGTCGGCGATCTGGGCGCTCACGCCGAAGTCGCCGGCGTTGAGGCGATCGGCGAGGTCCTGCAGCGTGTCGCCTGCCTCCAGCGTGAGGACGGTCGCGTCGCGGGCGCTGATGACGCCGTCCTTCACCGTGCCGGTCAGCCGCAGGCGTTCGGCGGCGACGTTGTCCGTCACCGTCAGTTCCCCCGCCCCGCCGGCGGTGTCGACGAGGCGAAAACCGTCGCCGGTGTCGTTCAATTCGGCCCGCACGCCGGCGCCCGCCCCCTCGTTCGCTGCTTCCGCGGCGGCGTTGAACGCGTCGATAAAATCGCCCAGCGTCGCGTCGTCGGCGAGATCGACCGAGCTGAGCGTCACCTGCGCCCCGGCGCTGTCCGTGACGGTCAGGTTGCCCACCGCGTTGCCGTCGGTGAAGTCCGCCAACGCCGTCGCGCGACCGATCGAGCGCCGGGCGATGGCGCCGCCGGTCGCTTCGTCGTCGGCGAACGAGCCCTCGATGCCCAGGTCCGTCGCGAGCGTGCCGGTCACGTCTTCGATCAGAAGAGACCCCGCCCCGCCGCTGGAATCGGTGAGGGTCAAACCTTTCTCGCCGACCTCCGCCCGCAGATCGAGGCCGCTGTTATTAATGGCGGCGACGACCTCGTCAAGGCTCTCCGCGGAGGAGAGATCCAGCACGGCGCTGGCGCCGTCGCGGTTGGTGAGGCGAATCTCCCCGCCGACGACGCCGTCCGGCCCGCCGACGTTCCGCAACAACACGGAGTCCAGCCCGGCAAGCAGCTTGGCGCCCGTTAATTGGTCGTCGCCGCCGGCGCCGTTGATATCGCGTTCGACCGCCGTCGTCAGACCGAGGCCGCGGAGCACGTCGGCACCGTTGAGGTTCGTCAGCGTTAATTCCGTGTCGGCTTCGATCGTTCCGCCGAACACCGGGTCGTCAGGATCGGGCACCTGCGGGGGGTCGGTGAGGTCCGTCAGCACGAGCCGCCCGTCGGTCAGCGAGGCGGTCAATTTGCCGGCGTTGTCCTCGTGGTCGTTGATCGCGGCGACGAGCCCGGCGAGCGTCGGGGCGGCGTCGAGGTCGATTTCAAACGTCGTCCCGTCGGCCAGTTCGAGGCCCAGATCGGTCAGCGGCCCCTCGCCCTCCGAGTCCGCGGGGACGCCGACGGTTTTGAGACCGATGCCGTCGTCCAGCAGGTCGAAGGTGAACTCGCCGGAGACGGCGTAGACCTCTTCGCCGTCGATCACGCCAGCGCCGCTGCCGGCGAGGCCCAGATCACGGGCGGTGCGACCGCCGCCGATGTCCGCGACCGTCAGCGCGCCGGCGGAGCCGTCCGGGTTCGAGAGATCTTCCAGCACGAACCCGCCGCCCTCGACGCGGGCGCTCAGGGCGACGCCCTCCGCGTTATTGAAGGCGTTCAACACGTCCGCGGTGGTGCGGGCGGCGGTGAGGTCGACGGTGGCGACGTTGCCGCTGGCGTCCGTCACCCGCACCTCGCCCCGCCGCACGCCCTCGCCCCCGTTGAGCAGGTCCAGCGACGTTTCGCCCCGCGCTCCCTGGTGTTTGCTGAAGACCAACTCCCCGATGCCGACCGCGGCGTCCGGCGAGGCGAACCCGCGGGTCACGGTCGAGTGGGCGCTCGCCGTCCGCAGCGGGGTGAAGACGGTGGTCCCGACCGGCGAATCCGCGTCGGCGCTGACGGCGATCGCGTTCGGATCAGACGCTTTGACGGTGAACGCCTCGAAGGTCTTCGCGTTCCCCAATCGCTCCGCGGCGGTGCCGATGGACAGCGTGAACGCGGAAAGCGCGTCCAGCCCGCCGGCTTCCGCTTTGAACCCCGCGGCGCGATTCGACAGCTTGGAGATCGTGCCCCGTTGCGCGCCGATCAGCGCATCGATGATCGCCCCGGTGTCGATCCCGGTGGCGAGGCCGACGGAGGAGGTGACGACCGACATGGGGGGTGTTGCGGGCGGGGACGAAGGGAGGCGGCGAAGCGATCGGAACAAGACGCGTCGCGACTGTGCGGCGCTGTGGATCGGGGTCCGTCGGTGAACTTCGCCCGTTCGTCGGCCCGAGGATGAGCCGCGGCGCGGTCGTACCGATTACGGGGGCGACGCGCGTTCGCGCCGTCCCGCTCGCGCAGCGAGGCGCCCGGCCGGAGAGCCGTCCTGAAAAGGAGCGCTCCCCGGTCGGGTCGCCGGGTCAGGTTGTCGACTCAGGTTCTGCATCACGCATGTCGTTCGCCGCCCCGCCCGGCCTTGTTCCCTCGAAAGGGGCCGGGACCCGGCTGGTGTTTGCCGAGGTAGGGAGTGGAGAAGGTGGAGTACGGGCGCCGGGCCGGTCGTTTCGAGAACCGGGCCGGGCCGCGGGGTCGAGCCGCCCGCGGCGCCCGGGGCCGGGCGAGCCGGTCCCTGATCGGAACCGGTTCGCTGGCTCTCCCGGACCACCGCGCGACGGGGTCGGCGTCCGTGCCGACGGGCGGGGGGCGGATCGCGTCGGATCGCTGCGCAGGCGATCCGACGCGGGGGCGAGGTCCGCGGCGTCCGTCACCCACGTCGGCCGCGTCGCTCGTCCCGCGAGAAAGCCGACGGCCGCCTGCATCCGGGTGCGGGCGGGGAACGTCGGTCCCTCACCTATAGCGGGACCGGGACCTATTTTGTCCGAACTTCTGATCGGACAAGAGGTTCGGCGTACGAACTGCGGGGCGCCGTCGTCGGGTTCGTCGCGTCTTCGGCCACGAAGAACCGGGCCTCGTCCTCCGCGTTCGGCATCAAACAGACGTCATGCCGCCCGAACAGGTGATAACGATTCTTCGCGAGGCGATCGTACAACCAGTCCCGCACCGGCCGCGGCAGCAGCCAGCCGACGCCCGCCGCCGGCCACGGAAAGGGCAGGCGCCGCATAATGCGGAGGAACGCGGTGGATTTTATAAAGATCCGCGGCCCCTCGATCACCGCCATCGTGTCGTAATGATCGGTCGGCAGGCCGTAGTGCTTCAAGATCGCCTCCCCCTCCGGCGACTGCACCGTGGCGAGTCGAAAGCGGCGCTGCGTATCGTGGCGAATGAGGAACCGCGACCAGACCGCGCAGAGTTTGCACACGCCGTCGAACAGCACGATCCGGTCGTCCGGGCGAACGCCCGGGGCAAGGCCCGCGTTCGGATTCATGCCGCCCAGCGTATCCGTGCGAGCGCCGGACGCCAGACGCGCACGCCGGCGAGCCGCGTGAGGCTCTTCGTTGGAGCGTCGCGCGCCCGGTGAGACCGGAACGCAAGCTCCGGCCGCAGGTCGTCACGAGACGGCAGCCCGAGGCGCAAGCCGAGGCCGTGTTGCGTGGTCCACGTCACTCGGCCTCGGCTTGCGCCTCGGGCTGCCGGTGTGATTAAGAGACTCTTTAACTCGCGACAAGCCGTTCCCAAATCGGGCGGTTTTCGTGCATCGCGGCGACGATGTCTTTGGGGACCTTGCCGTCTTCCAGCAGCGTCCAGCCGGTGAAGTCGCTCTCTTTGAGCAGGCCGAAGAACTGCTCCCAGGGATAGGCGTCCTCGGTGCGCAGATCGTGAATATGAACCGTGCCGATTTTGTCTTTGACGAGGTCGAAGTTGTGCTTCAGGCCCTCGCCTTTTAATTCGCCCGGGTTGCAGTTCCAGCAGACGACGGCGTTGGGATGATCGGCGACGTCCATCATGGTTTTGATATTCGGCAGGTCCGCGGAGCCGTCGCGGCCGTGCACTTCTAATCGCACCTCCACGCCGAGGTCCGCCCCGTATTGGGCCACGTCCCGCAGGGCGAGGCCGATCTGCTCCAACGTCTTTTCAATGGGCACCTCCTTGGGGATGCCGTTGGGGCGGACCTTCACTCCGCCGCCGCCGACGTCGTGGCAGAGGCGGAGGAAGGCCTTGGTTTCCTCGATATTCTTCTTGAGAACGGCGGGATCGGGGGAGTGATATTCGCAGGCGCTGCCCAGCCCGGCGAGTTCGACGGGCGAGTTCGCGAACAGCGCCGCGACCTGCCGGCGCTGGGCCGGATCGAGGGTGATTTCCACGCCGTGCTTGTGCGTGCTGCGGAGTTCCACGCCGCTAAACCCGGTCGCTTCGCAGTTGCGAATGACGGTCGGCAGACCCCAATCTTTCCCCCAATTATACGTCACCAACCCCAGCTTCATGCCGGACTCCGCGGGCGCCGGTTCGTCCGCGAACAGCGTCGAAGGCCGGGCGAACGCCCCGACCGCAGCGGCGCCGGCGGACGCGGCGAGAAAGGAACGGCGTTGCATCGGCACGGGAAGTCCTCGGATTCAGGGGGCGAGCGACGACGAGTGTAGCGGCGCCGATGGGTCCTATGGCATTCGCGAACCATGACAGCCCGAGGCGCGAGCCGAGGCCGGGTGGTGCGGCGCATGTCGAACCGCCTCGGCTTGCGCCTCGGGCTGCCAATGCCCTTAGCCTCGATGCGATTCGTCGTCCATCGTATCAGGACAGGGGTGGCGTGGAGAGGAGGGAATTCAGGAATCGACGGGCCGTCGAAATCTCAGTTGCTATCTACGAGCGAGCGGCGTCATGACATACGTCTTCGCTTGCCCGCCGCATTGCACCGTGAGGCGATCGTTCGATAGTTCCATCGAATCCCAGACCCATAACCATTCGTCGTCGTCGCCGATCTTTACCCGCCCGTCCTCGCATAGTTCATAGCGGAGGATCGGCCCGCAGACCCACCCCCCTTTCATGCCAAGGGAAGCGGAGAGATGATTGTCTTGGCCGAAATACAACTGCTCAAGAATTTCGTCATCCTGCAATTCGAGCGAGGATCCGATCAGGCGGCTTATCAACTCGCGGGGAGACATTGATCAACTTCCTGCTGAGTGGTTGGGGCACAGCGGCCTTCGCTCAGAAGTTCGTCGTGTTAACCACGACGAACGCGATCGAGAAATCGACCAGATAGGCCGCGGTACGAACGCCTTGTCGGAAGGACGGATTCACACACAGGGCGATCGCCAAGAAATGCAGACAGGCGACCGTGGCCAGCGGCAGTGCCGCCACGATCAGGCAGAAGCTGATTCGGTCGGTGCTGAACGAATTCTCGTTTCCCTCCAACGCTAACCCGAGGCAAAGGCCGACAGTAATTACGGCCGGCGGCAGGAGGAACTCGCATAGCCAAGAGAGGGCGTGTATCGCAGTGAGCGGGCGACTCATTCCTTCTCGCCCCGCGGCGTCACGATACCGAACATACACCCGCCTTTATCATCGTGTTGCCAGGTGCCGGCGTAGCGGGTTTGGCCGGAACCCGTTTTATGCACCAGCACGCGGGCGCTGAAGGTGCCCATGCCGGGGAGGGTCGTTTCTTCCAGCGTGATCACCGGGGTGTCGCCGGCCCAGAAGACCTTCACCGGGACCGGAACCGTCACGTCGTTCTTGCCGTATTGAATGCGGGCGGCGATCGTCCATAAATCCTCCTTCACATAGCTGACCTGGCCGATCTCGTAACGCTCCTCCGGCATCTTGTCCGCGGCGCCGTCGACGGTGAACCGGCCTGTCAGCACGGCGTTTTTCATCGTCGCTTCAAACGCGGCCCGCTGCGCCGACATGGCGTCCTCGGCGGCGGCGTCCTGGAGCGGGCCGGCGGGGGCGCAGGCGAGCAGCAGGCAGGTGAGAGCGTTCATGGGGAGGCGCTGGGAACGAGAAGGGTTGGGAACGCGGGGCGGGGGCGATCATACTCGCCGTCGGTCGTGCGCTCCCCCTGTGGATTCCCCAGCGCGCGGCCCGCCGAGTCGCCCCCGTGAAGTCGCCCCCGTCCGTTCGTTCGTGAAGCCGGCCGTCCCGTGAAACTGCTCCTGTTGATGCGGCACGCCCACGCCGAGGGCCGGGCCGCGACCGACTTTGATCGCCCGCTCTCCCCCCGCGGTCTACTGGAAGCGGACGCCGTCGGCGACGCGTTGGCCGCGGCGAACCTCGTGCCGGACGTGATCCTCGCCTCCGCGGCGCTGCGGACCAAGACGACCGCGGAGCGGGTCGCCGCCCGTCTGCCGGACGCCCCGGCGGTGCAGACGTTGCAGGAACTCTACGGCGCGACCGCCGAGGAGCAGCGGGAGGCGTTGCGGACCTGCGGCGACGCCGGCCGCGTGCTGCTGATCGCCCATAACCCGGGCATCGCCGATCATGTGGCGGAACTGAGCGGCCCGACCCGCTGCCCCCCCGCCACCTGCATCGCCTTCGAGGCGGCGCTGGACGACTGGATGGAGTTCACCCCGCAGACCGCGACGACCGAGGTGCGGCGGATCGGGGGATGAGAAATATCTGTCTCCCCTCGCCCCCCCGGCCAGGGAATACCGGGGGGAGAGGGGCTGGGG
>NZ_WTPX01000128.1 GCF_013036045.1 Alienimonas chondri
GGCGCCGGGGCGAGCGTCAGCCGGGGGGAGGTCAGCCGGCCGGTCGCGGTGATCGCCCCGGACTGGGTGAGCTGCGCCAACCGTGCGGTGATGGTCAGCGTCGCGTTCACCTTCCCGTCGGCTTCGACCGGGATCTCGATCCCGAATCGTTCGAGCCGCTGTTTGAAGGTGGCGAGATCCACGTCCCGCACGGTGACCGTGCGGTCGACGGTGGCGAAGTCGGCGCCCGCGGCGCCGGCCCGAGTCGCCTGACGCCGCACGGCGTCCGCCCCGCGGGCAAACAGTTCGGTCAACTGGGCCGCGGCCGGGGCGGGCGCCGCGATCAGCGTCAGCAACACGGCGACGGACAGAACACGCCGCACGGCGGACTCCGGGGAACAGGGTGAGAACGGCGGGGCGACTAGTCTGCGAGCGACTGAGGCACGGGCGACTGAGGCGCGGGCGAGCGCTCCGCATATGGCAGTGTCCCCCGCGACCGACCCGCGCACCACCGGGCGATCCCCCCTCGCCCGCCCCCGGCGGTCAGGTCGCCGCGATCGGAAGCGTCGGTTCGCCTTCTCCTTGCAGCCTGAAGGACGTGGCAGGGGGTCGAGGGGAGCGACACGAGCACCGCCCGCTGGCGTGCGGGGCGGCGGGGCCGTAGCGTGAAACGGCTCGCCTCGGAGGCTTGCGACACGCTGTCGGGTTGATGAACGACGGGTTGATGAACGACGTGACGCGACTGCTGGATCGCTTCGAGGCCGGCGACGCCGCCGCCGCGGACGAGCTGTTGCCGTTGGTGTATGAGGAACTCCGCAAGCTGGCCCGGCAGCGGATGGCTCAGGAGGCCGCCGGCCACACCTTGCAGGCGACCGGGCTGGTGCACGAAGCGTATCTGCGACTGGCCCGCGCGGGCGGCGACGCGGAGGAGGGCGACCGCGGCTGGGATTCGCGCGGCCACTTCTTCGCCGCGGCGGCCGAGGCGATGCGGCGGATTCTCATCGAAAACGCCCGTCGTAAGACCCGCCTCAAGCACGGCGGCGGGCGTCGGCGGCTGTCGTTGGAGGAGAACGCCTCGGGAGAGGCGCTGGCCGTCGAGCCGACCGGGTTCCTCGACGACGGCGGGGCCGGCGACCTGTTGGCGCTGGACGCCGCGCTCCAGCGGTTCGAAGCACAGCGCCCGCGGGCCGCGGCGGTCGTCAAACTGCGGTACTTCGCCGGGCTGAGCTTCGAGGAGACCGCCGCCGCGCTCCAGATCTCCCGGGCCACCGCGGTGCGGGACTGGACGCTCGGCCGGGCCTGGCTGCACCGGGCGATCGAGGGCGTGCCGGACGGGCGGACCGGCGGGATCGTCCCGGACGCTTGAAGCGTTCGGGAAGATCGATTTTTCGTTTCGGCGGATTTTCCATGAGCACGCCCGCCCGCGGTCGTCGCATTGGAGAACGCCCCCATTGAGAATCGAATCGATGCCTGACGTTCCGTCCCCCACCGACCGGCCCGACGCCGACCGTCCCCCCGTTGATCGGGCCGACGCCGATTCGCTGTTTCTTCAGGCGGTCGAACTGGACGACCCGGCCGAGCGAGCCGCGCTATTGGATGATCGCTGCGAGGGCGACGCGACGTTGCGGGCCGAGGTGAACGGTTTGCTGGCCGCCCACGCGGCGGGCGACGGGATCCTCGATCGCCCCGCGGAGGACCGGTTCCCGGACGATCGCTCCTCTGCGGATCGGCTCCCCGCGGATCGAACGGTCGCCAGCGACGATCACGGGGTGACGCCTCGGGAGGCGCCGCCGTCGAAGCCGCATACGCTGGGCGAGTCTCTGGGCGATTATGAGGTGCAGGAAACGATCGGTCGCGGGGGGATGGGCGTGGTGCTGAAGGCCCGCGACCCGCATCTGAACCGCATCGTGGCGATCAAGGCGCTGGCCCCGGAACTGGCCGCCGATCCGACCGCCCGGCGCCGGTTCGCTCGGGAAGCGAAGGCCGCCGCGGCGGTGACGCATCCGCATGTCGTCACGATTCACGCCGTCGAACCGGATCGGTCGACGCCGTTTCTGGTGATGGAATACGTCGCCGGCCGCTCGCTGCGGGAGAAGCTGGACGCCGAGGGCGCCCTGGGCGCCCGGGAGACGCTGCGGATCGGTTCGCAGATCGCCCGCGGCCTCGCCGCGGCCCACGGGCAGGGATTGATCCACCGCGACGTGAAGCCCGGCAACGTGCTGCTGGAGAACGGCGTGGAGCGGGTCAAACTGACGGACTTCGGCCTCGCCCGGGCGGCGGACGACGTGGCCATCACCCGCACCGGCGACATCGCCGGCACCCCGCAGTTCATGTCCCCCGAACAGGCCGAGGGGAAGCCGGTCGACTACCGCAGCGACCTGTTCAGCCTGGGCAGCGTGCTGTACGCGATGGCGACCGGCCGTCCGCCGTTCCGCGGGGACTCGCCGGTGACGGTGCTGCGCAAGGTCTGTGACGACACCCCCCGGCCGATCCGCGAGGTGAACCCCGAACTGCCGGCCCCGCTGGTCGCGGTGATCGACCGACTGCTGAGCAAGAACCCGGACGACCGCTTCCAAACCGCCGCGGAGGTCGCCGCCGTGCTGGGCGGACAGCTCGCGGAGCTGCAGAACACCGGCACGCTGATCTCCCCGGCGCCCTCGCCGATGAAACGGCCGGAGACGGCGGAACGGCCCGCCCGTCGTTCGTCCGCGTCCCGCTGGGCGGTGACGGCCGCGGCGCTGCTGGCCGTGCTGATCGGCGTGGGCGGCGCCGAGGCGACCGGCGTGACGGAGATCGTGCCCACCGTGGTGAAGATGGTCCGCGGCGAGGGCGTGCTGGCGGTCTCCGTCAGCGATCCCGACGTCGGCGTGACGATCGAGGGCGAAGACGTGGTTATCACCGGCGCCGGCGCCAGCGAGATCCGCCTCAAACCCGGCGTCTATAAGGTGAAGGCCAGCAAGGACGGCCGCGAATTCACCGAACTGGTCACCGTCGAACGCAACGGGCGTGAGGTGGTGAAAGTGGAGTGGGAACCGGGCGATCGAGCCGCGGGCGCCGCCGAAACGAAGCAAACGGTCACCCTCCCGCACCAGTTCCCCCCGAGCCAAAAACTGCTGAACACCTTCAAGGTCACGCGGGACGCCGCCTCGCTGGCGTGGCGGATCGACGGCCTCTCCGGCCGCAACGTGCGGCTGTACGACGTGTCGCTGAAGAACCCCGCCCGCGACCAGGTGACGTTCAAGGCCGATTTGCGGGCGGAGGACGTCACCGGCAAGGCCTACCTGGAGATGTGGATCTCCACCGTCGACGGTCAGCGGTTCGTCACCCGCGGCAAAACCTCCGCCGTCTCCGGCACGGACGGCTGGCGCACGGTCTGGGTCCCGGTTCCTCTCAAGCCCGGCGCTGAGGCGATCGGGGCGGAACTGAACCTCGTCATCGAGGGCGGCGGCACGGTCTGGCTGCGGAACGCCCGATTGGAAGGCTTGGGCGGGCGGCCGGGGAGTTTGGTTCCAGTGGACGACGGCCCCTCGGCCGACGGCTCGTCGTTCGACCTGCTCAAAGAGTTCAAGGGGCACCTCGCTCCGGTGAACAAAATCGCCTTCTACGACGGCGGCCGGAAAGCCGTCTCCGGGGACGGCGATTTGCGGACCTGGGACGTCGCCTCCGGGGAACTGCTGCGGGCGACGCCGCTCAGCGGCTGGGTGATGGATTTTGACCTCACCCCCGACGGCCGGTTCGCGATCGCGAGCGTCACGAATCGGCCCGTGGCGCTGAAGGTGGATCTCCAGACCGGCGAGGTCGTCCGGCAGTACGTCCTGCCCGACGGCGGGCGGACGCACATCTCGGCCTTGGCGCTGACGCCGGACGGGTCGCGTCTCGTCGCCGCCCGTCAGCCAGGCGACGTGTCGGTCCTGGACACCGCGACGGGGCGGGTTCTCTACACCGTTGCGGCGCCGGAGCGGATCGGGAACTTCGGGGAGAAGGTCGGGTCGGCCGCCGTCGCCGTTTCGCCGGACGGGACGCGGGCGGCCGTCGGTTGGCTCGGCGGCGGGCGGAGCGGGGAGGTGCATGTGTGGAACCTGTCCGACGGCAAGCTCCTCGCCAAAGTCGCCCCCAGCCATCGCGCGATCACCGCGCTGGCGTTCTCCCGCGAGGGCGACCGCCTGATGGTCGGCGATTCCGGCGGGCACGTTGTGCTGATCGACGCGGCCGACGGCCGGGTCCGGCAGCGGCTTGAAGGACACCCCGGAGAAGTGCGTTCCGTGGTCTTCCTGCCGGACGGTCGCCGGGCCGTGACCGGCGGCGTGAGCGGGCTGTTGTGCCTCTGGGATCTCGAGACCGGCCGGGAGCTGTCCCGGCTCGAACGCCCCGGCCGGGCCCTACACCAGGTCGCCGTCTCCCCGGACGGCCGACAGGTGCTGACCGGCGGCGGCGGTTACTGGGACGGCTCCAAGATCGCCAGAACCGGCGACTACACCCTGCGGCTGTGGACGATTCCGTCCTCCGGCAGCGTCCCGGCCGACGTGGCCCGCGGAGGCGACGGGAACCGCCGGCCGCAGAACCCGACGATTCTCACCCAGTTCGGATGGGACGACAAACCACTCAATCCCGTCGGCGTCACTTGGGACGCAGCGGAGAACGCGTGGAAGATCGACGGTCTAAACGGCCGGTCCGTCCGACTGACGGACGTTCCGCTGGCTGGCCGGGACGCCCGCTCGCTGGTCTACGCCGCGGATTTGAAGACGCAGGGCATCAAACGCCGGGCCTACTTGGAGATGTGGGTCCGCTACGCGGACGGGCAGCGCTCCATCATGCGAACGGACCATGAAGCGGTTTCCAGCGACGGCGACTGGAAGTCCGTCAGAACCGTTCCCTTTCAAATCAATCCCGGTCAGGAAGCCGTCAAAGCGGAGTTGAAGCTGGTGATCGACGGCGGCGGGACCGTCTGGGTCCGCGACGCGACGCTGTATCAGTTCAATCCGCCCGGTTTGTACGTCCAACCGGGCGCCCCCTGGTCGCCCGCTCCTGTTTCGAACCCCCGGCTCCGCCGCCCCGCCGGTCCGCGGTTTGTTCCCGACGACGGCGGCGTTCCTGCCGACGAGGCGGCGAATCTGTCGCTCGTCCGTCGGTTGCCGGGGCACTCGGGGCAGGTGCGTGAGGTGGCGGTCTCGCCGGACGGGACGCTCGCCGCCGGCGCCAGCGGGTGGCCGGTGGGCGATCAAACCGCCCGTGTGTGGGATCTCAGTTCCGGCGCCCCCCGTCACGTCTTCCGCCATCCCGCGGCGGTCTTCGCGGTCGCTTTCAGCCCGGATAACACCACGCTGGTGACCGCCTGCGCTGACGGCGCCGCCCGCACGTTCGATCTGAAGACCGGCGAGCAGATTCGCAAGTATCAGGCCGACGACCGGTTGCTGGACGTGACCTACTCGCCGGACGGTTCGAAGGTCGTCGCGTGCAGCACGTTCGCGACGGCGGCGTACGTCTGGGACGCCGCCAGCGGCGAGCTGCTGCACACGCTGAAGCAGGACAAACAATTGGTGCGGGTGGAGGTCACGGCCGACGGCAAACGCATCGTCGCGGCGGATCACGACGGCCGGTTGGTTCTCTGGGATCTCAAGTCCGGCGAACCTCTGAAAAGCCTGCCGGAACGTATCAGACGCCAGCACGCCAGCGTCGGGCTGGCGCTGCTGGGGGACAGTCGGCGGGCCGTCGCCTCCGGCTACGACGGCGTCATCCGCTGCTGGGATCTGAACGCCGGGACGGAACTGTGGTCTTTGGATTCGGGGCACACGATGCACGGCCTCTCCGCCAGCCCGGACGGCCGCACGGTCGTCGCGGTGGGCGGGCGGGGCTTTGACGGCCAGCGCAACCTGACCGTGATCGACGTGCCGCAGAACGACGCCCCCGGCCGCGTGCGGTTCACCCGCAGCTACGAGGGCGGCACGCTGTGGTCCGCGGCGTTCACCCCGGATGGGCAGCGCCTGCTGACGAGCCACGGCTCCCGCGAGAACGCCCAGGCCGACCGCGCCCGCGGCGCCGTCAACATTGATGACGGGTTCGCATTGGGGCTGTGGGAGTTCCCCTCGGCGGGCGGCGAGGTCGCAATCGGCGGGAACGACGGCCCGCGGTTCGTCTCGCCGCGGGTCGGGCGTGATCCCGGCGGAGCGGGGGAAGGCGACGCGACGCTGGTTCGTCGCTTCCAAGGACATAAGGCGGCGCCGAAATCCGTCGCGGTGTCGCCGGACGGCTCGCTCGTGGCAAGCAGCAGCGGGTGGCCGGAGGGCGACCGCACCGCGCGGGTCTGGGAGATCGATTCCGGCGAGTCGAAGCACGTCTTTTCGCACGACGCCCATGTCGTCGACGTGGCGTTCTCGCCGGACGGCAAAACGCTGCTGACCGGCGCGACGGACGGCGCCGCCCGCGCGTTCGATTTGGACTCCGGGAAGGAAGTGCGCCGCTACGACGGCACGGACGTGCTGACCGACGTGAGCTACAGCCCGGACGGTTCGATGGTGGTCGCCGCGTCGAACTTCGGCGAGGCCGTCTATGTCTGGGACGCTGCGACCGGCGATGCGTTGCACGTTCTGAAGCACGAACGCGAACGGCCCGTGCGGGCGGTCGTGACGCCGGACGGCAAGCGTGTCGTCGCCGCGGACGCGGCCGGGCAGTTGCTGATCTGGACGCTGGCCGACGGCGCCTTCGTCAAAGCGCTGCCCGAGGAGATGAAGGAGCGGTTCATGCACAACGTCGGCCTGGCCGTGTCGCCGGACGGTCGGTTCGCCCTGACCGGCGACAACGCCGGCGTCGTGCGCAAGTGGAACCTGGAACGCGGCGAACTGGCCTGGTCCGTGATGTCCGGCGTGACCGCCGTGCAGTCGATCGCGGTCAGTCCCGACGGGAAAACCGCCCTGATCGCCGGCGGCGCCGGCCCCGCGGTCAACCGGGCGCTGGCGGTCTTAGACATGGACTCCGGGGAGAAACAGTTCGACCGGGCCTACGAGGGCGGCTTCCTCTGGGACGCCGCGTTCCTCCCGGACGGCAAGCGATTCGTGACCAGTTCCGGCACGCGGCATCACAACGGCGGCTTCGCCCCCACGGGCGACTTCGACGTGAGTCTGTGGACCTTGTCGAAGTCGGCGCCCGCCCGGCCGGTCGTTCAGTGGCCGTCGTACGGAAGCGTCTATCGGGATCCCAAAGGCAATTGGCGATCCCTCGATCCCGACGCGTATCGGTTCGATTCCAGAAGGGGAGGCGATCCTGTCCCGCCCTCCCGGGAACCGCACTTCGTGCCGGTCTCGCCTCGCTTCGGCGACGTCGGCCAGACGCAGCCGGACGCGAACCTCGCCCTCGTCAAACGCTTCGAGGGCCACACCGCCCCGGTGAAGGAGGTCGCGGTCTCGTCCGACGGGAAACTCGTCGCCAGCGCCAGCGGGTGGCCGGAGGGCGATCAGACCGCCCGCGTGTGGAACTATGAGACGGGCAAGCTGCTCCACACGTTTGAGCACCCCGCCGGCGTGTACGCCGTCGCCTTCAATCCGGACGGGTCGAAACTGGTGACCGGCGCCGCTGACGGGTTCGCCCGAACGTTCGATTTGAACACGGGGAAGAAGCTCCGCGAGTACGAAGGCGCCGACCGCCTGCTGGACGTGGCCTTCACCCCGGACGGGGCGAAGGTCGTGGCGTGCAGCACGCTCGCCGCGGCGACCTACGTCTGGGATGCGAACAGCGGCGAACTGCTGCACACCCTCAAAAAGAAAATGCAGCCGCTGCGACTGGCGATCACGCCGGACGGTAGGCGGGTCGTCACCGCCGACCGCAGCGCGAAGCTGTGGTTGTGGGATCTGGAGGACGGCGAGTTCCTCAAAAACGTCCCGGAGGAGATCAAGCACCAGAACGCCGGCGTCGGTTTGGCGCTGCTGCCGGACGGCAAGCGGGGCGTCTCCGCGGGGAACGACGGCGTCGTTCACCTGTGGGATCTGGAGAGCGGGGAGGAACGCTGGTCCGTCGACGCGGGGCTGAGCGTGCAGGATCTCGCCGTCAGTCCCGACGGCCGCACGGTCGTCGTGGTCGGCGGCGGCGGCCTCCCGGGCCTCCGCGCCCTGACCGTCCTCGATGCGAAGACCGGCGCCGTTCGTTTCTCCCGCAGCTACACCGGCGGGGCGTTGTTCAGCGCCGCGTTCACCCCGGATAGCGCCCGCCTGCTGGTCGCCGACGGCGCCCGCTGGTCACGGTCCGGCGACCCGGTCCCCACCGGCGACTTCGCCGTGAGCCTCTGGGATTTCCCGCACGCGGAGGGCGAGGATCAAGCGAGCGGGATCGACGCTCACGGAGACGAAGTCGCCGGGGATGAGGTCGCCGGGGACGACGGCCCGCAGTTTGAACGTCCCTATTTCCGCCAAGGCAGCGGCAAGACGTACTTCCGCACCACCGGCATCGGCGGCGGGCCGGACGACGCGGAGATTCGCCTCGTCCACCGCCTCGAAGGCCACGACGCCCCGGCGACGCAGATCGCGGTCTCCCCGGACGGAACCCGGATCGCCAGCGCCAGCGGCTGGGCCGACGGCGACCGCACCGCGCGCATCTGGGACGCCGCGACGGGCGAAGAGATCGCCCGCCTGCCGCATCCCGCGAACGTGCTGGACGTCGCTTTCAGCCCCGACGGAACACACATTCTCACCGGCGCGTACGACGGCGTCGCTCGGTTGTGGGGACCGGCGGAAGACCTCGGCGGCGAGAGTTTAGGTGCCTACGAGATCCTTCAGTCCTACCGCGGCGCCGACGTGGTGCTGGACGTGGCCTTCAGCCGCGACGGCGAATCGATCATCGGCGCCAGCCCGAACGGCCCCGCGGTGTTCGTCTGGGATCGGGAGACCGGCGCCGCGAGGCACGTCCTGCGGCACGGCGAGGCTCAGATCCTCCGCGTCGCCGTGACCGGCGACGGCGAGCACGTGCTGGCCGTCAATCGCCCCGGTCAGGCGTTGGTCTGGGATCTGAAGACCGGCGACTTCGTGAAGGCCCTGCCGGAGAACCCGCCCGAGCTGGGCGCCGCGGCCGGCCTGTGCCCGGTGGGCGACAGTCGCGTGCTCGTCGGAGCCGGCGACGGGGCGATGAAGCTGTGGGACACCCCCTCCGGCGAGTTGCTGAAGACGATCCCCGCCAAGCTGACGATCAATCAGATCGCTCTCGGTCCCGACGGCCGCACCGGGCTGGTCGTGGGCGGCGGCGGGAACCTCGGCGGCCGCTCGCTGAGCCTGTTCGACCTGGAGGCCGGCGAGGTCCGCTTCGGCCGCACCTACGACGGCGGACTGCTGTGGGACGTCGCCTTCCTGCCGAACGGGAACTTCGTCACCACCTCCGGCAACCGCTGGGGCCGCAAAGAGGGCAAGCAGTCCGCCCTCCCCACCGGCCACAACGACGTGAGCGTCTGGGCGCTGCCGGGCGAGAATCCGGTGCAGGAGAGGAAGGCGGAACTCGAAGAGGAGGCCCCGAAGTCCGAGGCGAGCGACGACGAGCCCGCAGACGACACGCCGTTTTATGACGGGTCCCCCGCAGAAGAGCCGGCGGAGTAAGAGAGCGAGACGCGGGCGTCCACGTTAACCTGACAGCGTTCGCTCCTTGCTCCGAAGGTTCTTCGCCCGATGTACGCCGCCCTGTTGCTCCCCGCCCTCTGCTTTGGGTTTCAAGACGCAGATAACGCCGAGGCTCCGCAGAGCCTCGGCGCCACGATCGCTGAAGCCGAGTCCGTCCCCCTGTTCGACGGCCAAACGCTGGACGGCTGGCGCGGGCAGGACGGCCTGTGGAGCGTCGAGGACGGGGCGATCGTCGGGCGCACCTCCGCCGAGGCGCCGTTGAAGGTCAACACCTTCCTGATTCGCGACGAACCGGCGGAAAACTTCGAGTTGCGACTGAACTATAAAATCGAGGGCGGCAACAGCGGCGTGCAGTATCGGGCGGAGGTCTTCGACGAAGATCAATTCCGCGTCCGCGGCCCGCAGGCGGATATCGATAGTTCCCCCAAGTACTCCGGCATTCATTACAGCGAGCAGGCCCGCGGCATCGTGGCGCTGCGGGGGCAGATGACGAAGGTCGTCCCCGGCGGCAAGAAGGGCGTGAATCAATTCGTCGGAACCTGCGGCGACCCGGCGACGCTGCAAAAGAAGTTCGTCAAAGACGGCTGGAACGAGTATCGCATCGTCGCCGACGGCCCCACGATGAGCCATTACATCAACGGCCAATTGATGAGCCGCGTGACCGATACCCGCCCCGACCGCGAGACCGCCGGCGTGATCGCCCTGCAATTGCACCAGGGGCCGCCGATGGTCGTGCGGTTCAAAGACGTGACGATCAAGCGGGCACCGTAACGAACCGGCGCCGGTCGGCCGTCAGTCGCCCTCTTCCACCACCACCACCGGGGGCATTCCCGGGGGGGCGGGCCGTCGACGTACGGCAATCATGTTCCGTCGCCGTTCGTCGGCGCCTTGGCGAAGCAGGTTCTCCTGCGTCGACAGTCGATGGTTCACGACCGAGCCGAACTTCGAGTTCAACGCGCAACTGCAGCAGCCGCAGGTTCCGGGGGAGACGAACCGCGGTCCGGGCTGCGTCGCGGCGACCGCCAGGATCCCGCCGGCGTGTTCGTCGGAGCTGTTCAGCTGCGCGAGTTGAATCCCGTCCGTCTGGCCGTCCCGTTCCTCGGAGGCGGCCAGTGCGAGGCCGGCCGGAGCGTCGAGGAGCGGGTCGCGGCTGCGAACCGTTTGCACGGCCCGCCGCCCGCTGAGGGCGAAGGTGAGTCCGGCGAACCCGGTCCATTGGTCGTCGTCGCCGCCGGTCGCCTGCATCCGCAGGCCGACGCGGTCCGACAGCGGCGCCGCGAGCGCGGCCCGATAGGTGGTGAGGTGCGGCCCGTCCAGATAGCCGACGCCCAGTTCCAGCTGTGCGACCCCGACCGTCGAGCGGCCGTACAACTCGACCGCGTTCAAGCCGCGAAAATCGAACGGTCCGCCGGACATGCCGTTCTGATAAACGGCCTGCGGCAGGCAGTCCACCGTCGATCCGGTCACGGTCCGCGCATAGCGGGCCCCGCCGATGATCGGCGCGTGGCCGCCGCCGCCGAACAGCCATTCCAGGTCGCCGGAGAACGTCCCGATATACGGCGAGCCGAGCCGGCTGTCGGTGAAGGAATCATAGGTCGCGGACCAACCCAGCCGATCGGTCAGCGAATTCGGCCCGGTCGGCGCTTTGAACAGACCGAACGCGGCGCCGTACTGCGAACCGGCGTCAAACTGATTCGTGTTACCGGTGATGAAACACGCGGTGTCGCTCGACAGCGGGCGATACGCGGAGAGAACCGTCTGGCTCCCCAGTCGGGACGTGGCGTCGAGATCGAAATAGCCCGCCCCCGTCGCGAGTTCGCCCCGCCAGCCGGAATCGCCGCCGCGGGCCGGGTCGGCCGTCGATCCGGCAAAGAGGAGCAGCAGGGCCGCGGCGCCGGCTCGCCCGAACGCTCGGCGCCTGCAAACCTTCGGTTGAATCGTCCGTTTACGGCTGGCCATTGTGTGCGCGTCCGGTGCGGCGTGAGGGACGCGCCGCCGTCATGCCGTGGCGCGTCCTGAGCGAAGGGATCCTTCCCTTCGCTTCCACTCGACCGCTCCGCCGCGCGGCCCGCACGTACGGCGCCGAATCACGGGTCCTGCCGGTTTTGAGAGTATTTGAGCCGCGACGGCCCGTCGACGGCCGGCGCCGTCACGCCGCGGCGCGGCGGGGTTCACCTTCGCCGGGCAGGGGGCGGGCGGCTTTCGCCCACGCGATCCAATTCGTCACTTCTTCCAAGTCCGGCGGGGAACCGCCGCGGAGGATGCGTTCGCCCTCGGAGGTGCTCAGCAGCGGCTCGGTCAGGCCTAGCAGGTCGTCCGGGGCGAGGCCGACCACGTCGTCCGGGTCCGTCACGCCGACGGCGACGAGAATCTGCACGTCATGGCCGTGCAGGTTGGGGATACGGCACATCAGGTGCGCCGCGTCCTGCCAGTCGCGGACGACCTCCGGCACGATCCAGCGGGTGTCCAACCGATCCGCCACGTCGTGCGGGTCGCCGGAGATCAGATCGCCGACGGTCTCCACGCCGATCTTCAGGAAGCGAGCAGCGGTCTTCGGGCCGATGCCGGGGGCGTCGACCACCGGGTCCGCCGGATGCAGCCGGAACGTCTGCGAGGCCCCGTGCGACGACGAACCATGCGAGGAGGGATTGGTTGAAGGGGGAGCCGCATAGGCGAACGGGCTGGCGGGCGGGGCGCCGAACCGCGGCGAACGCGGCGCCGCGAGCGGTTCGTCGACCTGCTCCACTTCAAACTCTTCGGCCTCGAACTTCGCCGCCTCCAGCGTCGCCGCTTGGAAGGCCTGGGCGAACGGGTCGGGCGTCGTTTGCGGGGCGAGCCGCGGGGCGGACTCCGCGGCAGGCGCCGGCGAGGGCACCGCGGCGATCATCCGCCGGCGTTCGCGGGGCGATTCGGTCGAGGACTGCACGCCGCCGGCCGACGACGCGGCGGTCGCTTTCTGATGCTCGGCGAACGCTTCGCGGGTCACGCGGCTCTCCTCCGGCAGCCGTTTGACCACGTCGCCGGTCTTCTTGAACTCCTTCCAGATCCGCATCACCTCGGCCCGATCGGCCCGGTCGTGCAGCTTGCGGGTCAGCCAGAGAATCGGCTTCGAGAATGACGTGAGGAACCCGATCAGGCTCACCCCGGACCGCGGCGGCGTCTGGCCGCTCTCGGCGATCGCCCGATCGAGGATCAGCGCGAATCCGACCGCCGCGTGCCCGCAGCACAGGGCCAACTCGCGACGACAGACGCCGTCCAGCCCCGCCTGCGGGTTCTTCACCCCGGCGGCGAAGTCGTAGCGCTCGCAGAAGTCGTCATAGAAGCGATTGGCGCGGGCGGCGCCGTCGATCGTCATCTGTTCGAGCCAATCGTCGCCGGTCGGCATCGCCACCGCCGGCCAGCCGAGCGCCCCCTCCAAATCCGCTTTGAACAGGTCGTAGGACTTCGTGCAGCTCCACTCCGCGGCCCGGTGGATGCACTTTTCCTTCTCGCTTTGGCCCGTGTGAAAGGGCATTAGCGGGTCGGTGTAGTAGTGGCTCAACACGCCGGCGGCGTACGCCGCGGCGGGCCAATCGCGGGCGGAGAGACGGTCCGTCAGCGCTTCGTACCATTGGCGCACCTTCTTCGGCGCCCCGCCCCACAGTCCGTCGCGGACGTGCAGAACGTGATTGGTGAAGTCCTTGAAGGTCTTGTCCGGCGCTTTCGCCCCGGTCAGCAGCGGTTCGACCTGCCGGAGAAACAGGTTCCGCCACTGCACCGAATGCTCCCCCGTGAGATGGGTGAGCGCATCGAGGGCCAGCTTATGGTGCGTGCTCTTGGCCTTCTCCGCGTGCAACACGCGAAACAACAACGGCAGCGGCGGCCGATCGAGGGATGCCGGAACGGGGGCCGGAGCGGAATCGACGGGGGATGCGGGCGCGGCCATCGCGACGGTGTAGTTCACCGCCCGCCCGGTGACCAAGACGGAAGCGGTCCGCCCGTCTCCCCTCTCCCTCAGGGAGAGGGGCCGGGGGTGAGGGTGAGCGAGCTCTCGCCCGCTTTCGTGCACGGGGAGACAATCCGCTCTCACGACGAGAGCGGCGGGATGCCAAACTGCGATCGGGCCGTGAAAGCCCCCTCACCCCCAGCC
>NZ_WTPX01000129.1 GCF_013036045.1 Alienimonas chondri
CCCATCCCCCTCACCGCCTTCCAGCCCCGACCGCCTGCCGCACGAACTGCCCGGCCGACACCTCGACGATCCGCACGACGAACAGGACGGCCCGCCGCGGTGCGAACGGGCCGAACGCGGGTTCCTCGGCAGCGTGCTGCTGACCGGTTCCCTGCCGACCGACGAGTCCGCCGGGCTGACCGTCGACGACTTCTTCTCCGACCGCAACCGCACCGTGTACGCCTCGCTGGGCCGGGTCGCGAAGGCGGGGCGGCGGATCGATCTGGTCACCGTCGCAGACGATCTCTCCCGCACGAAGCAGCTCGACGCCGCCGGCGGGCTGCTGCACCTCGACACGCTGCTGGCGGAGACGCCCCACGCCGGCCACGGGCGGGAATACGCCTCGATCCTGCGGGATCGCAGCCGTCGCCGGGCCGCCCGGTACGCCCTGGCGGACTTCGAGAACGGCGACCCGGACGCCCTCGCCGCGGCGCTCGCCCAAGCCGCGGAGCGGTTCCCCCCGCTGACCGGGTCGAGCGATCGCAGCGGGGAACTGACGATGCGGATGCTCTGCGACGTGCCCCGCCGCCCGGTCCGCTGGCTGTGGCCCGGGCGGTTGGCGAGGGGCAAGGTGAACCTGATCGCCGGCGAGCCGGACCGCGGCAAGAGCTTTCTCACCTGCGACCTGGCCGCTCGGGTGACCCGCGGGGCGGCGTGGCCGGACGGTCGGGGGCACGCTCCGCAGGGCACGGCGTTGATGCTGAACGCCGAAGACGCCGCCGACGACACGCTCGGCCCCCGCTTCGACGCCGCCGGCGGCGATCCCGCCCGCTTGGCCGTGCTGGAAGCCGTCCGCGACCCCGGCCGCCCCGAACGCACCTTCGACCTCTCCCGCGACCTGCCCCGACTCGACGCGGCTCTCGATCGTTTGGAACGGATCGCCCCGCCGCGGTTGGTGGTCATCGACCCGCTGGGCGCCTACATGGGCGGTTCGGACAGCTACAAGGACGCCGAGGTCCGCGGTCTGCTCGCCCCGCTGGCCCGGCTGGCGGAGCGTCGCGACGTGGCCGTGGCGCTGGTCTGCCACTTGAACAAAGGGAACAACGGGGGCACGCCGTTGTCCCGCATCACCGGCAGCGGCGGCATCGGGGCGGCCGCCCGCTGTGCCTGGCTGGCCGGCGCCGACCCCGATTCCCCCGCCGAGATCGGCCGAGCGCCGCGGCGGTTGCTGGTCAGTTTGAAGAACAACCTCGCCCAGAACGCCGGCGGCCTCGCCTACCGCATCAGCGGCCCCGACCCGGACCAGTGCGACGCGGACCCGCTCGACGATGAGAGCGACGAGGCGAGCGGGGGACGTCAGTCCCCTGAGTATGCTGAGGCGTGGGCGTGCGACGGCGCCCCTCCGGGGGCTGACGCCCCCGGCTCGCCGGAAGACCCGCCCGGCTTCGAGGGAGCGAACTTCGGTCACCCCGAAGCGAGCGGAGGGCGTCAGCCCTCTGAGGGTTCCACGTGCGGCCCGCCCCCGGGGGCTGACGCCCCCGGCTCGCCGCAGGCCTCCGACTCGACGGACGCTCCGCCGCGGGTTTGGTGGGAGCCGGAGCCGGTCGAAACGACCGCCGCCGAGGTGCTCTCCGCCGCCAGCGAGAACCGCGGCGACGCCGGCGACCGCGGCGACGAAGACGACCGCTGCCAAACCTGGCTCCGAGCCGAACTCCACAGCCACGGCGGCACGGCCCCCAGCAAAGCCGTCAGCGAAGCCGCCCGGGAGGCGGGGTTTTCGGAACGACGCATGCGGAAGGCCCGCTCCGCGTTGGGAATCCGTTCTGTGAAGGTGGCGGACGGCTGGGAACTCACGCTTCCCGCCGACGAACCGCCCGACGCTCCCGTGGACGCCTGACCGGCCCGCCGAAGGGTCAAGACGTTCAAGGCGATCATCCCCCGGGGGCGGACGCCTTGATCGCCTTGGCCAGCGGCTTGTCGCCGACGGCTGCGTCCTCCGGGGGATCGCCCGCCCACGCCTCTTCACAAATTGATTGCAAAGCCGAATGCCTGCTGACGACGTCGTGACCCGGTACTGTCCGAAGTGCGGCCGTCGGGCCCGAGCGTCAGCGGGAACGTTCGACAGGCCTCGCAAGTGCCCCGGGTGCGAAGCCGTCGTCCGGTTCGCGGACTATCCGCGGGAACCGCCGCCGCCGGGGCTGCCGGCGTGGGAGCCGCCGCCGGTCGGGCTGAATGAGATGGTGACGCTCGCCTGCGGGGTCGGTGCGACGTTCGCTCTGTTGGCGGCCGGCCTCGCCGCCTTGATGGCGGACGGCGGCCTCGCCCTGTTCCTGGCCTTTATCGCTCTCATTCTGGTCGGCCCGCCGGGCGCCGTCGCGGTCGGGATGCTCAACGATTACCGCCGCCTGCGGGCGGAGCGGACGGACCTGCGGCGCCGCGTCGCGGAGGGGGACGCGATGTTGGACGAAGTGAGGACGCAGTACGCGGGCTTCCGTCGCAACTTCGACGCCGTCGTCGCGGACGAACGGGCCGACCTCGCGAGACGGCGTGAACAGGTCGCAGCGGCCCACGCGGTGGCTGACGGTCGTCGTGAGATCGTCCACAAGATCGCGGAACGCTTCCTCCGCGACGTGGTCCGCGACGTCTCCAAGAAGCTCAAGCCGGACACATACGCTCTGCAAAAGAGTCGACTCGAAAAAGCGATCGAATTCTGCCGCAAGTGCGAATACCAGGTACCCGCCGCGACGGAGCGGGATCTGTTCGCCGACTTGAAGAAGGAGTACGAAGAAGTCCTTCGCCGGGACGCCGAGAAACGGAAGCAGGCTCGAATCAAGGCTCAGATCCGCGAGGAGAAGAAAGCCGCCCGGGAGGCCGAGCAGGAACGCCTGCGGGCCGAGGCGGAGCAGCACGCCGTCGAGGACGCCCTCGCCGAAGCCCGCCGGCACGCCGCGACGCTGCACGGGGCCGAACTGGCGGCCCGCGAAGCAGAGATCGCCAAGCTCGCCGAACTTCTCGCCGAAGCGGAGGCCCGTACGGAGCGGACGAAGTCGATGGCGGAACTGACGAAGGCGGGGCACGTCTACGTCATCTCCAACCGCGGCAGCTTCGGGCCGGGCGTCTTCAAGGTCGGCATGACCCGCCGATTGGAGCCGATGGACCGGGTCAAAGAACTGGGCGACGCTTCGGTCCCGTTCCCGTTCGACGTGCACATGATGATCTCCTGCGACGACGCTCCCAAGCTGGAGAACGAACTGCACAAGCAATTGCACGATGCGAGGGTGAACCGCGTGAACCTGCGGAAGGAGTATTTCCGCGTCGATCTCTCCCGGATCGTGGAGGTCGTGGAGGAGAACCACGGGTCCGTCGATTACGTCGCTGATTTGGAAGCGTTGGAGTACGAGCAGTCCCTGTCGATGGACGACGACGATTACGCCTTCATCTCCGAGGGGGCCCGGCGGTTCGACGTCGAGTTCGAAAGCCAGGACGACGACGACGATTGATCGGCGCCGGGCGCCATGCTCTCGCCGGCGGACGGAGCGGAGCGGAGTCGGACGGAGTGAGCATGCGGAGCGACGTTCGCTCGCTCTGCGTGAGTCCGCGTCGCTCTCCATGCTCACCCCCCTCCGCTTCGCTGGCGCTTCGCTCCGGCGTGAGAGCATGCCACCCGCCGCCGGGTCGCCGGGTCGAACCGCGGCGGCGGGGGCGGTGTCGGGGGGACGCGTTGCATTGCGGCGTACGATGCGGCTTCCTTCCTCGACCGCTCTCCGCCCGGACGGGTCATGATCGTTCCCTGGTCGCCGGCGTATCGGTCGGATTTCGAGTCCCTCAACCGGGAATGGCTCGAACGCTGGTTCACCGTCGAACCGATCGACGAGGTCTACTTCGCGGACCCGGTCGGCACGATCCTTCAGCCCGGCGGAGCGATCTGGTTCGCTCTGGAGGATGTCGCTCAGGACAGAGCCTCGCCCGACGGCCGGCCCGTCGGCACGGTGGCGGCGATTCGGCGGGACGCATCGACCTTCGAGATGGCCAAAATGGGCGTGACCGCTGCGGCTCAGGGGCGGGGAATCGGCCGGGCGCTGGCGGAGACGGTCGTCCGGCACGCGGCCGAGGCGGGGGCGAAGCGGGTCGTGCTGCTCAGCCACACCTCCCTCGTCACGGCGATCCGGCTGTACGAACGGCTGGGCTTTCGCCACACGGAGACCCCCGTCGTCTCCGGCTACGCCCGCGGCAACGTCTCGATGCAGCTCGACCTGCCCCCGGCCTGAGCGATCAACCGTCCCTAGCGACCAACCGGCCTGAGCGAACAGCGGGCGGGTCGGCTCGCCGGTCCGGGGCCGCTTTGCAACGTCTTCGCGGTCGGGGACGATGGGGGGCCGCCTTCGTCCCGCCTCGATTGGAATTGTCGCCGTGCTCGCTCCCCGTCGCTTCGTGCTTCCCCATCGAACCCTGCTGGCCGCCCTCGGGGCGGTCCTGCTGCTGCCCGGCTCGGCGTTCGCCCAGGCCTCTGAGGCCACCGGGCCGGCGCCGATGAAGGCGTTGATCGTCGACGGCCAGAACAACCACACGGACTGGCCCAAGATCACCGTGATGATGAAGCAGTACCTGGAGGACACGGGGCTGTTCGAGGTCGACGTGGCTCGCACCCGCTTCACCTGGCGGGGCGACAAGCAGGCCGAGTGGCTGCCCAAGGCCGGCGCCGGGGAATCGGCGGATCTGCCGCAGCCGAAGGCCGATCCGCGGTTCGCTCCCCAGTGGGACGACTATGACGTGGTGATCTCCAACTTCGGCAACTCCGCGGCACCGTGGCCGGACGAGACGAAGGCAGCGTTCGAGGACTACGTGCAGGGCGGCGGGGGGTTCGTCAGCGTGCACGCGGCGGACAACAGCTTCGGCGACTGGCCGGCGTATAACCGCATGATCGGCGTCGGCGGCTGGGGCGGTCGCAAGCCGGACGCCGGGGTATGGGTCTACGCCAACGACGCCGGCGAACTGATCCGGGACGCCTCCTCCCCCGGCGGGACCGGCGCCCACGGCGGGCGGGAGCCCTTCCCGATCACCCGCCGGGCGGAGCACCCGATCGTCGCCGGTCTGCCGGACCGCTGGATGCACGCCGCGGACGAGTGCTACTCCCGTCTCCGCGGCCCGGCGGAGGAGCTGACGGTGCTGGCCACCGGCAAGGACCAAACGAAGAACGCCGCCACCGACCGCCACGAGCCGATGCTGATGACGATCGGCTACGGCGAGGGCCGCGTGTTCCACACGACGCTCGGCCACAGCGCCGAGGCTTGCGAAAGCGTGGACTTCATCACCACCCTCACCCGCGGCGCCGAATGGGCCGCCACCGGCGAGGTGACGCTCCCCGTCCCGAAGGACTTCCCGACCGCCGACGCGACGTCGTTGCGGGCGTTTGAGCTGAAGGACGCCGACGAGGACGAGTGAGAACTGGGTGCCATGCTCTCACGCCGGAGCGCCAGCGGAGGTGGGTGAGCATGCTGTGCGACGCGGAACCTCGGAGAGCGGGCGGGAATCGCTCTCCATGCTCACTCCGACCGTCTCCGCTGGCGCTTCGCCGCCCGGCGAGAGCATGCCACCCTGGCGACCCGGACATCGCCCATCGCTCTCCATGCCTACGCCTCTCCGCTCACGCTGCGAGACGAAGGCATGTCGCCCAGCCGCAGCGAGTCGAAGCGGAGGCGGGTGAACGTGCGGCCTACGGCTTGGTGACGGGCCACGTTCGTTGCGGGCACGGGGGCGTTTGGTCAGGGTGCGGGCGGGGCGGGATCGCCCCGTGGTTCCTTCCGCCCGCCGCCGCTTGAACGACTGACCGACGATGACGACCTCTCCGCTGTGGACCTGTGCCGGGGCGCTGGGGCTGACCGCCCTCGCGTTCCCCTTCGGTCTGACCGCCCCGCCGCAAACCGCCGACGCCGCCCCGCCCGCGGAGAGCCGCGGGCCCGTGGCCACCGTCGCGGTCGAGCCCGTCGCGGTTGAGCCCGTCGCGGTCGAGCCGGCCGCGGACGTGAAAGACCCCGTCGCTGACCGGCCCTTGGCGCCGGTCGAGACGGACATGCACGAGTTCATGGAGTACGTCTATCAGCCCACCTACCGGCGTCTGAAGGCGTCGATGGCGGCCGAGGAGAAGGACCGCAAAGCGTGGTCGGCGGTGAAGTCCGACGCGTTGATCCTCGCCGAGGCGGGGAACCTCACCCTGATGCGTGGCCCGCAGGGCGAGGACCGGGCGGCCTGGAACGCTCATTCCGTCGCCACCCGCGACGCCGGCGGCGCCCTCTACCGGGCCGCCAAAGCCAAGGACGAATCGGTCGCCCAGCAGAGCTACCGAACGATGATCCAGCACTGCAACGCCTGCCACACGCAGTTCGCCGACGGCGAACACATGCTGACGCCGTAATCGGGAACCGGTTTCCGAGGACCGCGGGCGAAACGACCGCCGCCCCGTCGCCGGCCCGTCGCAATCGGCCGGAGACGATTCCATGAGTGCAAGGCGCCGGGCGCCATGCTGCACGACGCGGACCGAAGCAGAGCGGGCGGTAATCGCTCTCCATGCTCACTCCGACCGTCTCCGCTGGCGCTCCGCCGCCCGGCGAGAGCATGCCACACAGCCACGGCAGAGGAACAATCGTTAGCTAGGTAAATCAATCCCAACCATGTCAAACGGCTTTCTCTCAAACTCTTGGACGTTCATCGATGTCGCCGATGAGGCTGCGGTTCGTAGTGTCACTGAATGCGGCCATACCGAAAGCACTCGTTCACATGACCCGATTGTCGCCGTGGTGTTCGCCGCCGCTGCAACAGAGGCATTTATGTGTGAACTTGCCGCGTTTGCGAAGTCCAATCTCCGGTGCAATGCGACACTCTCGCCTCAAGAGTCCACAATCCAGCAATTCCGCGATATCTACAACGAGCTCGAGTCTTCTAAAGGGTCATTAATCGCGAAATACAGCTTAGCTCTTGGATTGTTCACTGGCCAACCTACACAGAAGGGCAAATCGCCCTTCCAAGACTTCGCATTACTATTAGACCTCAGAAACTCACTTATCCACTCGAAGCTCTCTCGCATCGAGATTGACGAGGCGCGCACAGCAACAATGCAGTTCCCCAAAATCATAAACAAGCTGGCTGGCAATGGAATACTGGCACCAATACCACCCAAAAACACGCTGACCAGTTGGGTGCAATTGGTATCTACCCCGGCAGTAGCAGTCTGGGCTGTCCGCTCAGCAGGCGAGATAATTAGGCATGTCATCACCTCCATCCCCAAGAGCCTCATAGGAGACGCATTGTCGTTCCACTACATGCACAAACTGAACTCTCTGAAAGCAGCCGAATAAACAAGCGGCGGCCGCGTGCCATGCTCTCACGCCGGAACGCCAGCGGAGGCGGGTGAGCATGCTGTGCGACGCGGACCGAAGCAGAGCGGGCGGAGGTCGCTCTCCATGCTCACTCCGACCGTCTCCGCTGGCGCTCCGCCGCCCGGCGAGAGCATGTCCCCCTGGCGTCCCTGAGAGACTCCGTCGGCGAGCGGGGGACGTCAGTCCCCTGAGACGACCCTTCGCAAGTCGCCCACTCGGGGGCTGACGCCCCCGCCTCGCCGGTTCGCCGGGCGCCGAGGGCATGTCGTCGGCGTCGCCCGGGCGTTTTTCTTCGGGGCGAGGCGGTACAATGGGGCGTTGGCGGTCGGCGGCGGCTGGTCGGCGCCCGCGTCGGTTCGCGGGGTCGAGGGCCGCGGTCGGACCTGAAGTGCAACGACGATGGCGTGGGCGATTCTGGCGGTGGCGTTGGCCGTGCTGACGGTCGGGGCCGACCTGTTGGTGCGAGGCGCCGCCCGGTTGGCGGCGGCGTGGGGGATCTCGCCGTTGATCGTCGGGCTGACGATCGTGGCCTGCGGGACCAGCGCCCCGGAACTGGTGGTGAGCCTGCATTCGACGCTGTCCGGGCAGCCGGACGTGGCCTTGGGGAACGTCGTCGGCAGCAATATCTTCAACGTGCTGGCGATCCTCGGGGCCTCGGCGCTGATCGTGCCGCTGCGGGTCGCTGATCAGTTCGTGCGGTTCGACGTGCCGGTGATGATCGCCCTGACGGCGGCGACGCTGGTTCTGGCGCTCGACGGCCGCATCGGGCGGATCGAGGGGGCGGCGCTGTCGCTCGGTTTGGTCGGCTATCTCGCCCGGGCGGTGTGGATGAGCCGTCGCTCGCCGGCCGGGACGGACGAAGACCTCGCGGTTCCCGGCCCACCGCGGGGGAGCGTGGCGTGGTCGTGCCTGTCGGTCGCGGCGGGGCTGACGCTGCTGGTGTTGGGATCGCGGTGGTTCGTGTCGGCGGCGGTCGATCTGGCCCGGGACTTCGGCGTGTCCGAACTGACGATCGGGCTGACGGTCGTGGCGGCGGGCACCTCCCTGCCGGAGGCGGCCGCGTCGGCGCTCGCCGCCCTCCGCGGGGAGCGGGACATCGCCGTGGGCAACGTCGTGGGCAGCAACATCTTCAATCTGCTGGGGGTGCTCGGTCTCTCCGCGGCGCTGTCGGGCGGCGGCGTGGCGGTGTCGGAGGCGGCGCTGCGGTTCGATCTGCCGGTGATGCTCGGCGTGGCCGTCGTCTGCCTGCCGATCTGCTGGACCGGGCAGGTCGTCGCCCGTTGGGAGGGCGGTCTGCTGCTGGCCTACTACGTCATTTACACCGGCGTGCTGCTCGTCGCGGCGACCGATCCCGGGCGAATCGCGGGACCGGCGACGCTCTGGGGCGTCGCCGCCCTGACCGCCCTCCCGCTGCTGTTCGCCGCCGTCCACGCGTTCCGGTCCCGACGCTGAGGGCAGCCGGCTCGGCTCTCAGGCGGCGTTCGCCGGGCGCCACTGGCGTCTCGCCGGTGAGAGCGACGGGGCTCGTGGTTCGACGCGGCGCCCCTGAACTTCGTCACCCTCCACTGGCAAAATGCCAGCGCCACCCAACCACAAGGCGTTCAAGGCGTCCAAGACGATCACCGCCTGGGGGCGGACGCCTTGATCGTCTTGAACCCTCTGGCCGGAACGCCGGGCGGGCGGTCAGGCGTCGTCCGGCTTGGCGGCGGGGCGTTGGTCTTCGCGGAGGGAGGCGAGGTCGACGGCAGTCCAGATGAGGTGGATCGCGGCGCCGGCGTCGGGGGCGGCGTCGACGGCGATGACGCCGCCGAGCAGGCTGACCCGCTCCCGCAGCGCCGACAGGCCGAACCCGCCGACCGCCCCGCCGTCCGTCTTCGCCTCGGTCAGGCGGATCAGGGCCGCGGGATCGCAGCCGCGGCCGTCGTCGCGGACGGTCAGTCGCAGGCCGCCGTCGGGACGATCCAGCCGCACCTCCCGCGGCGTCCACGCCGCTGTGCTTCTGGGAGTTCAACAACAACTCCGACGCCGCCTGGTACAGGAACGCCTCCAACTGCGTCGGCACGTCCGGCAGACGCCCCGCGAGCGATTCGCCCTCGGCCCGTTCGCCGGCGGACCGTTCGCCCTCGGACCGTTCGCCGGCGGCTGGCTCGGCCGTCTCCGACACGTGAACGGAGACGTGGAAGCGCCGGGTGGTTTTGAGGTTGCCGGCCAGCCACCGCAGGGCCGCGGCGAGGCCCTGTTCCCGCAACACCGGCGGGCAAAGCTCCACCGCCAGCGTGCGGGTCGCCTGGATGGCCTCATCGAGCATGGACGTCAGGTGGTTCTGAGCCTCCGCCCGGTCGGCCTCCGCCCCCCGGGCGACCAGTCCGGTCCAAATCTTCGCCCCCACCAACACCTGTTGCAGGTGGTCGTGCAGAGTGTGGGCGATGCGGCGACGTTCGGTCTCCTCGGCGCCGGTCATGCGGACGGCGAGGCGGCGGAGGGACTCCGTGCGTTCCGCGACCCGCTGTTCCAGGGTGGCGGTGAGGTCCCGCAGTTCCTGCTCCGCCCGCAGGCGGTCGGTGACGTCGTCGAACAGCACCGCGACGGTGCGTTCCTCCGGCTCGCCGACCCGGAAGGCGGTCACCTCGTACCACCGGTTCAGCGCCTTCGCCTCCTGCACGAACCGGGTGAACTCGCCCGTGCGGGCCACCCGGCCGTAGATGTCGAACCAGTGCGGCTCGTGGTTGGGGGCGAACTCCCGGATTCGCCGGCCGATCACGTCGTCGAGCCCGGTCTGGGCGTGGAACGCTCGGTTCGTTTCGAGGAACTCGTAGTCGACGCAGTTGCCGTCGTCGTCAAAGAGTGTGCGGATCACGCAATAGCCGTGGTCGATCGAGTCGCAGAGCGTTTGGTAGCGGCTCTCCCAAGGCATACGGCAAATATAGGCACGGCGTTCGCATCCGGCGTACCGCACTTCCCCCATCGGCCATGGCGTTTCGGGCATCCGCCCCCCACAAATCCGCCGAACCGGCAAGGAGCCCCCGGCAGCCCCCGCCGTTCGGCTCGAACTGGGGGCTTCCCGTCGCCCGCCGCCGGCTGCGGACCGCGAAGAGACCCAAGGCGTCCAAGACGCCCCACCCCCGGAGGCGGGCGCCTTGGACGCCTTCGGACGCCTTGGGGACGATTGAGGTCGCGTCCCGGACTCAGGGGGCTGACGCCCCCCGCTCGCCTATGCGAGCCGCAGGCGAATGCGGGCGGCGAGGAGGGCTTCGATCAACTCGTCCACGTCGGCGGCCCGGTTGTAGACGCCGAGGCTGGCCCGGGTCGTCGCGGGCACGCCGAGCAGATCGTGCAGCGGCATCGTGCAGTGGTGGCCGTGGCGGACGGCGATGCCCCGCTTGTCGAGCAGGAAGTTCAGATCCTCCGCCGCGGCCCCGTCGACCGTGAAGCTGGCGAGGGCGGCTCGTTCATTCGCGGCGGGGCCGTAGACGGTCAGGCCGGGGACCTCTTCCAAGCGTTCGAGCAGATACGCGGCCAACTCGCGGTCGTGGGCTTCGAGCGCTTCCCAACCGAGGTCTTCGACCCACCGCACCGCGGCGCCGAGGCCGACGATTTCCCCGATCGGCGGCGTGCCGGCTTCGAATTTCGCGGGGGGTTCGGCCCACTCGCTGCGGTCGGCAAACACGCGGGAAATCATGTTCCCCCCGCCCTGCCACGGCGGCATCGCATCGAGCAATTCCCGCTTCCCGTACAGCACGCCCACGCCCGTGGGGCCGTACAGTTTGTGGGCGCCGAAGACGAGGAAATCGCAGCCCCAGGCCCGCACGTCAGTCCGTCGATGCGGGACGAACTGGGCGGCGTCGACCACACTGACGGCGCCGACGGCCCTCGCCGCGTCGCACAGCGCCTTCACGTCCGGCAGCGTGCCGAGCACGTTCGAGCACGCCGTGATCGCCAGCAGCTTGCAGCGGTCGGTGAGGGCTTCGTCGACGCGGTCCATGTCGACGCGGCCGTCGTCGGTCAGCGGCAGGAACCGCAGTTCGGCGCCGGTCTCCTTCGCCAGCATCTGCCAGGGCACGAGGTTGGCGTGATGCTCCAGCACGGTCGTGGCGATCACGTCGCCTTCGCAGATGTTCGCCCGGCCCCACGTCTGAGCGACGAGGTTCAGCCCGGCGGTCGTGCCGGCGGTGAACAGAATCTCGCTGACGTCCGCGGCGTTGAGGAACCGGCGGCAGTCCTCGCGGCTCGCTTCAACCGCCTTCGTCACCAACCGCCCCAGCGTGCTTTTGCCGCGGTGGACGTTGGAGTAGTAGGTCTCGAAGCAGTCCCGCATCGCGTCCAGGACGACGGTCGGCTTCTGAGCCGTGGCGCCGCTGTCGAGGTACGTCAGCGTTTTGCCGTTGGGCAACGGCTTGCAGAGGATCGGGAACTGGGCCCGGATCGCGTCGACGTCGAGCGGCGTGGGCGGCGGAGGCGTGGGCGAGCCGGGGGCGTCAGCCCCCGGAGCGTGAGGCGTGCGAGAATTCGACTCAGAGGGCTGACGCCCTCCGCTCGCCTGGGAGGTCGTGAGGGTCGCGTCGTGGTTCATTCCGCGTCCTCCACTCTCAACCGGGCCGCTTCGCCGCGGATGCGTTGCACCATCCCGGACAGGCCGCTTTTTCGGGCGCTGGAGAGGTGTTCGTCCAAGCCGAGCGAGCTGAAGACCTCCTCCACATCCACGGCCAAGGCGTCCTCGGGCGTCTGCCGATCGAAGGTCGCCAGCAGCACGGCGATCAGGCCGTTGACGATCATCGCGTCGCTCTCGGCGCTGATCTTCAAACGCCCGTCCGCTTCATCCACCGTCAGCCAGACGAGGCTCTGGCAGCCGTGGACGCGGGTTTGCTCGTTTTTGTCCTCCGCCGGCAGCTTGGGCAGATCCATGCCGACGTCGATGAGGAACTCGCACTGGTCCTCCCAGTTGCCGAGGAACTCGAACTCCTCGCGGAGTTCGTCCAGCGTCATGACGGGCGAAGCAGCGGTGTCGGGCGAGGCGCTCATGGGAGGCAGTATAGAGGGCTGGGTTGAGAGGAAAGCGTTGAGGGTTGAGAGCACCGTACGCTGAAAGCAGGCCGGGCGTGTCACGCCTCGCTCCTCGCCGCGCTCGCTGTGCAACGCTCGCCTCGTTCCTCAGGGGGCTGACGCCCCCCGCTCGCCGGCTTTCCCCCACCCCTCAACACGCCGCCCTCAACTCTCAACTCTAAAGCAGCGTTTCGAGCAGCATTCGCAGCTTGCGGAGTTCGAGGGAGCGTTCCTCCCGCGGCTCCTCCTCCGGCAGCAGATCGACCGCGAGGGCGCCGCGGTAGCCTTCTTTTTGGAGGCGGGTGATCAGCTTGGCGTAGTCGATCTCGCCGAGACCCGTCTTCACCTGCAAACGTTCCTGCGAGGTGTCCCGCAGGTGCACGTGGAAGACGTGGCCGTAAACGTCCTCCCGATCGACCTCGGCATACGGGCCGGAGACGAAATAGCTGGGATCGAAGGTGATCCCGATGCCCCGCACCGCTTTGCAGAGCTGGACCGCGGTGTCCGGGTCTTCGGTCAGTTCGCCGGAGCGGGTGCGAACCGCGATCCGCACGGCCTCCGGCGAGGCGGCGGCGTGATGGGCCTTGAGGCGGTCGACCTCGTCGTTGAACGGCGTGCCCAGCGGCGAGGAGGGCACGGTCAATTGGGCGATCTTCAGATGCTTCGCCGCCTTGGCCAGACCGGCGGTGACCGCCGGCGAGACGTCGTCCGCGAGGCAGAACCCGATCGGCGTCAGCCGGGTCGTCTCGCGAAACATCGACGCGAATCGCTCCGGGGCGGCGGCGATCTCCGAGGGCTTCAACGGGCCTTCGGCTTCGTCCAGGTGCAGTTCGAGCTTGTCGTAGCCCGTCTCCTCCGCCCGCTCGCACAGGTCGGACAGCGACGGGCTCGGCCCGCTGACGGGCAGGAAACTTTCGGTCGAGACGGCGACGTACACCCTGGCGCTCCGTGGAATAGCCGGCCTCGCGGACGCAGCCGGGGCCTCCTTGACGAGACTCGTCCCGGCGAACGGCCGGGGGGACCGCGAACGTATCCGGGTTCCGCCCGACCGACAAGACGACCCGACCGGAAAGGTCCGCGGCGGACCGGCGGATCGCGGGGCGGAAGAGGTCCGACGGGGGCGAAGGGTTGGCGTGCGGGGCGACGGGGTTCGGGAGCGGGATCGGGACGGACGGGTTCAAGCGGACGGTCGGATTCTGCCGATCGGACCGGCGGACCGACCGGTCCGAGCATCGCCCTCCGACCCCCCGGTCGGTCCGTACGTCGCCCCGTTCGAGATCCCGTCATGCCCC
>NZ_WTPX01000013.1 GCF_013036045.1 Alienimonas chondri
GCCGTGTCCCGCTCCAAGTCCGACGCCCCCGCCCCCGAGGCGCTGCTCGAACGGACCGCCGCCCTGTCGACGACCCTCTCCGACGCCGCCGCTCAGGCCCGCTCGCTCTCGGCGGACCTCCGCCGCCTGAAGAAGCGGGACCGCGAAGTCTCCGCCGCCCTCGGCAACCTCAAGCGGCTCGGCGACCTCGCCGCCTGACCGTTTCCCTTTTCCTCAACCCACAGGAGGTACGACCCATGCTGAAGATGAACTGCGGCCTGAGCCGCAAGATCGGCCAGCCGGACTACGGCAGCCGCGGAGCCCAAGTCCACTTGGAGGTGGAACTGAGCGCCGAGCTGCTCAAAGACCCCGAACGGCTGCGGCGTCAGATCCGCGGGTGCTTCGGGGTGGTCCGCCGGGCCGTCGACGCCGAATTGGGCGTCGCCGAGTCCGGCGGCGGTCCCGCCCGCCTGCCCGAGAGGGTGCCGGCGTCTCGTTCCCCGTCCGACCCGCCGAGCACGCCGAAGCAGGTGCGGGCCCTGCACGCCTTCGCCCGCCGGGCGGGAGCGGACCTGGCCGCCGAACTGCGGCGCCTCGGCGTCACCGACGCCGCCGACCTCTCCCGCCGACAGGCGTCCGGCCTGATCGACGGCCTCAAGGAGCGGGCCGGCGACCGCCGCTGACCCGTTCGGCTCTCTTTCCCCCTTGGCCGTCCCGGCGGGGGCGGTCGCGGGTCGTCGCGTTCCCGCCGCCCTGACACCTCCGTCCCCCCTTCCGGAGTTTCCGATATGAATCGGTTTCTGAGCCCCTTCGTCCTCCCGGCCGCCCGGCTGGTGATTCGCACCGCCGTCGCGTTGGCGGCGGTCGGCGCGGTCACCCGCCGGCCCCGCCGCCGGTGAGGACGGCCCCCCGGCCCGGCCCCCCGGACTATCGGGGGGCCTCTTTTAGCCCCGACGCCGCCCTGGCGATACATGTTTGGAAGCGAAAAAACGGGCCGAAAGCCCGTAATTCGTAGCTGTTCCGTACGACGACCCCCGGCGTGGCCCCAAAACGATGCCGGATGCGACAAGCCCGGAAATTGCCCGGCGGGGCCTTCACGGGGGCCCGCCGAGCGCCCCCGCGGCCGCACGATTGAACCGGCTGAGACGGGTTCGCGGCGACGGCGGGCTTGGCCGACCCGTTGCCCCGAGAACCCTGAAGGATCCCGGGTGTCCGACCGATCGCGACGCTCCCCCGCCGGGCCCGTGTCGAGTGCACGTCGGGCGGAGGCTCCAAGCAAAACCCGGCCGGGGCACCCTGCCGTTCGCGGTTTCGCTCAGACGCCTTCCGGCCGGCCATGATCGAACTGGCCGGCACGGCAGACCGGACGCTCTTGTGCGTACTTCAGGTTCGCACATTGCGGGCGGTCTACGTTGAGCCTTCAGGAAGCGTCCCGCCGTCGTCTCCGAAGGCCAGCTGCCGGGCCAGAGTCCCTCGGTCCCTTCGGGCGGAGGGCGTATCCATCGCGACGAGCGTTTCAATCCGCTCAAGCTTCAGCGGCCGCAGGTCGACTCGGCCCAGCGGATTGCCGGAGAGAGGATCGGCCACGTCGATCTTCGCCACCCGGGCCGCCGGGTTCGACGTGGGATAAAGGATGGCGGCCCGGGGGCGTTTCGGCTGACTGAGGGCGTAAACGACCAACTGATACAGCATCTCCCGCGGCAGCGACTTCTCCCACAGGTCGCGGTACTTCGCGTCTAATAGGAAGGGCGGCTCGCCCTTCGGCAACACGGCGTAGTCCGGGCGGGGCGTCGGCCGGCGACGGCGTTGCGGGTTGAAGCCCGGGGCGTACCGCAACAGGCCGGTGAGCCCCTGTTCGTCCCGCAGCGTGCAGTCCGCCGGCAGGTTGTCTCGCAGGAACCGGGAGAGCAGGGCCTGGAAGAAGGCGTTCATGTCGAAGAGGTAGCCCGACAGCGTCGTCGACGCCCGCCCCTCCAGCGACACGCCCCGGCCCTCGACCAGCAGCCGGATCAGCCCCAGCGCCGGTCCGTAAGCGGTCGACAGCCGGTTCAGTCGGGCCTCGGCCCGCTCTACCGTCGTTAGATCAAGCTGGACCCTGGCAACGTGTTCCTCCAACTGGGCGGCCAACCGGCGGGAGTCCCGCCGCAGTTCGAGCAGACTCGCCACGTCCCCCGCCAACCGCAGACCGGCCAGCAGGACCCGGTTGAGGGGCACGTCCTCGGTTCTGGGAAAGTGCCGGCAGGGCAACGCGGCGGTCGCCAGCCCGCCGGAGCGGGCCAGCCGGTCGACGGCGATCCGGCCCCGCGGGGAGGCCAGCGGTTCGGTCCGCCCGACGGCCTCACGCCGCAGGCCGCGGGCGATCAGTTCCCGGGCCTCGGCGTTCAGCTGCAGAACCAGCAGGTCCTCGAACCCGCAGCGCTCGACGAGGTGTTCGGCCTCGGAGAGCAGCTTCAGCCGGCGGAAGCTGTGGGCGTAACGGTGCAGCCGCAGCAGGGAGCCCGCCTCGATCTTCGGGAGCACGGTGACCGTCAGATCCCCGACCCGCGCCCGGCCGACATGCGATCTGGCGGCGATCCGCAACTCGCCCTGCAGTTCCGTGAACCGCAAGCGGCGGGATCGATCGAGCTCCTCGGCAACCGTCGCCGTCTAGAAACCGATCCCGCAAGACGTCGCGTGTCTCCGGCGTGGCCGTTTCCCACTCGGAAAGGGTGAGGGCGGCAGATTCGCTCACGAATTCTCGGCCCCAATAGCGGAACGTTTTTTGAGATCCCGGTCCCTAGCATTCTTCTTCAGGAGGACTTCGGCCGAGGCGACGAGCTCTCACCGCCCCAAATTGCATAGTCGCAACGGACATAGAAGGAACAGTCAGGCGACGGGCGAATGCGAGGGTGATCTGACGGGGGGGATGAGCTCCGTCGGCAGCAACGACGCTTCAAGTTCACGCTCCCGAAGTGCCTCGACAGCCTTGCGAAGCTGGGCGGCATAGATCCCGCGATTTTCGCTTTTCAGTTCGCAGCACCATGCCCACCCGTTGCAGTTCTTCACTGCGGCCCAGCCTAACGGTCCGATAAATTTCTTTGCGCTTTCCGGCTCGTAGATGCCGAAGCGGCGTACAGCTTCGAAGATGCGGCCGACGGTCTCCTGCGAACTCTCCGGGCGTCCGTCGCGGAATTCAACGGCCATCTGCCGGATCGTCCCCGGGGTCGGCCAGTCGTTCCCGTCGGCGGTCATGATGAATCGCTTCACCGCGGCTCTCAGAGCGTCAGCCGGCAAATCGTGCAGAGCGGTCCACCAAGCGTCCATCGGCGACGGTTGGCCGTCACCCGGTGGTGTGGCCGATGGAGCCTTTCCGGGGATAGCGGAGCCGAGATACGCCATCACACTCGCGAATTCCCCTCTCGTCACCGGGGGAGCGACAGACAATTCAGTTGGGATCGGCGGCTTGGCGACGTCGGTCATGGGTCTGATGATGAAATGAGGCGCGGCGGGTCGAGATTGGGAGGGAGGGACAGCGGGCCGTCTCGGGATGCCCACGCCGCGAAGTCGCCCGGGGTCTTCCCCTGCTGAATCCGGGGTACGGCGGGCGCGTCGTTCGCCCGTCCCTGCCCGGAGTTCTGAGCGTGGTTCAGCCATCTTGTGAGGAACGCCGGCATGCCCTTAGCGGTCTTCCGCTTCGGTGCATTGTCCCGGCACCACTGCCGGGCCTTTCGCATCTCCGCCGGTACGTCCAGCGCAGGGTACGCTTCGACGTACTCGGCGAGCTTCGCTTCGGTCAGAGCCCACTCCTTTGCTCCCTTCCCGGTCGTCGGGAACACCATCTCTGTAGGCGGTTCGGCGGCGGCGAGAGCCGTCGTCGGACAAGAGGGGGCTACGGGGGATTCCTCCCCCGTATCTGGTTCTAGTTCTGGTTCGCTTTTCGTCGCATCTCCGTCCGTATTCCGTCGCGTCGCTTGCGACGTTTTCGGGACGTTTCCGCGATCGCTTGCGGGGTCGTTCGCTTTCTGTGCGACCTTTCCCCTTTTCTTGGAGGCCCGTTTCGCGTCGGCCGCTCGCTTTTTGGCGGAGGCGCCGTTGTGTTCGTCGAACCGGACAATGCGGATGTCAGACTCGCCGATCTCCAGCCAACCCACGGACTGAACCGCAGCGGCAAACCCGTCGATTCCAATTTTGCGATCCAAGGCAGCCGCCGACCGGAACGGCAGGACGCCGTCTTGGGTGTGCGAGTCTGCAAGCGCCCAGAGGCGGAACAGGCCGCCGCAGACGAGCGCCTCCGACACGTCCAGTTCGACGCAGAGGTCGCCTACGCGGGGGTCGTCCCACAGGTCGGTCCGCATCTTGATCCACTCGCCGGCCATTATTCTGCCCCTCCCATCTGCCGACGCGGGGAGACCATCGCAGACTGGCTGGACGTTCGCGGCATGCCAGCTTCGCTGCCGTGCCGCATAGACTCATCCTCGCGGCAAACTTCATGCAGCCACGCCGTCACCTCACGTCGTTCGTGCACGTCGTCGACGATATCGGACGGGGCAACGACAGACGGTTTGTAGCAATAATCGTCGACGGCCCGTTCAAGGCACTCGCGGCTTGACTGCTTCGCGAAACTTTGCAAGAGGACCCCGAGAACCGCCTGCTCGGCGTTCAGGTTGTCGCTGGGACAGTCGGGAAGCGCAGACGTAGGCGTCGTCACGATGTAAAGTGATTATGCTGTGTGGGGACTCTTGCCGCTGAGGCGGCATGCCCGACCGACCGCCCCGGGGGGTGCAACCCCCGGGAGCGGTTTCTGCACTACTGACAGAAGCGGGCGTGAAGACGGAGTGGGCGAACGCGTTCATCGCGAATGCCCGCAGAAGTTCATCAGGTCGCCGAGACGGCAAGGGGGGACTACCACCCCGCTCCGGCGAGTTCACCGCCGGCGGCGTCCGCGGCCGCATGGGGCCGACGTTCGGGCCGCGGCGGCTCGGGGGACGCGCTCCGGGCTTGGCGGGTCGTCTCGACGATGAACGCTGCGAGATCCGCCCGCGGCACCCGCCGTTGACGCCCGCCCGCCCTGAGGAAGGCGAGCTTCACGCCGTTGACCCCGCGGTCCATCCACCGGTAGACGGTCGCGATGTGGACATTCATCCGGTCCGCCACGTGAGCGGGCGTGAAGGAGCTGTCGAGAGCCTTGAGGATGTCGCCGCTCGGGGCGGCGGGATCGCGCAGTGAAGCTGGTACCAGTGAATTGGGAGGCATGAGCCGTATCCGTTCGCGTTGGGGAACACGGCCACCATTGCGACGAACGACTTGATTTGGGGACTCTCAGTCGCCCGTCCCCGCAATTTGACGTACCTTGACGATCCGAGACTCATCCCGGGACTGATGCCAGACGATCAATCATGTGTCGCCGACATCTCGCGGAGTCGGCGAGGAAGAACAAGCAACGCCTCGAAATCGGCGGAAGGTCGTAGTCAGGCTGCGGCGTGGCTATTTTTCAGCTGAAGTCGAACAGAGGGGGCCGCGGCCAGCGAATTAGATTCGATCTCCAGAGCAGGCCTCGGACCCCAAGCGAGCGGCAGAGTTCGTCATAGCCCCGCTGCCTTCCGAAACCGTTCCGCGGTCTTCTCCCTATGCTCTTCCAGTCGCCTTCTCACTTCGCCGCCGATCTGATGTTGATGGATCAACACATGTCCGCGGGCATATCCCTCCTCCCGGCTGACCGGCCATGAGGAGTCCGAATCTTCACGCAGGTTTTCTCTAATCCAACGCGAAACGGTGGGGGGAGATACGCCGAGGATGGCTGCGGCGACCTTCGTGGGAAGCGGGCCGTAGGTCTCTGGTTCGGCCGGCGGGAGTCTGCCGGTCGGTCGCCGCTCTTTGACCCTCGCTCCTTCCCCGCCGCCGTCGAGACCCCGAGTGGCGGAGCGGCACTGGATAGTGATGTGCCAATGGCTGTCATCGCCGTCCCCACTTTTGACTGCGAGGTGAATGGAGACTTGGGACCGTTCGCAGGCCAGCGCAATTCGCACGGAAGTTGGCTCTTTACCATCCATGGGGCGATCAGAGGGCATCGGATTTTGCCGTGTTCGGGTTTAGAAAAATGATTCGGGCGTTCGCCGACGTCAGCCGCCCCGTCGGGATCCGACGGCCTGGAGGCACGTGGACGAATGGCCATTATATCGGGCCAGCGTTCGATTCGCACTCAGTCGCACCGTCGGCGGAGATCCGTACGCTCCGGGGCGGTCGGAGCATCCCGCCCTCCCGGAACGCAGGACGAACGTGGCAAAGAAGACTTCCAAGGCCGACTCCGCCGCCAACCTCGGGTTCGAGGAGACGCTCTGGCTGGCGGCGGACAAGATGCGCAAGAGCGTCGACGCCGCGGAGTACAAGCACGTCGTGCTCGGGCTGATCTTTCTGAAGTACGTCTCCGACGCCTTCGCGGAACTGCATAACTCTCTCGACGAGGACGAGCGGGAGGATCGCGACTACTACCTCGCCGAGAATGTCTTCTGGGTGCCCGCGGAGGCCCGGTGGGCGGAGCTCCAGGCCCACGCCCGGGACTCTGACATTGGGAAGCGGCTGGACGACGCCATGCTGGCGGTCGAGCGGGACAACCCGAAGCGGCTCAAGGGGGCGCTGCCGAAGGAGTACGCCCGCCGCGGGAACGACGGCGTGGAGCTGGGCCCGCTGATCGACCTGATCGGGACGATCGCCCTTGGGGACGCCGCGGCCCGCAGCAAGGACACGCTCGGCCGGGTCTACGAGTACTTCCTCACCAAGTTCGCCGCCGCGGAGGGGAAGAACGGCGGGCAGTTCTATACGCCGCGGTGCGTGGTGGCGACGCTGGTCGAGATCCTCGCCCCCACCCCCGGCTCACGCATCTACGACCCCTGCTGCGGGTCCGGCGGAATGTTCGTCCAGAGCGAGAAGTTCGTCGAGGAGCACGGCGGCCGCGTCGGCGACGTGGCCGTCTACGGGCAGGAGTCCAACGCCACCACCTGGCGGCTGGCGCGGATGAACCTGGCGATCCGCGGCATCGACGGCGACCTCGGCGAGGAGAACGCCGACACCTTCAAGAAGGACCTGCACAAGGACGTGCGAGCGGACGTGGTGATCGCCAACCCGCCGTTCAACGACTCCGACTGGCACCGCAAGGAAGATGACGTCCGCTGGCGGTACGGCACGCCGCCGAAGGGGAACGCGAACTTCGCCTGGGTCCAGCACTTCCTCCACCACACCGCCCCCGGCGGCCGGGCCGGCTTCGTGTTGGCGAACGGCTCGATGAGCTCCCAGCAGTCCGGGGAGGGGGAAATCCGCAAGTCGTTGGTGGAAGCCGACCTCGTGGACGTGATGGTCGCCCTCCCGGGGCAGCTGTTCTACAGCACGCCGATCCCCGTCTGCCTCTGGTTCGTCACCCGCCGGAAGCCGCCGGGGCGGGAGAAACAGACGCTGTTCCTGGACGCCCGCAAACTGGGTGCGATGACCGACCGCACCCACCGGGAGCTGACCGACGACGACATCGCCCGCCTCGGCTCCACCGTGCAGGCGTGGCGGGGCGACGAGGAGATGGCGTACGAGGACGTCCCCGGTTTCTGCAAGTCGGCGACGACCGAGGAGATCGCCGCTCACGGCCACGTCCTCACCCCCGGCCGCTACGTCGGGGCGGAGGCCGCCGAGGAGGACGACGAGCCGTTCGAGGAGAAGATAGAACGTCTAAAGGCGACTCTTCAGAACCAAATAGCTGAGTCTCAAGCTACACAGAAGGTGATCATACAAAATCTGGACCTGCTAACCGCCACCTCTCGATGAACGAACTGAATTCGATCCACGTTAAAGACCTTGCTGCGGATGTACCAGCCTCGCTTGCAACAGGGCCGTTCGGATCGCAAATCGGCTCGCGTTTCTTCCGTGAGTGCGGTGTCCCGGTACTCCGTGGATCGAATCTCAGTGCCGAGATAGGGATCCGACTCAATGAAAACGGCCTCGTCTTCATTGACGAGGATCTCGCAAAGACCTTCGGCCGCTCGACGGCCCGCCGCGGCGATCTGGTGTTCACTTGCTGGGGCACGATAGACCAGGTCGGATTGATAACCGGCGACTCCAGGTTTGATCGCTACATCGTCTCCAATAAACAGATGAAGCTGACCCCGGATCCTCGTAAAGCGAGCAGCTTGTATCTGTACTACTACTTCTCTAGCCCCGCTGTAAGGAAGGAGATTGTAGCCAACGGCATTGGTACGTCCGTGCCCGGTTTCAATCTCGGTCAATTAAAGGCGTGGCATGTTCCGCTCCCGTCGCTGTGTAAGCAGGAACAAATAGCAAGCGTACTAGGTTCTTTCGACAAGCAAATCTCGCTGCTAGAGCGGCAGAACGCGACGTTGGAGGCGGCGGCGCGGGCGGTGTTTCGGAGCTGGTTCGTGGACTTCGACCCCGTCCGGGCCAAGCTCGACGGCCGCCGCCCCCACGGCCTGGACGACGCCACCGCCGCCCTCTTCCCGGACGGATTCGAGCACAATAACGGTGAGCTCGTCCCCCACGGGTGGCGGCAGATGCCCATGAGTGAAGCCGTAGAGGTCAATCCAAAACGATCCCTCAAGAAGAAGCGGGCGGCTACGTACTTGGAAATGCGGAACGTTCCGACAGCGGGCCACCGGCCCACGGCAGTGGCCACGAGAGCGTTTACGTCGGGCACCAAATTCGTGAACGGTGACACGCTCATGGCGAGGATCACCCCATGCCTGGAGAACGGCAAGACCGCCTACGTCGACTTCCTGCGGGACGGGGAAGTCGGCTGGGGATCGACGGAGTTCCTCGTGCTTCGCCCGAAACCCCCTCTCCCGACGTTCTTCGGGTACCTGCTCGCCCGTGACCCGGAGTTCCGGCAGTTCGCGATTCAGCAGATGACCGGCTCGAGCGGCCGACAGCGCGTACCGGCCGATTCGCTCTCCGGCTACCGCATCGCTGTGCCAGACGAGGATGTCGCGGAGGCATTCGGACGTCGGTGCCAACCGTACTTTGACCTGATCCGGGCGAATTCAGAAGAGTCCGCGACCCTCGCCGAACTCCGCGACGCGCTGCTCCCCAAACTGCTATCCGGCGAACTGACCGTCCCCGATGTTGAAGCACTGACGGAGGCCCCCGAATGAGCGACGTGATCCACCCCAAATACCTGCCGTACACCCGGGAGGAACTCACGGGGCACTTCGCGGACGAGAAGCACCTGAACCAACTCGTCGATTCGAGCCGGCGCCTCACCGCCTACGTCCGCCGCTTCGAGGGGCTGACCGGCGGCTTCTCGCTGACCCCTGAAGTTCGGCGGGAGCGACAACTGGAGCGTGACGAGCGGGCGTGGACCGTCTCGGCTCTCAAGGCCGTTTATGACGCCAATGCGATGCCGGCGCTCCTCGACCGCGCGTTCGCCCACACCCAGGGCGACGAGCGCGTCGGGGGGTGGGCCGAGAAGGTCGGCGGGGAAGACTCGACGCTCCGGTTCGAGGTCGGGTTGTATAGCCCGGAGGTCTACCGGGAAGCCCTGCGGCGGCGTTACGACGAACGGGACGCGAGCGTCGCCTTGGTGCCCTACATCTCCGACGCCGCGGCCGGGCGGACCAAGCTGGAGGGGGCCACGCGGGCCGACGGGGTCCTCTCCGGGCAGTCCGCGACGGTCGTCTTCGAGGCGAAGCTGCTCTCCGACTCTTCGTCGCACGTGACTTTCGACCCGCTGCGGAACCAGATCGCGCGGAACCTCGACATCCTCCTCGATGAGAAGGCGGCGTTGAAGCACGAGATCGACGAGCGGTACTTCGTGCTCCTGACGCCGGAGACGTTCCGCCGGCGACCGCGGAGCCGGCATTACGGCCTGCTCCTTCGCGAGTACGTGAACAATCCCGACGCGCTCAAGGAGGATCTGCCCCACCGCGACCCCGAACAGGTAATCGCTTTGGCGCGGCGGATCGGCTGGGCGACCTTCGAGGAATGTCGCGACCTCGTCCCGGGGGCGTGCGGCTGGCTCCCGGACGGCGGGGCGGGGGGCGCCGCGTGACCGCCCCGTTCAACGAGGAGACCGTCGAGTTGCTGGCCCAAGAGTGGCTGGGGGAACTCGGCTACGTCGTGGCCATCGAGGCGGGACAGATCAAATCGGATCAGGTGGCTGGCGAGTCCCGGAAGTACGCCCGACACTTCCCAGCATGGGGCGTGATCTTGTTTCAGTCTGACCCCGCAAACCCCACCCGCGAAGCTGTAACCCTCTGTCGGGCAGGGGGTTGTTATTTAAGCCTGCCCCCACGGTTCGAGACCGTCCCCTGCGGTTCGTTGCGTGATATTGCGCGATGCTTTCGCGATCCTTCGCGATCTTTGATCTCCCGAGCCAGGGCCCGATGACCGCCCCCTTCAACGAGGAGACCGTCGAGCTGCTGGCCCTGGAGTGGCTGGGCGAACTCGGGTACGCCGCGACCGACGGGGCGACGCTGGACGACCGCCGCGAGCGGGGCGGGCCGGGCGAGGTCGTCCTGGAAGACCGGCTGCGGGCGGCGGTGGACCGGATCAACCCGGAGGTGCCAGCCGATCTGCGGGAGGAGGCCGTCCGCCGGGCCTTGCGGACGGACGACCCCACGCTCGTTGGCCGGAACCGCGAGGCGCACCGGCTGCTGGTCGATGGAGTGCCCGTCGAGCGCCGGCGGGACGACGGGACCGAGGCGGGCGAGTACGTCCGCCTGCTGGACTTCGACACGCCCGGGAACAACGACCTGCTGGCCGTGCGGCAGCTGACGATCGTCGAGCGCTCGACCCGCCGGCCGGACGTGGTCGTGTTCGTCAACGGCCTGCCGCTGGCCGTGATCGAGGTAAAGAACCCCGCCGACGAGAAGGCCACGCTGGAAACGGCATTCGATCATCTGGACACCTACCGGCAGGAGATCCCGTCGCTGTTCCGCTGGAACGCGCTGCAGGTCATCACCGACGGGACCGGGGCGCGGGGCGGTTCGCTGACGGCCCCGTGGGAGTGGTTCAAGGTCTGGCGGGTTCTCGAGGACGGGGCCCCGCCCGACGAGACGAACCCGCCGCCGTCCCGCGGAGAAATGGACGTGCTGATCCGCGGGGTGTTTGAGCCAACGCGGCTGCTCGCCCTGGTGCGGGACTACACCGCCTTCGAGGAGGACCCGGACACCGGGGAGGTGCACAAGCTCCTCGCCCAGTACCACCAGTACCACGCCGTCGAGGCGGCGGTGGACGCGGTCGTCGCCGCCAGCCGGGCCGACGGGGACCGCCGCGGCGGGGTCGTCTGGCACACGCAAGGGTCGGGGAAGAGCCTCTCGATGTTGTTCTTCGCGGGGCGGATCGCCCGGCACCCGGCGATGGGGAATCCGACGTTGGTGATGCTCACCGACCGGAACGACCTGGACGATCAGCTGTTCGGCCAGTTTCAACGCTGCGAGGATCTGCTCGGTAACCAGTCGCCGGCGCAGGCCGAAGACGTCGAGGATCTGCGGGACAAGCTGCGGGTCGCGTCCGGCGGGGTCGTGTTCACGACGCTTCAGAAGTTCGCCAAGGACCGCGACCCGGAGACCGGAAAGCGGTCGCACGAGCCGATGCCCCTGCTGAGCGAGCGGCGGAACGTCGTCGTCGTCGCCGACGAGGCCCACCGCAGCCAGTACGACCTGATCGACGGTCTGGCCCGGAACCTCCGGGACGCATTGCCGGGGGCGTCGTTCCTGGGGTTCACCGGAACGCCGATCGAAACGACCGACGCCGACACCCGGGCGGTCTTCGGGGAGTACGTCTCGATCTACGACGTGCGGCAGGCCGTGGAGGACGGGGCCACCAAGCCGATCTTCTACGAGTCTCGCGTGGTCAAGCTGGGGCTCGACGAGGCGGCGTCCGACACGCTGGACGCGGACTTCGACCTGCTGACCGTCGACGAGGAGGACGAGCGGAAGGGCAAGCTGCTGAACAAGTGGGCCGCACTGGAGGCGGTCGTGGGGGACTCGGACCGGATCGACGTGATCGCCGCGGACCTCATCACCCATTTCGAGAAGCGGCTGGAGGCGATGGACGGCAAGGCGATGGTCGTCGGCATGAGCCGCCGGATCTGCGTCGAGCTGCACGATGCCCTAGTGAAGCTTCGCCCGGAGTGGATGGGGGCCGCGGGAGACGATCCGGAGGAGGAACGGAAGCGAGAGTCGATCGTGAAAGTGATCATGACCGGCTCGGCCAGTGACGGCCCGGACTGGCAGAAGCACATTCGGACGAAGCGGGCCCGGAAGACGCTCGCCGGCCGCTTCAAAGATCCGGCGGACCCGTTCCGGATCGTGATCGTCCGGGACATGTGGCTGACCGGGTTCGACGCCCCGTGCCTGCACACGATGTACGTCGACAAGCCGATGAAGGGCCACGCCCTGATGCAGGCGATCGCCCGGGTGAACCGTGTCTTCCGCGACAAGCCCGGCGGGCTGGTTGTGGACTACCTGGGGCTCGCGGACCAGCTTCGGGACGCACTCAAGACCTACACCCGCGCCGGCGGGCAGGGGGCGCCCAGCCGGGACGCGGCGGAAGCGGAGGAGTTGTTGCAGGAGGCCGTCGAGATCGTCCGCGGGATCCTCCACGGGTTCAATTACTCTACCTGGCCCTGCGGCTCCGCGAGCGAGCGGTTTCAGCTGACGGCGGCGGCCCAGGATTACGTATTCGGGCTGGAGGACGGCGCGGTCCGCTACCGGGACGCCGTCGGCAAGCTCAAGAAGGCGTTCGCCCTATCGGCCACCAGCGGCACCGCTGACGAGATCCGGGACGAGGTCGCGTTCTTCGATCTGCTCGCGACAGCCGTGGCGAAGACGACCGGGGCCGCGGGGCAATCCGGGGCGAATCTCGATCACGCCGTCAAACAACTCGTGTCGGAGGCGGTGGTCCCGGACGGGGAGGTCGTGGACGTGTTCTCCGCCGCCGGCCTGGACCGGCCGGACCTGTCGATCCTCTCCGACGAGTTCCTCGGCACGGTCGAGCGGATGCCGGAGCGGAACCTGGCCGTCGAGCTGCTGCGAACCCTGCTGGAGCGGGAGGCGAAGACGACGGCGAAAAGGAACGTCGTGCAGAGCGAGTCGCTCTTGGACAAGCTGCGACAGACGATGAACGCCTACCACAACCGCGCGATCGACACCCACGAGGTCTTACAGGAGCTGCTCGGCCAAGCCCGCGAGTTCCGCGAGCGGCGAGCGCGAGGCGAGAGCCTGGGTCTGTCCGATGACGAGCTGGCCTTCTACGACGCCCTGACAGAGAACGACTCCGCCCGCGAGGCGATGCAGAACGACGACCTGAAGACGATCGCCGAGGAGTTGACCCGCCGCATCCGCAAGAGCGTGACGGTCGACTGGCACCGCCGGGAATCAGCCCGAGCCAAGATCCGGATCGAGGTAAAGAGGATTCTCAAAGCGTGGGGCTACCCGCCCGACCTGCGAGCGTCCGCGACCGAGCTGGTCCTGGAGCAGGCGGCCCGACTTTGCGACGACTGGGCGGCGTAGGCTGCCCGACCCGGTCGGTCGCCGCTCGATCTGGTGGAGCGGACCCACTCGTTTGGTCGGCATGAGCCTGGCAAGGTCTTCGTCCTCCCGGTCGAGCTAAAAACCCCACTCCACGTCCGCGTCTTCCCGCCGGGCGTCGCGGACGTAGTCGTCCGTCAGCCTCCTCAATACTGCAGCCACGACGGGGTGTTCGTTTTCGACCTGGGCCGCCCACACCCGGTGTCGCTCCGCCAGCGATGCCTCCTGGGCCCCACCGGCGTCCGGCATGCGGCAGGTCGTGCCGCCGCGGTTCCGATGCCCGGTTTGGAAGCCGAGGAGCAGCGGGTCCTCGTCCGGGTCCGACTGCTCCTCTAGCACGTCGCGAACGATTTCGTGCGGCCACGCCCCGTCGTCGCCGACGGGGCTGCGGGCGAGCAGCCGTCCGAGGACGAACTCCGCCGCCTCCGCCCGGCCGTACTTCGCTGCGAGGCGGCGGACCTCCGCGATCCAACTGCGGAGGAGGTCCCCGTCCGGCCGGCCGGCCGGGAATCCGGGGCAGGGCTGTCCGTCCTCGCCGAGGTCGTACAGAAGTCGAGTCGCGCGGTCCGTCAGCCCTTTCGGGAGCAATCCGTTCTCTCCATCGCGGATCTTATCGATCACAGGGTGAGGCACTCCGTCGCGTCGGGGATAGCGGACGGCGATCAACTGCGTTAGGACGCCGGCGTCGGAGACAATGGCGTCCAGCAGCTCTTGCAACCGCTCCGATGTCCTTTCCAGCAGCGGGAGGAACTGAAACTGAAACCACGCCAGGCGGTCGGCGTCCGTTCCGGCGTCGCGCAGCCGGTCTAGAACTTGGGCGATGTAATAGCCGTCGCCGCTCTCAGCCCCGAGATCGGCAGCCTTGGTGAGGGCTTCCGTCATCAGTTCCGGCTCGAATTGAAGGTCTTTCGCGCGCGCGACGTACTTCAACGCGTCGCCGGCCCGGCCCGCGGCGAGCAGTCGTGGAATGGACCGGTCCGCCACATCCTGTGTGGTTGGTAACGCATACGGGCGTACGGCGTTCCAGTAATCGACTTCGATTCCCCAATCCTCCGCCCGGTCGAACGTCTCGGGACCCGCCGGCAGAGCGAGCGCCAGCGTCAGGCGGGCGGGGGGCGGCCACCCGGCGGGGTTTAAGTCGTCCACCCATGCCCAACCGGAATACCGAAACCGCTGGCGGGCGAACGCCGCCGCGAACTTGCGTCGGGCGGGATCCTCGTCGCGGAGGTCGGCCGGCAGAGCGGCATCGAAGTCGGCGGCGTCCGGTCGACGGGCCAGTGCGTTCCCCACGGCGTCCGGTTGCACGGACCGTGTGATGAGGGACTGCAGACAGTCCTCGCCGGCTGCGATCACCTCCTCCATGGCCGCGTCCTCCGCGTCGGCTTGTGCCGCTTGCGCGGCGTCGTGTTCTTGGTCGGGCCGGTAAAAGATCATGAACGAGTTGCCGAATAACCAAGCGTGCCGGGCGGCGGGGTCGTCAGGTTCCAGCGAGCCTAGCGCGTCATTCAAGTCTGGCCGGTGGGGGCCGAGGGGGTCTTCGCCGTCCTCGTGAGCGGTAAGGGCCAGTCGGTCCCGGAGTGCCTCGGTCAGCCTCGCTCGGTCGTCGTCCGCAGCGTCCCCGGCCGCCTCCCGCAGCCGATCGGCGAGGGCCGGCAGCCGGTCCTCCGGGATCCAGTACAGGTCATTCACCAAATTTAGAAGCCGGTCAGGATCGCGGCCGGCGAGCCGCAGCAGCTCGTCAGCTACGAGGCCCTGCTGGTCTGCGAGGTCTCCGTACGTCGGCCGCCGCTCCGCGTCCGACACGGCCCACTCCCGCCATGTGGGCGCATGGCTGGGACTGACGGAAGCCTTGTGCCCGAACAGCGTTACCAAGGCCGGCCACGTCCCCGGCCCCTCCTCTCCGGCGAGGACGCGGATCGCCCGCAGCCGAGCCGCGGGCTTGGCGGCGGTGTGCGGGCACCACTCGCAGAGGATCGTCCGCAGCGATCCGAGGGGCCCGTTGCCCCAGTTCCCAGCGGACCGCTCCTTCAGCGGGGCGAGGCGGGCTAGCAGACGGACGACGCGGGACAGGTACTCCGGTCGCCAAGCGAGCGCTTCCAACGCCCACATCAGGTTGGCGAACTCGCACCGGCCGGAAAGCCCCCCGGCCCCCGTGTTCTCGAACAGACCGGCGACGGCCGACGGTTCGGCGTCGAGGTCTCGATCGACGGCGTCGAGAAACGCCTTCGGGGCCGCCTCCGCCAGCAGCGGGAGGGCGCCGCCGAGTCCGGCCCACCGCTCCCAGTTCCCTGGCGCCAGTGCCTCCCGCACAACGGCGTCGATCAGTCGGGGCAACCGGTCCGCGAACGGCAGCCGCGTCCGTTCGCCCTCGGCGGCCAGAAACGCGAGCGTGTCCGCCGCCTGCTCCACGAAAAGTGCCGAGTACCCGACCTTCGGCGGCATCATCTCCGGCGGGCCGACGACGACCAGCGGGCCGGGGCGGTCCGCGGCATCCGCCCCGGCGAACGCCGCCGCTGCGTGGGCGAGGAACGCATCGAGCCCTGCCGCCGTCCGCGGCGCCAGGTGCAACCAGCCGAGCATCTTCGAAAGTACCCGCCGGTGGGTCCCGACCGAGAGCAGCAGCGGGTCGCCGGCGTCGCCGCCGGACGCCCGGGTCAGGGCGGTCGTCTCGTCCAGGTCTCGCGGGTCGCCCCCGCACGCGATGGCGAGTTCGTCCGCGGCGGCCCGGTCTCCGGGAAATCCCTCGACCCACCCGCCGAGCCACAGGGCGGCAACCGAGGCCGGGGCGTCTGCCCAAGCGGGGCGGGCCTCGTCGGGCTCCTCGGATGTCAGAAAACGGAGGGCCGTGAGGCTGCCGCCGCACCGCTCCGCCGCCTTCTTGGCCTCCAGGGAGTCCATCCCGGCCTCCTCGAGGGCCGCGGCGAGCCGATAGCGCCGGGCACGAGGGACCGGCAGGGCATCGATGTCCGGTCGGACGAACTCCACTGCAGCCCGGAGGACGTGGTGCCCGGCCCGCACGGCCCGCCGAACGGACTCCGGCGCGGGCCGCACCCCCGGCCGCGGCAGCAAGACGAGCGGAGCCTCCGCCCGGGACACGGAGGTCCATGCCGCGGGCGTCGGCAGCACGAGGGCCCGGTCCCCCGCGCCGGCCTCGTGTACGGTGGCGCATAGAACCTCGAACCCATCCCCGGTCGCCCCGACCTCCACCGCCATCGACGCCGGCTGACTTTGCAGAAAATGTCCGACGTGGTCCAGAATGCCTTTCCTCCCAGCCAGCCAAACGCTCGGCGGCAGTGGGACGGGCGTGAGTTCCGCGAGGTCGCGGAGGTAGTCGCTCACAGCGGTCGCCTCGGGGGACCGGCCGAGCAGCCGGCCGAACCAGAACGCCGCCGCCGGGGCGTTCTCCAGCCACTGTTCGAGGTCGTCGGCGTCTAGTACGCGGACGGAGGCCCAGCCGTCGCCGGCTCGCTTCTCCGCCCACGCTTCCTTCCCCGTCTTACCGTTCCACCGTCGAGGAGTGACGAAACGGTAGTGTGCACGGGCGCAGGCGGCTTTCGGCGTGTTCCGCGTCCGCTTTCGGTAGTCGCGGGTCGCTTTGTCCTGCGCCTCGGCGTCTACCCCCATCTCCCACCGGCTCAGGCGGTCCGGCACCCAGGCGTTGGCGGTCGGCGTGACGACCGTCCCGTCCCAGCCGCCCTTACCGACGCTCTTCTCAGCCGGAAAGTCGACGCGGGTCGCCTCGCGCGTGGTCCCGTGCACGAGCCGTCGGACCAACTCCGGCAACAGGCCACGCGGTTCGAGCGTGCCGCCCGCCCAGCGTTCGAGGTCCTCGGCACGGATCGGTTGCATCTGCGTCCCGCTTAAACGTTTCAGATAGAGGTACGCCGCCGCTGGCGATCGCCTTTGGGCCAAGCGCCGAGCAGGCTGCATTTAAGTGGAAGCGCTACGCGACGTGGTCTTGGAGACGAGCCTTTCCAAAAGATCGCCTTTACCTGCGGCCGGGGGTGTAGTCTTCCCGAGAGGTGAGCGTCGTCGCGCTGGCGCCATGGCGTCGTCGCGCTGGCGCCATGGCGTCGGGGAGCAGAGCTGCTGTTCCTTGGAGCAGGGGGGCGGCTGCTGTCGGCCTAAGAGGCGACAGACGGTATAGCTCGACCCGTAAACGGATCAAGAAGTCTTACAGATCGGCGGTTTCGTACATCTCTTCTAGAAATCTAAGCACCTTCTCAATGCTCGTAACCGAGTCGAGCACAGGCGCGTCGAACTCCGCCACGGCGAGAGGGTCGTCACTCGAAGTACGGGTCAAATGCTCGATCATCAGGTCGCGTACGATGCCGGTCGTTCGAGCCTCGAACCTTTCACGCAAACCGTACTCAAGCGGTGAAGCGAGCATGGCCCCCAAATGCATCCCGCTTGTTTCGGACCACCTTTCCTCGACAGAAGTCGTTCCGGGAGTGACGAGTGCCGCTTCGACGACGCGCTTTCCGAGACGGTATAACTCCATATCCCACATGGTTTCCGCCTCATGCAGCGGTTGTCCTGAAAGATCGGCGTGATCGTCCTTGAGTCCGGGTATGAAGTTACTGAAATTCAATGGATCCGATGCCGCGTCCGGAACGTGCTCTTCCGGATCGAAGCGATCGCCATGATTCTGCACAATCGACTTCCAAGCGTGTGCCCGGGCGGCGCGATACGGATTGATCGCGCCGATTGTCAGCACGTTCGGGAACATCAAGTTCAGTTCTTGAGGGTAGCGGCTGGCAAAGCAGAAACCGTGGATATTCGCGTTCTCCATCAGCTGCGCCGCGAGGCTCACCACTTGTCCCATTCTCCGAGCGACGGCGGGACGGTTGTCTCGCTCCCACTGCTCGTCACCACACCAGACCCGCTGCGCCCCCCGCCAAGCGATCTGCCTGATGCCGATGCCCGCAGCGTCGAATGCCTGCGCGGAGATTCTGCCGAAGGCATCGTCCGGGGGCGGCCAGTATCGCAGTTTCAATGTTGAGATGTCGCCCGGCGTGCCCAATTCAGGCACGAGGCAGTGGATCGTCTTGCGGTCGAACAGCGACGTGTGCAAGACCGCCTCCCGCACGATGCTCGCGTTCATCGGCGAGATTAGCAGATAATCGATGTCCGCGGTCGACATCGGCGGAAAACGTGTAGTAAGCCACTGCCCGTATGCAAGCATTTCGGTCAACGCCTGCCGGGCTGTCTTGTCGCTCCGCTTCAGTTCCACGACGGTCAGCCCAGATTCCCCAGGCGTATGGGCGAGAAAATCGGCCCGGATTGGGCGGCGACGAGTAAACCCAAGCGGGACTTCGTTCCCAAATAGTGAGAGTTCGCAAAGGGAAGTGGCCTTATGCAATCCCCGCCGACGCTGCACAGACCGCAATAGATCGGCGACGAACGGCAGCTCATCGTTCGTGTGCGGGTCGCCTTCTCCCGGTAAATCGAGCAATAGATCCCCGAAGTTGTCGCGACGGCTCCAGATCTCGTCCTGAATAGCACGTTCGAGGGGGAGCACTCCCATAGCTGTTCGGAATGTCGTTGGGGGAAGTCGCTGCGTCTGTGTAGCCGCTGCGTCATGATAGCGAAGACGTACCTCGCTGCCTGCTGGCCGAGATCGCGGCGAACTTCGCCAAGCGGGGCAGTTGGGAGGGTGTCGAGGAGGAGGACCGCTCCCGGGCCGGGGAGGATCGACGTAGGTGGTCGGTCGGGCGGGGACCTCTGCACTCCGACACGTGGCACGGGTCGGCCGAGGAACTTGCCGACGCCGGTCGCGTCGCCGTCGTCCCGACGGGCGGTTGGTGGAAGGAGCGGCCGCATCACGCTCGGTATGACAGCGACGCCCGGTACGCCCTCTTGGGCACGATCGAGACCGCGGAACCGACCCAGGGCGTCGGCCTCCGCACGCCGATCGTCAATGCACTGACCGCGGCTCCGGCGACCGTCATCGTCGAAATTGAACGGGGCGGCGACGGCCGCTTCGATGGGAAAATCGCGAGCTGTTCGGCCGACGGGCGTCGTTGTGTCAGAGCCGCCGTGCCGGCGGGAACGCTCCTCAGACCTCCGCTGGGGGCGGTGCGTCGGTCTCTCTGGTGGCGAGAAGCTGGACAATCCGCGAGCGGAGGGCGTCCCTGCGAGCGTCATAAAACGTTCGAAAATCGGTCAGCGTCTCCGGGACCACGCCGAGAAGATGATTGTCGCAGTAGTTGGTGCGTGCGGGAGCGGACATCGCGCCGTCCATCCAAGTCGAAGGCATCGACGCCTGCTTTTCGACGTTCTCGGCACCTTCGAGCAGTTGGAGATTCGGCAGCGAGTCCGCCATCTCTTTGAACTCGTCGACGTCCTCTTCGAGCACCCCCTCCTTCTTCAGCTTCGCGTTCGTGAAGCGGGATTTCGGAAAGACGTGATCGACGTGAAAGTGATGATGGGTGACGTCGACGAACGGGAACAGCAGGGTGAGTAGAGAGAACAGCCGCTTGTCCCCATACCGCATCTCGACGAGTTCGTCGATCTCCTCCTCGGCGAAGTGAAGCGACTTGCCCCGCTTCGCCATGTCTTCGTACAGCTTGCGGGCGGGGAAGCTCTCCGAACCGTGAGTTTTGATCGTGTCCCGGATCGCCGTCAGCAGCGTGCTGAGGCCGCTGCCCCAGATGCCGGACGCCTTCAGCAGGCTGCGGATCAACCACGTGCGGATCGCCGCCCGGTCCTCGTCGTACTTGCTGTGGGACAGGTACTTCTCGTCGAGTTTCCGGTGGCGGAGGTAGTAGGCGAGGGGCAGCACAGAACTGTCGGCCCGGAGCGTCTTCTCGTTGAATCCGAAGGCGGCGAGCAGTTGCGCCGCCAGCTTCAGGGACCGCTTCACGTCCGGCCATCGCCGTTCGAGGATCTCCATGTTCTCCCGGTTGAAGTTCTGCACCTGGAAATTCACGCTGCCGATGTCCGCCAGCATCAGACCGGCCTTCAAGACGAGGTCCTTCGAGAAGGCGAACCCCTCGCCCGTCGCGTTGAGTTCGTCCACTAGGTCGTGAATCTCCTTCCTGGCGTCCCCGGACCACTGGGCGACGGCGATAGACAGCAGCAGGTCGGAGTAAGACAGAACGGTCCCCCCGCTGTTCATGCGGATGAAGATGTTGAGCACCTTCTCGAGATTCTGGCTCTTCTCCTCGTAGTACGAGATCAGGTGTTGATCGTGAACGACGCGGTGGAGATGGTGCAGGACTTTGAACGCCTGGGTGGACTTCTTCTGCGGGAGTCGGTCGCTCAGCCAATCCAGCATGGGCGGGCCGCTCTCCATCCCGAGAATGTCGCTGACCTTGAACCAGCACTCATCCTCGTTCTTTGACGCCGCACGCTCTTCCGTCAGGAACTCGAAGCGGAACTTCTCGCCCGTCTCGTCCGCGTCGTCCCGGTCTGCCAGCAGGTCGAGATAGAGGCGTCGCTCGGGATAGGCGTTCGGGTTACTTTTCCACTTATACGGGAGCCGCCAAGCCATCGAGCCGCAAAGTCCGATATTCAGCGCGGTGAGCCGCTGCTGGCCGTCCAGCACGGCGGTGAGCTCGGTGCCGTGGAAAACGGGGAGCTGGGGGCAGTGCGGGTCGTCACGTTCGTGGTAGTTGCAGACGAACGAATAGAACTTGTATTTGTCGCTGTTTGCCGCGTCGACCTTCCAGTAAAGGAACGTGCCGAAGGGATAGCCCTGCATCAGGCTGTCGAACAGCCGGGCGATCTGCTCCGGTTTCCAGACGAACTCGCGCTGGATCGCCGGAAGGACGTACTTCGTCTGCTGAACCGCCTCGAGCGTTTCCTTGATGGTGCCGCCGGTCTGGTACATTCGCGTGCGTTCTAGGAAATAGACGGGTTGTTCTGCGTTGCCCGCGCCATCTAGTGAAGTCCCGTCCCATCCGGTGAAGGTTCGTGATCTTGGGGATCGCCCCGCGTAACACAGCCGAGGAAAGGAGTCCGTCCGATGTAGGAGACGCTGGCTCCAGGCTGTTTGACGAATCCCCCGCTTGATCGCTCAGGCGAAGCGGCGACGTTAAGCCGCCAACATCCCTCGGTCAACGAGCCGCAGTGTCTGGAGCCGCATGTGCCCCGACATCGTGTTGCCGATCCCCTTTAGGGCGCTGTGGCGGGCACTCGTGGGCGGCGTGACAAGACCGGTGCGTCGTTGACCCGATACGCGTCGCAGTTGACCTGCGACTGAGCGGCGAGGTTGGCCTGCTTCCCGGAAACTGGTCCGGCGGTTGTGAGAGTCTCGAGCCGATGACATCGGCATGGAGATTCGACCATGACCAAGCGACGCAAACGGCACACCCCCGAGGAGATCGTCCGCAAGCTGCGGGACGCGGACGCCATGCTGAACGCGGGCCGCGACCTGGCGGCCGTGCTGCAGGCGCTCAAAGTCACCGAGGCGACCTACTGCCGCTGGCGAAACCAGTACGGCGGGATGAAGGCCACGGAGGCGAAGAAGCTCAGGGAACTCGAAATCGAGAACGCCCGGCTCAAAAAGCTGCTGGCCGAAGCGGAACTCGACAAGGCGATGCTCAAGGAACTCGCCTCGGGAAACTGGCGGCCCTTCGCGGAAACGGACCGCCGCCGTACATCTGGCGAAGTCGTTCGCCGTGTCGCAGCGGCGGGCCTGTCGGGTCGTCGACCAGCATCGCAGCAGCCAGCGGTACGAATCGACGCCCAAGTCCGACGAGGGGCGGCTGCTCACACGCATGCATGCGTTGGTGCGACGACACCCGCGCTACGGGTATCGCCGGATCGGCGCGTTGCTGAGGGCGGAAGGCTTCCGGCTGAACGCCAAGCGAACGTACCGGCTCTGGCGTCGGGAGGGCTTCCGGGTTCCGCGACAGCAGGCCAAGAAGCGCCGGGTCGGTTCGTCGGCCAACGCCTGTCATCGCCGGCAGGCGGCGGGGAGGAACGACGTGTGGGCCTGGGACTTCGCCTTCGACCGGACGACCGGCGGAACGACGCTGAAGTGGCTCTCGATCGTGGACGGATTCACGCGGGAATGCCTGGCACTGGAGGTCGGCCGGAGCGTCACCGCAGAAGATCTGATCGAGACGCTGGCCGCGTTGTTCCGCCAGCGGGGCGCTCCGAACCATCTCAGCAGCGACAACGGCCCGGAGTTCGCGGCGAAGGCGATCCGGCGATGGACCGAGCGGTTGCAGATCGACACGCTGTACGTCGCTCCGGCCTCGCCGTGGGAGAACGGCGACGCGGAGAGTTTTCACTCCAAGCTGCGGGACGAGTTCTTGGCCGCGGAGGAGTTCGGCGGCCTGCGGGAGGCTCGGGCTTTGACGAGCTCTTGGCAGCGTGAGTACGACGAAACGCGACCGAACAGTTCGCTCGGGTACGTGACCCCGGCGGCGTTCGCGCGGACGTGCGGGGCGGGAATGAGGCCGGAGGCCGAATGGACGCCTCGCACGTCCTGACCACCCCAACCCGCTCTCATAGCGACTGGATCAGTTTCTGGGGGCAGACCAATACCTCCTGGACGTCCGCGTATGAATCCCCCTAACGTGTCATTACCGTGCGGGAAGTCCCGATAATCAAGAACTTTCGCGTGCGCGATAAAGTGCCGAGTTCAGACAGTGCCGCGCCAAACCTCGCGACAATTCCGCATTGCAACAAATTGACTGACGATAGCGACTCTTAGCCGCTCGACATATGCGGTTTGGAGGCTAAGAACTTGGGTTCATTTCGTGGGCGGGGCGGGCTTCGGTGGGAGCAGGCGAACCGACAGACCGTCGTACGCTGTGTCGCTGGTGAGGGTCGGAAACTCCTCGCTGGCGAAGTTCAGGGGGCCGAGCCGAGCCGTCTTCAGTGCGGCCGGGCTCTGAGGAGGATGGACCCGCCGACGCATTTCGGTGACCGTCACGCGGTCGACTTCGGGGAACTCGGCAAGGAGCGTCACAATGTCGGTGGCGGTGATCGTCTGCTGTCCGCCCCGGCGAGCGTCTCTGGTCCCTTGGTAGGTCGCGGCCAATGCTCCGAGAACGCGGTGTCGGATCGCGTTGTGGTGGTTCGCTGGAGCCGACGTTTCAACGTCCAGTCCGATCGTGAACGGGACGGACCGACTCCCGACGGCGACGAAATTGGGGACGGCGGTCGCGTCGGCGAACTTCAGGATCTGTGGGACCGGACGGGCGACGATCGCATCAGCCACGAGTGGCTGGCTGTCACTGCGATTGACGAGGGTCGCCTCAAGCTTCAGCCCGAGGTGGGCCTCGGTCAGAGAGAGAGTCCCGAGCGACCGCCAGCCGAACGGTCGGGAAGAGATGTCGAACCCGAATCGGTCGTCGTCAAGGACTCGGCCGGTCGGCCGGTCGGTCAGATCCACGGAGAACCGCTTCTCCGTCACTTGGGGCGCCTCCCAGCCCTGGGCAATGACCCAGCGTTCGACGTCCTCAGCAGTCTTGGCGACGCGGTCGCCCCGGTGGAGGATCGCCCTCGGCGCGGCGGGATCGTCCGTCAACTCGAGCGCCGTCCAGGCGAAGACGGGGTCGCCGCCGAGTTTGACGGTCACCTCCGCCTCGGGCGTGAGGCCGGACGCCGAGGGCCAGGTCAGATCGAAGGCGACCTGTCTGGCCCGGAGAGGCCCGAGGTCGAATCGAGCAACCGCGGCAGCGTCGTCCGATTGGCTGAACGAGTCGCCGAATGCGTCCGGGTTCGAGGTCGAGGTCCAGCGACCTTCCAGGCGGGTCCGGGCCGTGTCGGCGTCATCGGCCACGCCGAGCCCGACGATCGACGTCACGTCCACGGGGTTACCGCGGAGTTCGAGCCAGCGGAGGGTCCGCACGTTGGCCAGGTCGACGACGTCGGTTAATTCATTGTCGCTGAGGTTCGCATACTCCAGCGGGGCGAGGTTCGGCGATGTCAACGACAGACCTTCGAGCGAATCGAGCCGATTGCCGACGGCGCTGAGGAAACGGAGACCCGGCAGAGCGGCACGACCGCGGTCAAATTGAGAGAAGGCATACCGGGTCTGCGATCCGTCCGACGGACGCAGGCGATCGGCGCTGAGATAGAGGAGCGACTCCTGCTTCCCAATGACGGCAAAAGCGTCGAGAAGCGTGCCGTCGCCGGGGTGCTTGCCGCGATTGTCGATCGGCGTGTTATCGAGGTCGAGGTGTCGCAGCTCCCGCGTTCCCAGTTCTCCGAAGCGGGCCAGCCGCGGATCGGCGAGGTGAGGCGCGGGGTAGAGCGGCGTCAGATCGGTGATATCCGTTCCTGCGATGAGCAGCCTTTCAAGGTGCGTCGCGAACTGGAGGATCTCGATCGAGTCGAGACCGCTCACCGACGAGGCGTTGAGGCTCTGAAGGCGGACGAAATCGCTGACCATAATCGGCTCCACGACTCGAAGCCGATCGGTGGGCCGGCTGTTGGCGACGAGGACGGTCTTTCCCAACTGATGAGCAATCAACGGTCGCAGCGGATCGCCGGGAGCGAAGACGACCAATTCGTCGAGGGGGCGCGGTAGGTTCGCTTGAACGACGAGGTCCTGATCGTCCGGGTCGACTCGCCGTTCCTGAATTGCGGGAACGTCCCCCGGGATCGTGGTCGGAAGCGCAGTGAAGTGATGAAGGTCGACGACTTCGCCCTCTTCGGCTTTGAAGTAGTCGAAGCCCTCGCCGCCGGCGAGATTGTCGAAGAACCCGTTGCCTTCGAGATAATCGTGCCCCTGCTGGCCATCGATGACGTCGCGATCGGAAGGCGGATGGCTGGCGCCGACCTCGGGGGCGGCGATCTCGATCTCGTAGGCGAGTGACCCGGACCAATCGGGCGCCGCGTCGACATCGAACGGATCGTGCACACGAAGAGCGTAGGTCCCAGCGGCGAGATCGCGGATGTCGCTGACGGTCAGCCCCGAGCGGAGGCGGCGGACTTGGCGATCGGCCGCGAAGAGGTCGAAGCGGAGCCCTCGACGGGCCCGCGTCATGACCTCCAGTTTCAGGTACGACTCGGGGCGGTCGCTGAAGTTCGCGATCGTGATCGCTTGGTCGATGCCCTCGCCCCGCAGCCGGAACGCGAGACGATTTCGTCCCGAGCGGAGCGCGTCCAAGAGTACCGGGCGGAGGTCGAAGAGGATTTCATCGTTCTCGCCGGGGAAGACGGTCTGGCCACGGCGTCGCCACCGCTCTGTCGGTATCGTCGCGAGGGTCGGCGCGTCGTTGTCAATCCACCGGGCATCGAGGTCATCCGTCCCGGAGGGCTCTTCCGCGAGACAATCCAGCCACAGCTTTCCGCTGTTGGACGTCCGGTAGCGGAACGACAGCCGCGCCGAGGCAAGTTCCCGCTCCAACGCAGGAAGATGGGTCTGGAGTGCGGAGAGGTCAAACAGCCAGACCGTGACGGCGTCGTCTGGCCCGCCGACAAAGTAGCGCCGGCCCCCGTCGGGCTGGACGAGAGCGTCGGCGGTTCGCGATTCGCCCCCGTAGGGGAGGACCGGTCGGCCAAGCGCCGGGTGAATCTCGGCGGTGGAATAGGTTTTCGCCGGCAGCGGCTCTGAGCCGGAGTAGACCGGGAGCGGGCCGTCGGAGTCGGCCTCGGGCTGATACGCCTCGTCGACCCTCAGCTTGACGTAATCGCCGGGTTGTCCGTCACCGAGCGTCGAGAAGGTGAACCAGCGCTCCGTCTCGTGCACGGCGAAGTCGGCGAACTCGGTCCGGCTGCGATCGGTCATCACGCCTGGGCGGCCGGCGACGGTCGGTACCTGCAGCGGCGGGTCGAGAAATACGTCCAGCTTGGCGTCTCCGCCAAGCGTTTCTACCGGCCGAAAGACGTGGGACCGCGACTCGCCGAGGAACCGCAGTCGGAAGTCGGCCCCGTCGCGGCGGACTATGCAGGGCGTCTGATCGGTCGCTGGACGTTGCATGACGTCCAAGAGATCGTTCCAGCCGGGCGTGCCGAGGGCTTCGTCGCCGAATCCTTCCGACTCAATCATCTGGAGCGTCAACAACGCCTCATCGAAGTCCTGGAGGCGGACAACATGCTGGAGACGGTCGAGTGTGAGCTTCGGCGGACCGAACGGCGACAGCGGGAGACCCGACGCGTCGAGCGGACGGGCGTAGAGCGTGACGGTCCGGTCGGTCACCCGAACGCGGAGATCGAACCACCGACCTGCCACGAGGTGTTCGGGTTCGATCGGAACGGTTGCCGAGAGCCGACCCAGGTGGTCCCGGATCTCGAAGAGTTGCTCGGTGAGGTTCACTCCGGCGAGGAGGTACTTGTCGCCGCGGGCGGTGCGGTCGTTGGGATCGACGCAGTCGCTGTGCGGTCGATACTCGACGACGATATAGCCGTTCCGAGACGGGCCCGGCTGGGGGCGAAGCCGCACGCGGGCTTCGTAGAACGGACCGACCGCGGTCCGGCGAAGCAGAGCGACCTGACGTCGCGAGGCGTCGGTCGCGAAGAGCGAAGTCGTCGTCTGCGTCCACGCCTCCGCGGGGACGAAGTCAACAGTTTCCGGGTCTGCGAAGTCCGCGTAGGCCATCTCCAACTGGTGGGCGAAAGGCCGGTTCGTCGGTGGATGGACGACGAACAGACCGAGGCCTGGCACATCGCGATTGGCGAGCGTCTCGCCTCCGCGTCGCGGACGACGAAATTCCCGTGGCTCGCCGAAGGCGAAGAAAATTCGGCCGACGCTTTGAGTCTGCGATTCGGCACCCAGCCCGCTGGTCGCGAGGGGGTCGCCGACGGCAAGATCGTCGATTCCGTCTCCGTCGAGGTCGAACAGCGGATAGCCGTCGAGTTCCAAAGCCGTAGCGATCGGCGTGTTCTGGCCTGACGCGTCGGATGCCGGCTTCTTGCTGAGCGGAAGAGTCCTGACGATCCCCGTGTGCTCGGAGAGCCGGACCGTGGGAACGGCCGCGTCCGCTCCGGCGGCCTCTTTCTCGAACCGCTTGCCGAGGCTGTGAAACAGTAAGACCTTCCCATGGTGATCGACCGGCTCGCCGCTGGACGCGGTCACGCCGACGGTAGAGACGATGAGATCCCATTGCCCGTCGCCGTCGACGTCGCCGGCGGTCGCCGTCAGCCGTCCCGTGCGGAAGCCGAGCTCGACGTCGTCGCGAAGTTGACCGAAGACCTGTGAGTTCGGCGTCGCGGGCCATTGCCGCTCGCCGGAAAGCCGCTCCTTATCAATCGCAAAGTAGGATCGGGTGGTACCGAATCCCTCCCAGCCCCGGACGAGGAAGATTGAGCCGCGGGCGGCCAGATCGTCGTCGTCGGTGTTCTCGACCCTGCGGGTGATGCCGAAGTCGGCTAGGCCGTCGCGCTCGAAGTCTTTCCCGGCGACGTCGTTCAGGGCGATTAGCGAGGCCCCCAGCCCGAAGCCTTCCCAGACCGCATCGGCGGTCTCGAGCGATCGCAGCGTGACGTCGGGGTCGGGGTCGGGGTGGCTGGCGAGGAGGTACGCTCGGCCAACGGTCCGGCCGTCGATCGAAACGAAGGACGCGTCGCCGAGGACGATGTCCTCGCGGCCGTCGCCGTCGACGTCGCCGGGAACGAGGACCTCGAAGCGGCTATCGAGCGGCGTGACGTCCATCGTCTCGCCGACGAGGCGCCGTCCCAGCGTCGAGGAGCCGCGTACGTCGGTCGCCCTGGCGTCGTCGTGGCGGAACTGGGCAAGCGGTCCGCTCCCGTCGGCCTTCACGACCCAGCCGATCACCGGAGCGTCCTCCGTCGGTGTGACGATCCAGACGACGAATTCGCGAGTGTCGGCGTTATGGTCGTACTCGATCGCATGGACGACGACATCCTCCGGCGTGACGGCGTCGGACTTCACGGACGACACCGGCACGGTGAAGCAATCCGCCCACGTCGTTCGCCACTCGTTGTAGCGTGACGTTTGCACGACGAGGCGATCGCCGCGTCGGGTCACCATCGCGATCGGGCCGTCCTCGAACTGCCGCCTGGCCGGGGAAACCGATTCGCCGGCAAGCAACTCGGCCTGACTCTGGCCCGCGATCGAGTATCGCCGGGCGAGCTCTGTGAGATCGGACGGGTCGTCGACCGTGATCGCCAGAGAGGTGTCCCGCCCGTTGAGCCGCAGCAGTTGCGTCCCGGTCGTCGGATCGAGGGTCGGATCAAGCCGGGCCCGGTGCAGATTTCCTGGATTGATCGGCCCGTAGAGAGCGTGGACTCGACCTGACCCGTCGCCCGCGGCGAGGAAGTCGTCGTAACCGTCGTCGTTGAGGTCGCCGATCGGGATCAGCCGGGCGAGACGACCGTCGACGTCCCCCTCGATAGCGAATGCCTGCTCCAGAGAGCGCGGCTCCATCTCGTCCGCGGGGGTTGTCCGACCGAGCGAGAAACCGGCAGGCCGAAAAGCGGCGAGGGCGGGATGGGCCAGCGTGGCGATGAAGTTGTACGGCAATGCCTGGTCGGCTCGCGAGCAGGTCGACGACGATCCGTCGGGCGTGCCAAGGAGAACGTCGTCCCCGACATCGGACCGCCTCCCAGTCGGCGTTCCGCCGTGAAGGACGTCGTCGTCGTCGCCGCCGAGTATGCGATCGTCGTCCTCGCCTCCGAAGACGAAGTCTCCCCCGTCGCCGGACAGAAGAACGTCGGCATAGGCGGAACCGTAGATCACGTCCCGGTCGTCGCCGGTCCGGACTTCGATATGGGCGAAGGCGGATGCTCCCGCCTGGACGTCTCCCCGGGCGATGCCCCAGCTCCTTCCGCCCAAGGTGGGCTGGAAGTATTCCGGATCAAGATGGACGACGTCAGCTCCGCCTCGCGTCTCGAGGAGCGTGCCTTCAACGTCCTGGACTTGGAAGAAGGCGAGCCGTTCGTCGTACCGCTTGACGACCGAATCCTCCTCCGCCGGCTTGAAGCGTGTGCCGACGAACCGCCGGGCGTTCGTGTCCCAGACGAGGGCCATCAGCCGATGCCGCCCCAGGAAGCGATCGTAGCCGAGGGCGATGAAGTCCCGGATCCGCTCGCCGGCATCCTGGGCGTCGGCCGCGTGGACAGTGTCGCCTCCGAGGAAGTAAACGCGATCGTGACCCTCGCCGCCGAACAGGAGGTCGGCCGTGGCTGGATCGAAGGAAGTGCCGTACACCCGATGACGGGGAAGTTCGTCGGGGACGAGCTGGAAGAGATCGTCTCCGTCATCGCCGAAGAGGAGGTCCGACGCCTGGCCGTCGAGTCCGCCGCAGAGGACGTCGTTGCCGTCGCCGCCGAAGATCCAGTCCTCCGCCGACCCGCCGAGGAGACGGTCGTTGCCCGGACCGCCGAGGATGACATCCTTCCGGCGATGGTTCGGACGTCCGGACAGATTTCGGGACCGGGCGGCCGACAGATCGAGGACGAACCTCTCGTCGTTGGCTGCCAATGAGGTCAAGCTGTACTGCACGTCGCCGGGTCCCACTTGGTGGACCGTCAGCACGCGGTCATGCTCGGCCGGATCCGTCCGCAGCAATTGCTCGACCGCCTGCGGATGGTCCTCGGGATTGAGCACCTGCACGCGGAGAAAATAGTTCCCCTTGATGAGGGCCTGCTCCTTGCGGGCCTCTTGATAGGCGAGCATCTCGCCTCCGTCGACGGCGTCGAAGTCGCGGAACCGGACGAAGCCGAGCTCCTCGCCGTCGCGGACGGCGATCCGCTGGGCGTCGACCCGCGTCAGCGGGACGGCGAAGACGAGCCGCCCGTCCTCGAACCGGGCCTCCAGATCGAGCGGGCGGGCGGGCGGACGCCCGTCCGGACCGGTCGCCTGGGCGAACGCGGCCTCGAGTTTCGTGACGAGGTCGTCCTGCCGCTCTTCGAGCGATTCGGGTTGAGTCGCCGCCGCCGCCTCGTCGCGGGGCACGACGATCCGATACGGCTTGCCGTCCAGCAGCAATTCGAACTCGATATCCTCGGCGAGGTAGAGACCTTCACGAGGCGCAGTCGCCGCCCGGATCTCCAGCAGGTCCACTCGGGACAAATCGAGCACGGCGTGGGTGCGCTCGGTCGTGGTCTCGGTCGTAGTCAGCAGCCGTCCCAGGCGGTCCGGATCGTCGCGGTCGGCCTGCCAGAATTCCAGCCGCAGCCGCGGAGGGATCGGCCCGGAATTGGCGACCTGCACGACGAACGGGACAGATCGTTCGAGCTTCTCGGGGAACGTGATCCGGAAGTATCCGGGCGACCAACCGCCCTCGCGGACTGTCAGGCGAAGACCTTCCTTCTCGACGAGATAAACCGAGGGGGCGGCCTGGATCCGCCAACGGACACCCTCCTCGACGACGGTTACGCGGACGTCCGCGGGGAGCGACCTCTCCAAGTTAGCGAACTCGGCGACGAACGCCGGCGGCACTGTCCCATCCGTGAGCATCGTCGCCAGGGAGCCTTGCGTGTCGTCATCGACGGAGAAGAACTCCGTTTCCAGACGATCGAGCTGATACGGTCCGAAACGTGGAATCGTTTGATACCCCGTGATCGAGACGGCCGTCGCCGGGGTGGCGTTCGGGCGGCCGGCGACTTCACCGTCCCAGACGATCGACGGGACGAGCGCGTAGGCAATCGCCTCCGGCGTCACGTCCGCAGGCGGGCCGGCGGGAGGCGGATCGGTCGGGGCCGGATCCTCCGGCTCGCGGAGCCCCACCCGCAGCTCGAACTGTTCCTTGGTGCCCAGTTGGATCGCGGAGAAATCGACTGTCCGTTCCCCCGCCTCGGTCGTATGAAGCACCGCTCCTGCGACGTCGCGAAGCTCGAGGACGATCTCATCGGCGTACGGCGAAACCGTGACCAGTTCCAGGCGAGACGTCCCGTGGAGATGGACCGGGAGCATAAACGAGAAGACGTCCTCGTCGGTCGCGGGCTCGTCGGTCGCGGGCTCGTCGGCGATGTCGCTCGACGCGGCCACGTCGCCGCGATGGAGCGTCAGCCCCTCGAGCCGCTCGAGCCGATCCAGTGATCCGAGCGGGAACGCCCCCCCCACTGCCTCGGTCGCGTCGGGATGGTTCCGCAGCCGAAAGCGGATGTCATAGGCCGCAAGCTTGGTATTGGGACCGTCTTCGCGGTCCGCGGCGGCGACCTTGAGATAGTACGACGCCCGCCGTCCGTAACGGAAGCTCACTCGAGACCGCTCGACGGTCAACTCGAGCGCGTGACGATCGTCCGCTAGTCGCCACCGGTTCTCGCCGAGGCGTTCGATCGATCGGATCTCCTCCGGTCTCAGGCGACCGCCGAGGCCGCTCCAGCGGGCCATCTCCTCGAGGACGAGCAGTCCACGATCCAAATCGCCCGACCGGAGATGCTCATCGATCGCGGCCGGATTGATCCCGTTTTGCTCCACCCAGCCGAGAGCCGGCCAGTTGAACTGACGGTGACTCAGACGGAGCTTCGGCGGATTGCCGTCAGGATACGAGACGACGCAGGTCCAAAGATTGCCAGCCAAGAAGGCCCAGCGGCGCTCGTCGTAGGGACGGATCTCCACGACGTCGCCCCGAAGACGGAGGGTCGCGGGAAATCGACAGCGATCGACCATCGGATCCCAGAATTCCTCAAGCGCCTCGATGTCTTGATCGCGCAGGATCTCGAGCAGACGGAGATGATCGCTCTCCCGCAGAAGCGGCCCGTCAGCCCAGTCCACGATGGCCGGTAGCGAAGTCGGATCTGAGTCGGGGCGACGTTCCCCATCGGCAACTTTCTCCGACACCGGGGTGTCGAACCACCAGAGAAGATTTTCGACCGACTCGTCGTAGAGTTCTCCCCGCAAGGGCGTCCGGTGAAGCCGATCGGTGACGACGAGGTCAAGTTCGTCCCCCTCACCCAGATGGAGATCCTCAGCGAGCCGAAAGCGATACCAATCGACGTCCGGCTCGCCGAAAGGGCTGTCCAGGGTCAGGCTCTGAAAGTGCTGGCTGTGGGGGATCGTCTGGAGATCGAACGCCAGCCTCGGCGTGTCGTTGGCGACCATCCGGTGGAGGACGCGGTCGGGATCTTCGTGAAGGGCATATCGGACGTATCCGCCGGGCCAGTCCTTCGTTTCTTCCTCGGTGATGGTCTGCTCGGCGATCAGGCGGGCCCGCGACCGTTCGGCCGCGTCGGGAACGTACGAGCGGGTCGGGGCTACGCGGACGAGGTCGTGACCCTCGCCGGCGTCGACCCAGACCGTCTTCTCGACAGTTTCGCCGATGTGGACCTCATCATCACCAGCGAGGGTATCAATGATGATCGCGAGGAACTTCTCCTTTTGTTCGTCGAAAAGGAAGTCGGTTTCGAGCTCTCGGCGGGCCAGTGAGGCACTGATTCGCTGGGGGACGCCGCCCGACGAGGCAACGCGGTCGAATGATCCGCCCTGTTGGAAGCGGGCCTTCGCCGCCTGGTTCTCCGGATCGGATTCGAGACCGGTCGCCCGCGCCTCGAGGAGCGATGGCACATGATCTTGCCGGGACATCAGCAGCGCCGACGGGTCCACGTACTGTCCCCCTTGACGGTCAAGCGGACGGCCGTCGGCGCCGGCGAACTCGTATGCCTCGACCGAGAACCGCGTGTCCTCCGAGCCCGCTGTCGAGATCCGCAGTGAGTGCTCGCCGAAGTGAGGCGACGTCGGGTCGACGACATAGCCGATCTCCACCCGATCGTCGATCTCTGAGGTCGCTAAGTAGAGAGCCCCCTTGGTCGTCTTGGCATACTCTTTCCAGAGATCGTCTCGAGCGACGTCGCCGGTCGGCTGGAAGGGCGTCCCGTCGCGTCCGATGATCTGATCGGCCTCGCCGGCCCGCCCGAAGAGGAAATCGAGTTCCGTTCCCGCGAAGAGGAGGTCGACGGCGGACTCATCGTCGCTGCCGAGCATGCGATTGAGGCCGGTCCGCTCGAGCTCGAAGCCGGTCTGCGGTTCGGGGGCGAAAATCCCCGCGTTTTCGAAGACGCCGAAAGTCCGTTCGGGCTCGACGCCGAGACCGCGTGCCTCCCGAGCCTTGATCTGCACTTCGTCGTCGAGGAAGGCGAGCACGGCCTCCCGCCACGCGTCCGGATCTGTCGGCGTCGGGCCGTCCCGGACCCGATGTGGAAAGGGCTTCGACGCCAGAGGATGGAATGACCATGCGTAGAGTCTGTTCGAGCCGACTCCGGCGATGAGATCGTCGTTCCCGCCGCCGGCGAAGAGGTAGTCCAAGTCGTCCGACCGGCTTTCGTCCGACTTGCGTTCGGTGACGTCGCCCCAGAGGATGTCGTCGCCCCCCAAGCCGAAGAGGATATCACTGCCTGGCCCGCCGATGATCCGATCACGGGCCCCGCCGCCGACGATCAGGTCGTCGCCCGATCCGCCGGAGAGGACCGAGAAGCAAATCTTCAGCGGCCGGGGGCCGGTCGGAACTTCTTCGCCGATCTCGGTCGCATGGTTGGCGGTCTTCGTTGAGACGTCCAGTAAGATCCGGTCGTCGCCCATCAGACCGGCAACTTGCACCTGTTCGATGTATGCCGGCAACTCGTCGGATCGGGGACGCCAACGGATCTTGAACCGTCGGGGTTTTCGGGGGACCGGGACGCGACGGACGGTCGTCGGCCCGGTGTCGTCGTTGCAGTCGACTTCGTCTAGGCCGTGGCTCTCGCTTTCGCTGAAACTGGTGTAATCGATTTCGAAGACGTCCGGATCGCTTTCGCCGATCACGATCCGGTCGTGTTCGTGATTGTTCGAGTGCCGTCGGTTAGAGAACGTCGCGTCGCCCTGCACGAGGAGGATGTCGACGGCGTCGTCGAGCGAATCGCCGGCCGTTATGTTCCCCCGGTGCCCATCGATGTCCTCGATCGTCTGCTCGATCGCGGGGGAGTCGCCTCCTTCGCCGATCTCGTTGTCGTAGTAATAGCGTGAGTCCACGTCAGCAACGAGATGGTCTGGTCCGCTGCCTCCGCGGAGTTTGTCGGTGCCGGCCATCCCTTCGAGCCAGTCGTTGTCCTCACCGCCCCAGAGCACATCGTCGCCGCCTCCGCCGAAAAGTTGATCGCTGCCGCGGTTGCCGAACAGAATGTCGGCCCCGCCGCTCCAACCCGCGTCGCGGTTGATCTCGTACCCGGCTGTCAGAAAGTCTCCGTGCAGATAGTCCGCGCCGGCGCCGGGCTGTTCGAGGGAATCGCCGATGAGGAGCTCCCGTCTGAGGGAGCCGTAGAGGAAGTCGCCGCCGTCGCCGCCGCGGAGTTCGTCCCCGGCTGGGTAGTCGGTCGCCGCGAACGGAGAGTCATCGTCCTCCGGACGAAGCGACCGATCCCGGCGAATGCGGTCGTACTCTCGATCCTCCTCGCCCGAGTACGCGAACATGAGATCGACACCGCCCCCGCCCCAGAGCCGCTGGCCTCCCTGACGGAGCTCTCGGATCGAGAACCGGGGCGACTCACTGGAGGTGGACGAATCGATCCTGAGCAGGCGGTGACCGAACACGTCTCCGACGATCAGCCATTGATCGGGCGCACCCGACTTGTCCCTCCGCCAGACCTTCAGACGGGACGTGCTGGCGACTTCGATCTGGTGCTCAGCGAAGGCCTCGACGAGCCAGGCAGGAACGCCGCCGTCAGCCGCGATGCTCTCCCGACGCTCGGCGGTGGCCTCGACGGTGGGCGTCTCGATGAGGATGCCTTGATCGCCATGGAGGATGTCGTCGTCCTCGTCACCGAAGAGCTGGTCGATCCCCCAGCCGCCCCAGAGCATATCGTGACCATGCCCGCCCAGGAGGACGTCGTCGTTCGTCCCCTCCCCGGTCCGTGTGCCGGCGACCAGGGCCGCGAAGTCATACGAGAACCCGGGCAGGTCCGTGAAACCGCTCATCTCGGCTTGGGCCGGCGTCGGCCAATTGCCGTGTAACTGATCGGCCCCGGCTCCGCCGTCGAGGTAGTCGTTGCCGTCCCCGCCGTAGAGGTGGTCTTCGTCGTTGCCACCAAAGAGCCAGTCGTCGCCTAGGCCTCCGAGGAGACGGTCGGGCCCGTCGCCGACGTCTCCCAAGACGGACTCCCGCAGGTGCTTCAGGAAAGTTTTGGGATACGTGTACCGTGGCCGGTTCATCCGCTCTGCCCCACGTTCCTCGACCAAATTTAGGTCCGCCCGGTTTTCCTTCTGTGCCTCGAAGGCGGCGTAGATCGCCTCGAACTGATCGATGAACTCCCGCTTCGCCTCACCCAGGGGGGCGTCCGCGTCGACGGCGGCGGTAAACGCCCCGGCGTTTTGGAGACCGCGAGCGAGCTCATAGAACTTCTCAATGGCGTTCGCTTGCCGTGAGAGCTGCAATTCGGGGCGACCGCCGATGAGGATGTCGCTGCCCTCGCCGCCATCGAGGATGTCGATCTGCTGCCCGCCGATAAGGATGTCGTCGCCCCCTTCGCCGTGGACGATGTCGCGATCATTCTCCCCTGTTTCGAGACGCTCCCGTCCGGCGACGACAATGTCCTTCCCGTCCCCGGCGAAGATGCAATCGTTCCCCTTGCCGGCGAGGATGAAGTCGTTCTGACCACCTGCGCGGATCACATCATCGTCGCCGGTGGCGATGATGACGTTGTAGGTCTCGCTGTCGCCCTCGGTGAGAACGAAGTTGTCGCCGGAATCGACGTCGATCAGATTGTCCCCGTCGCCGGCGAAGATCACGTCCCGCTCGTCGTCGAGGTCGACGCCGTCCGGACCGGGGCTGGCCAGCATCCAGTCGTCGCCGTTGCCGCTGATGACGAGATCGTTACCGCCACCGACGTCGATCATGCAGAGAAACGCATGCGCCGTTTCCACCCATGGCTCGAATGGGGAGACCTCGATTTCGACCGTCCGAGCTTGATACTCATCAAGCGCGGGAAACGGCTTCGCGTCGGCGATTGTGGTAATCTGATCGTGCGCCGCTCCGGTGGTGATGATGTTAATCTCCCGGGCGCTGGCCGCCGGATCGGTCCCCTGATCGACGCCCGTCATCCAGAACCGGTTGACGCCGTTGCCTCCGTGGATTTCATTGCCGCCCGAGCCGGCATGGACCCGGTTTGCGCTGCCCAGCCGACCGGCGACCCACTGTCGAGGCGGGGGCAGCGTGTCCCGGGCTGGCAACGTGTCATCCTGCTGCTCGGCCTCCCAGTCCACCGGCTCGGTCCGCCACGCCCCGGCGAGGATGACGTCCCGTCCGCGTCCCGTCCGGATCGTGTTGTTTCCATTGCCGGCAAGGACGAGGTTCGGACCGTCCCCGCCGACGAGGATGTCGTTCCCGGCATCAGATGCGTCGTGGAGCTCATCGGTCGACCAGACGATCTCGTCTCCGAAGAGCTCCTGCCGTCCGACGTCGTCGTCCGCGACCGGGAAGAAGGTGTCGAACTCGGTCAAACGCTCGCGGAACTTGATCGACTGCCCATTCTCCACGATCAGGGAGTCCGGACTCTCCGGCAGTCCCGTGGGGAGTGAGCCTGCGTAGAGGAAGTCCGAGTGCCCCCCTCCGACGAGATTGTCGTTCCCGCCGTCACCGGAGATCGTGTCGACGCCTTCGCCCCCGAAGAGCACGTCACCGCCGGACTGACCGGCAAGTCGATCGTTGCCGCCGAGGCCCCAGATCCAGTCGCCCCCGTCGTCGCCTTCGATCACGTCGTCCCGACCGGAGCCGATGAGGAAGTCGCCGGACGGTCCTCCGTTGAGGATCTCCGTGCCCACGGTGTCATCGTCCTCAACGACGAAGTCCGTCATGGTCCGCTGGAAGGCGTCCGGACGCTGTTTGACCTTGACCCAGTCGCTGTTGCGGAGCGGCTCGGTCGCGCTCACGTTGGCGGCATGGTGAGCGACCCGATTCGGGAAGTTCGCTGGAGCGATTGGCGTGACATCGCGGAGCGCTCCGGCGACCAACACGTCCCGACCAGATTCTGGCCGATCGGCGGAATCAGGGTCCTCAAGAAACGCAAAGTAGGGCTTGGCTTCCTCCTGCGGCGGGAGATTGATCGTAAACGGCCTGCCCAACCGATCGGCCCCGCCGCCGCCGAAGAGGTGGTCGTCCCCGCGGTCGCCGAAAATACGGTCCTCGGAATCCCCCCCCCAGATCCAATCGTCGTCGCGACCGCCGTCGATCTTGTCGACGCCCTGATCACCGTGGAGATGGTCCACGCCGGGCCCGCCGAAGAGTTCGTCGTCGTCGCCATCGCCGAAGATCCAGTCGTCGCCCCCACGTCCGAGGATCTTGTCGTTCCCGCCGCCGCCGATGAGCAGATCGCCGACTGCGTTGGAGCCGATAATGACATCCTGACCGAGGCCGCCGTCGATACGAATCGCGGCGTTGTCGCGGCTGTTGACGATCAGGACGTCGTCACCACCCCGACCGCTGATATCCAGTTCGTAAGGGACACGCGCATCGAAGATGACCGTTTCGGGTTCGTCGTGACCGACGTACACCAGCTTATCAATGTTTTGATTCCTGGATTTCCAGACCGGGATCACTTCATTGCCGCCGCTCAGATACCGGAGGATGGTCACCAGCGGAACCATATTCCCGTTGTCGTCGCGAACGCGGGAGTAGCGGATTTCCAGCTTGGCGTCTTCCTGATTGGTGATCGTCAACGTGCTTCCATCCACCGTCGCCGACGGCGGATTGTCGGCATTTCGTAAGACCCGCATCGCGACCGGCAAAACCGGGATCGATCTCGCGACGAGGATGTCTTCCGACTCGCCGCAACCGGGCTGCGGCTCGAGCGCGAAGAGGATCTGCCGTCCGATCTCGTAACTCTTGCAGATGACGCAGTGAAACTTGCCGAACGTCTCGAAGCCGACCTCGAGATAGGCACGGAGGTACGCCTCGACCTTCGAGTTGGCCGTGAATAGTTCATCGAAACTCTTGTTCTCGAACTCTTCGTAGTGCAGCTTCCCGTCGCCTGACTGGTAGCCGTCCGTCGTGCACTGGTCGTTGAGATCGAGTCCGAGTTCGCCGACGACGCCGCCCTCGACCCCCGCCCGGGCGACGGCGACGTTAACTTCCATTGCCGCGAAAAGGCCCATCCGGATGGCGAGTTCGTTGATGTCCGGACCGAGTCCGCCCGGATAGAGTCGATCGTTGATATAGAACCCGTGATGGGCGGGCCGGTGCTGACGGATTGCGGCGGTGTCGTAACCGACGCCGAGCGTCCCCTCGATTGAGACCCGTCCGCCAATCCGCGTTCCCAGAGGGCCGATGACGGGAAAGAACTGCCCGTACTCGAATCCTGCCCGCACCCGGGGGACCCGATACTCGAACAGTGTCGCGTCCTTGCCCAACAGCAGCCCAAAGATCACTTTGTGCGGCGTACTAACGGGAAAGATTTGATTCTTGTCGTTATACCCGTTGACGTCTTCGATCAAGGGGAACGCAAACCGTCCGGCGTTGTAACGAAGGTAGAATTCCTCCCGTGTCGCAGGCGGACCGCTGGCCGGTCGCGACGCGTTGGCCGCCTTCTCCAGTTGGCGCCGCGTCTGCTTCCAGGATTCGAGGAGTTGAACATTGTTCGGTTCGAGCGTGCCTGCCGCTCCCTCCGAGCGTGCCGCCTCGTAATCGAGATCGAATCCTCCTATGGCTACCCAGCCATCCGCGGGAATGTGAGACCTGAGAGCCGTGATTCGATCTGAATAGGTCGCCAACTCGTCGAGGGCGTCCAAGAACGACCTGAGCGACTTGGCTTCTTCACCGTCAACTCCACCGTCAACTAGCAACATCGCCAGATCGATGAGGCTGACCTCCCCACCGAGATCCGAGATCACAGGTAAGGGCTGTCTCATCTCCTGAACCTTGTCCGCGATCGGCTCGACGATGGCCTCTACTTTTTCGAAGATCGGCTCGACGAACTCGTCGACGAACTGACCGACCTGCATCTCGACTTGGCCAAACTTCACTGTCGTCTCGGCCTCGCCCGTCGACCAAGTGAACGTGAAAGATGTCCGGAACTGCGGCAGGCTGAACTCGCCGCCGAGGGCGATCTCGTCACTGGTGAAGTGCTTCACGTTAAAACCCGCCTGCGCCTCGAAACTTGGAACTCGGGCATTGTTGACGAGCCCCCCGAGGCCAACCTTTCCGTTCGCCAGGATCAGTCGAGCCCGCGTTCGGACCCCGTTCTTGACAGTCTCGTCGTTCCAGGAGCAGTCGGTCGTGTCCTCGGCGCCTGCAAGTCGCGTGTCGAAGCGTAGGAACCCTAAGTCGGTCGTCATATCCGACGTGGTCTCGTCGCCGTCATGGCGGATAATCGCCTTGGCGACGCACTCGACAGCCACGTCCTCGAAGTAGACCCCCGTCTCATCAAAGCCGATCGTCGCGAAACCATTTCCTACCCCACTTTCGTCCAGTGAGCCTACGGTCAGACAAGCTTTCAGCGTCACCCGGGGCGGCGGGGACATGACCATGCCGATCCCCTCGAGCCCGAGGTCGAGCTCCGTCTCCTGAGCGATCGTCTTCTTGATCCGGAGCTGGATCGTGACGCCCTTGAGCTCCCCGTCGGCGATCGTTACGTCGACCTCGCCGACCTCAGCGCCAGTCCCGGAAAGCGCCTCGGAGATCGCATCCTCAAGACGTTCGGCAATCCGCTCTTCCAGTTTTGGATCAGCGGGATCGATATCCTCCATGGTCAGCCAGTCGTCCTCGAAGGCGCCCCGGAGTCCTTCGAATACCTCCAGAATGTCGAGCTTGGCCCGCCCGAGGACGGGAATATCCTGTTCGCCGAGGGCGCGTTCGATCGCCTCCTCGAGCTCGGCGTTGAGACGGTCCCAGCTAATGCCCAGATTGGCCAGCAGCAATTGCAGGTCGAGGTCAGGCAGCGTCGCCCGTCCGTCGAAGGTCAGATCGTCCAGGTCGAAATCCAAGCCGACTTCGGGAAGCTCGGCGTTGATCTTGCCGATGTCGATATCGGCAAGCGTGTCGAGGTCGTAGATCCGGGGAGGAAGGCCGGCACGGCCGAGTTCGTCGCCGTCTAGGTCTTCGAGCACATATTTGAACTCCCGGGACCAGGTTCCGTCGGAGTCCGTGCCCATGAATTTGAGATTTCCCAACGTCGCTCGGAACGGTCCGATGACGGCTTCGAACGGGATCAGACCCATGTCGTTGGCGGGGAGCGTGATCGTCGCGTCGGCGGTCGCGTCCGTCGGCTCGTCGTCGACTTCGCTGCAGCCGATGAAGACGCCTCGGATCTCGTCCGCGCCCTCCGCTTTCGAGAGGTCGATGCCGAATGTCAGGCGAGACGTGGCGGTCAGATCGGCTCTCACCCGCCCATCGTCGCCTGCATTGATCAGAGGATAGGTCTTGCCGCCGACGTCGACAGACAGGTTCAGGTTCGCTTTTCGATCTTCGGACTTCGCGCGGGTGTATGTGAAGATCAGCGAGTTCGTCTCCAAGTCGAAGCGAAACGTCAGCGCCTCGCCGAGTCCCGCCTGCCCCAGTGCGTCCTCGATTGCCTCTACGAACACGTCGCTAAGATCGTCCATCGAGCGCACCAGGCGACCGCCATGGATGAGGTCGGGCTGGTCCAGCCGAGCGGCCACCGTCCGCTGGAACTTTGCGAAGACATCCTGAATCTCGATTAGATCACCCAGCCGCAGCCCGATGCCGTCGAGCTCGTCGAGACTGGAGAACTTCTCGATCGCCGCGTAGCGATCAAGAAGATCGGCCAGATCCTTCAGGCCCGCTTGTAAGCTGTCCAACAGGGCATCCCGGTCCCCCAATCCCCCAAGGATCGCGTCCTCGGAGAGTTCGATCTCGGTCTTGCCGTCCCAGTCCGCCGTCAGTCCCATCGTCGCTTTTTCGTTGAACTGCGAGATAGCGGCCTTGAGACCCGGGTCGAGACCGGCAGCTGTCCGCCAGAGATCGCCTTCGAACAATTGCTCCGACACCCAGGCCTCTCCCCGGATGGCGACATTGCCGTCGCCCTCGAAACAGGCAACTCCTTCGTTATCGATGATCGCCCTGAAGTCGGCCTCGGCGTCCGCTGTCAAAACGAGGCCGAGGTCCAGCAAACCGAGCTCGGCCTGCCCCTGGACGTTCTGGGCCTTCAGTCGTCCCGAACACGCCGCGAGCGTCTCTCCTGTGAACGACAGGTCGTAGATTCCCCGCTCGGCAAGCAGCGACCCGCCGACCAGAAGGCCGTCACGATCGACGTCTTTCAGCGGAAGTGCCAACATCGCCGAGAGCATGAGCGTGTCGAATATGGCGTCGCGATCCGGGGCTTGGCCCGGGGCGGTGATCGACAGCGGCGTCGTCTCCATCAGAGGGAACCAGTCGATTGTCGCGACGTACCTGTCCCGGAAGGTAAAACGCTCCCCGTCGAAGTCGACGTGCAGCCGTCCGGTCGGATCCGTCTCGTTGAATCGCTGGGCGATCTCCTCCGCGGAGTGGACATCCCCCAAGGGCACGTCGAAAGCGGTCGGCGGGTCGGATGGCGTCTCCGGGTCGTGACCGGTGAGCGCCACCCTCACCTGGACGGCATCTCGATGGGACGCGGTCAGCAAGCCGAAAAGATGCTCCATCCGCTTTCTCATCTCCCCACAGAACGGCCGCAGGAAGACCTCCTGATCTTCGGCGTCGTCCGAAATCGCGAGCGAGTCGGCCGGTCCGTCCTCGATGCCGTCGTCCGCGTCGTGCCCGTCCTCCGGCGGCTTCGGCGGGACCGCGATCGAGAAGTTGGCTTTAAGGGACGTTTCGAACGATGCGGCCAGGCCCCCCTGCAAGGTGAGGCGGTCGAATGGACTGTCAGGAGGCAAAGTGATGCGGGCCGATTCGATCGGCAGCGGCGGCTCTTCGGCGAGAGCGTCCTCAGGACGGACCGCCTTAGCGTAAAAAGTGAGCGCCGCATCCGCCCCCCCCTGCCGTTCGTACGCGATCGTAAGCCGCCCCCCCGAGAGATCCTCAACGCACGAGCGCAGGCTCCCCAGCGTCGGCGAAGCGAAATCATCAACCGCCCGCAGATCGGCGAGGCCGCCGACGAAACCGAGCTGATCCGTTTCGAACAATGAGACCGGGGCGTTTCCTGTCAGAGGGGTGGTGATCACCAGCCGTCCGTCGCGTCGCTCGAACTGGAGTGCCTCAAGGGCTGTCTTGGCCTCACCATCGGGTAAATTGCTGATCGCCTGCTCGATCCGCGACTCCACTTCCTGGACGTTTCCTGTCGTGTGGGGCACGACGACCTCAACCGGTGGCCCGGCCGGCGTGATTACCGCGAGGAACGTTAGATCCTCTTGCGCCAGATCCCTGTCCGAGGGCAAGGGGCTACCCGTCCGGCGGATCGACTTCAGGCCGAGGGCCTCGCACCCAGTCCTCGGTTCAATGGTGAGCCGGGCAAGCGGTGCCTGTCGGTTGATGAGCAGTCGCAACCGGGGCGGAGCGTTTCCCTTCCGATCGGCCAAGCCAAACCAGAGCGTCTGAGCAAGACCGACCCGGTTGAGCGCGGAGCCGAGTGCGTCGTTGAGCCGTTCGACGTACTCGCCCTCCGGTTGCGGGGTGTCCGTGTACGGCGGCGGGTCCACCGTGAGCTCGATCGGCACGACGCGGTCATCCGCGTGGATGGTGAAGGCGATCGTCGACGGCCAGACCTCGCCCGCGATCGCTTCGCACTCGACCGCCCGGTAGAGCATCCGATCGATGACGGAGAACTGAAGCCACCTGCGAAGGTCGATTACATCGGATGGCTTGACGTCGGTGAGCGGGAACCGCTTCTTCGCTAGGCCGCTTTCGAGCCGTTCCGCAACGATGTCCAGCACATTGAGCGGTATCTCCTGAGTCGTCCGCTTCAGCGGGGCGAGCGTCCGCCCCGCCTCGGTGGTCTCCGGAAGGATCACATAAGACTTGGTAATCGTCGGAGAGACGCTGTAGATCCGCGGTTCCTCGTCGATGATGAGGACATCGAACTCTTGCCGAGGCAGGTCCTGTCCGTCCTCGGGATCGAGCACCAGCCGCCAACGCGTATCGGCCGTGACATCGACGACCGCCGGCGGCTTGTATTTGTCGGGAAAGAGGAACGACGTTCGACCGGGCAGCGTGGCGGTCTCCCCGTTTTGGTCGACTTCGTAATCCTTTTCCTTCTCGAACAGCGTCGGTACGGTCCCGGCGTCGAGCGAAGCGACCACATCCGCAAGCAGACCCGGCGAAAGGTGGGCGAATCGAACCCTCGCGTCCGCTTCGACCGCCGTATCGACCCAGAGCTCGAACCGCGTCTCTCCCCGTGGGAGCCCTTGGATCGGATGGGGGCCGCCGTTGACCGTACCGTCGAGGTCGACGACCAGTTCGCCGACGCGGACACGGTCGTCCGCACCCGGAGGTCCCGGTGTCGGGTCGGGCGGGAGGGGATGCTCGAGGGCCAGAAGGGCCCGGCCAAGAAACGCGTCGCACTCCGCCGCGAGTTGCTCGGAGGCGACAGTGACGCCCCCGCCGTCATTGAGCGAGACGATCGGAACGTTAATCTCGTAGCCGAGGCCCTCGACTGTCGGTGCCGCCAGGCCGAGGATCCCGAATCGCCAATCGGTCTGGCCGAACGCCCGCGGTTGACCGATCGCGAGGCGGGCGTGAGCCGATTCGATCTTCACCGTGAAGCGATCCAGTTCGTCGAGCTGAACCTCCAGGTACGCCTCGGTCGCCCAGGTCGCCCGCAGATGGACAGGAACCTCGGCTCTTAGGGCGACCCGGCCCTGCCGGTCGAGCATCGTGTCGACGACGCTTTCGTCGACCGCGCCGATGGTCTCAACGCGGAACGTTGCCTCGACGTCGGCCTGAGCGGCGTCAGGCAATCGGAGTGAGACGACTCGCGTTGCGGGATCGTAGTCGACGCGGTCGGTCTTCTCGAGCAAGTCCTCCAGATCCTCCGCCCCCGCGACAATCGTCTTGAGCGAACCGATCTCGTTGACGAGGGCAACCTTGAACGCTTCGACGGTCTCGTCGGTGACCGTGATCAGCCGTTCGTCCAGTGCCTCGATGATTTCGTCGTTTCTCGCCTCGGTCAGCGACGCCGCGACCGCTTGCCCGAATGTCTCGAGGTGGGTTGCGAGCGTCGCCGGAACCGGGACTGGGTCGTCTTGCAGCAGGGCTGCGACGTCCTCGATCCCCGGAGCCGAGATCGGAGACCCCGCTTGGCGGATGATCCGCACCTGCGCTTGGACATCGAGCTCGTCGCTCTCGGTGACGAGGGGTCGAACCTCCGGCTCTAGGTCGGCCCGGATCCCGGTCGGAACGACCAGCTTGACGGCGAGAAACGGGCGAACGTGGACCTTCGCAATTGCGTTAAGATACCCGATCTCATCGGCCGCGTCGGTCCAGGCGACGATCGCGACATTCCCGTTATCGCGGATCGCGGGCCCGCCGCCGATCGGCACGAACCGGCCCGATTCGTCGGACCCGCGTTCGAGCGTCACGCCTCCGAACGAGGCCAGCGAGGGGTCGCCAAGGATTTCTCGCAGCCAAGACGTTCCGAAGGATGGTGCTCCGGACCCGGATGTAAGTCGGTTCCAGGCGGGTGCCGTCGTGTCGTCGCGGCGCCGATCGGCCCGCAGGACGAGCAAATCGTCGGCATCGGGAGCCGTTTCACCCGGGGCGGCCGGGGGCTCGACTTCGTGAGCCGCCCGGCAGAGCGTCAACGCGTCCCGGAGGGCCTTCCGCGAATCCAGCCTGCCGTCGACGACTAGCCAGTCGGGCGTATCGCCGCCGATGTAACCGAGCCACCGCAGCCGTTGCTGAAGCGTCGCCCGGAAGATCGAGACGTCCGCATCGCCCCATTCGTCGACGCCATGTGTGCCGGTCAACAGCGGTCGGCGGGCTCCAGCGTGGACCGTGACCGTGAAGGTCGGCTCGGTCCCGCTGTGCGGCCGGAGCTGCTCCCAGGTCGCCACGCCAGTCGCCGGATCGAGAAGCTCTCGCTCGACGACGAATCCGACGACCCCTTCGAACGGGAGCGGCGGGCCCGGTCCATCGGTCGACGATCGCTCCGTTACTTTCGGAGCGAAATAGTACTCCGGGACGCGGATGGGCGGGGCCGACGCGGCCGTCCGCTCCCGTCGGATCAGATAGCCTCCGTCATCGGCGGCCGAGGAGCCGGCCGGGTCGAGAACGAAGTGAGCGTGACCGGCCGTCCCATCGTCGCCCGTGGCGATCTCGTGGAATTCGGCGTCCCCTTTCGCCTTGGTGAGCACGGTCTTGATCCTCACCCGGTTCACCCGACGGACTTCGTCGGCGGCCGAGAGGGAAAGCAGCCCGTCGACGGATATCGGCGAGAGGTCTCCCGTGAACAGGTCCTCCGTGGATAGCTCCAGAACCCGGGCCGACGGGAGCGTCGGCTCTCGCCTCGCAAGGCAGTACTGATAACGGGCCGACGGCAGAACGGCGACGTTCGCCGTGGTCTTCGCTGGATCCCGATCAACCGGTGCCCATCCGGTCCACACTTTCTCAGCCAGACGTCGCCGGACGAACAACGTCGCGCCGGCTTCGCCTGCGGCGGTCAGCCCCGTGAGCTGGATGGACCCGGTCCGGGTCATCGGTCTTCCCAGCGGGTCAAGCCCCACGATGTCCTGGGCACGCACCCATGGCGTGGGCAACACCTCCGCTTTCGGCTTCCATCGTTCAAGGTAGGGCGCTCGACCTCGTGCCGGTTCGTCCCGACTGAGATTCCGCGTCGTCTTGATGTAATGAATGAGAGTGTCGAAATCGCCCAGCATCCCCTTGGTCATCGGCCGCTCGCCCGACCATCCCTGATAGATGAAGTCGGCGAGAATGTCCTGGATCGCCGGGTGCAATTCCTCCCAGGGCGTCTTGCCCGGTTTGGACGTCCCGTCGACATGTCGGGTCCGCCTGTTATAAATCGCAATCGTCTGATCGATGTACGATGGACTCGTGCGCACGGTCCCGTCAGACTCGGTCCAGGTGGCGCCCTGGGAGTAGACGAGATTGAACAATCGGAGCTGCTGCGGCCGAGTCAGGAGAAGCGAATCATCGTCGCGATGCTGGCGGTAGAACGCATCGGCTTCGAGACCTGTCATGCCCGCCGCAGCCGAGAGTGTTTCCGCCGCCGTTGGGTCGTATCCGATCGACGTTAATTCCGCCTTGATCTGCTCCGCGGAGCGAGAGCCCATGTCGTAGCCCCGGCCGAAGGTCACCCCGGACTTGCTCTCCGACACCGGCTCTCCCGAACGGACCGGATGATGGATCCGCAGCGTGCGGTCGGAGTGCCCCTCGCTGCGATAGGTGACCAGTCCTCGGTCGATGAAGTCGTAGCTGATCGCCCACTGGTCGTCAGTGTCCTTCGCCATCGACGCGATCCCGAACATCTCCAACGGCGAACCGTCGAACGTCACATCGATCGAGAACTCATAGGTTTCGTCACTAAGAACAGGTGCCGTGAAGAGCGTTGTCGGCGTATTGGGCTCCGCCTCGATCTTGTCGCCCGTCGCCGGCGCATCGTCATGATGATGCGTCAACACGATCGTCGCGGTGTGGGGCGCCGTGGTCGCGATCGTCGCCTTGAGTTCCGCTCCGGGTGCGACTTCCTCCGGCAGGACGAATCGCGGAGGCGACCCCGGCGCAGCGTTCCATGTCAGCGTCGCGTCGACGTGCTCTCCGTCCGCCAGTCGATCGACCAAATCCTGCGTCCAGGCCGTCGCATCGGTCGGCACGCACCAATTCGCGTTCTGCTCTCCCGGGCCGATCGGCGTGCCCGTCTCTCGGACGACGTCGACCTTCTCATCCGAAAGGACGCCAGAGATCCGGAGGTGGATCTCGGTGTCGGTCATCTCGTCGACATGACAGACTTCGTTGTTCTTCGATTTCGCCGCGAAGGGCGACGTCGGCGTCACGCCGGTGATGGAAGCCGTGGCGGGCGTCGCCGACCGATCCGCCGGGATATAGACTCCGTCGAAGTCCCAGTTCGACACGGTCCGACGACCGGCGGGCAGCACATAGAGCGAATTGTCGTACTTCCGATTCGGGCCCGGGTTGGGTCCGTAGACCAGCAACGCATGGTCGGAGTGATTAACTACTTCGCCGTCGATGAACAGACTCCCCGGATTTCTGAAGTCGGACCAATCAATGTGTTCGATCTCGGCGGCCGTTAGGGGCCGGGCAAAGGACTTCTCATCCTCGTCGAGATCCAGGATCCGGATCTCTGACGGGCTCATCTCACGAGGCGGGACCGGCGTCGCGTCCGCACTAGGGTAGTTGGCGAGGACATCGAACCGGTAGCCCGCCGCCTTACAGTCCTGCACGAACGTTCGGAACTGGTCCGCATACTTGGTCTCCTCGCCCGACTTGTACCGGCGGAAGGCCCGCTCGTGCATGAGGACGATGATCCGGTCCTCGACCTCAGGTTCGGCGTCGTCGATCTTCGCCAGCAGCTCGTCGACGGTATCCAGGGGACGGTCTAGATCGATCGTCTGCGGGGTGAACATATTGACGAATCCGTCTTCGCCAGCCAGGAAGCTGGCCCGCTGCAAATCGGCAATTTCCTTGACTTCGCCGTCGCCCTCGAGGTCCATCTTCCATTCGGTGTCCCAGCCGTAGATTCGACTTCCGTTGGTCTCGAGCCGGTCGGCCTCCTCGATGGAATCCCAAAGTCCCGGGATCTCGTCGGGTGTGAACTTCGTCACCCGGATGCCAGGCAACCGCCATGTGTTGCGGCCCGGGAGACGCAGGGTCGTAAATCGTGAATACCCCTGCAGGCGGTCCCGATCGAACCGCCCACGATAATCGTGAGAATAGGGCGGCATTTCGGCCGGAATCCCCGCCAACACCGTCGTCAAAGAAGCCGAGCCATACTCGAAATCCATCAACACTGATCGCCGCACGGCCGGCTTCTCCGGCTGAGCGTCGGGCTTGAGTGTCTGCGCGTTCAGGCGAAGCCCGTCCGAATAGAAGCTCGAGTAGAATTGGTGCGACTGACTATCACTATGGTTGGCGACCTGGTAACGAGGATCGCGATAGAGTCTTGTGAGAAGATCAGGATCCTCCCCAGACCGTGTGCCATAGGCGGCGGCGTACTCGCCGACCAAGAAGAACGTCGCCGGCACGTCCTCGGCTTGTAATATCGCGAGCACATCCTCGGTGCCCGGCTCCGGCCCGTCGTCGAACGTCAGATACAGGACCTTTCCCGTCTCCGCCGACGGCTGGTAGTCGACGCTCCCCTCGGACGAAAACGCGCGACGGACCGACGATTCGAACAGCGGCCAAGTGTTCTCTCCCACGACACCGTCGATCGGCAGTCCCGCTTTTCGCTGAAACGTCTCGACGCTCGTCTTCGTATCAGACCCAAAATCCCCATCCTCGGCGATCGGTTCGTCCAGCGACAAGATCGCGTTCAAAGACTTCTGCAGAAATACGACGTCCGGGCCTGAAGAGCCCACTTTCAAGACGCGGCGCTCTCCTGCAATGGCGACGGAGCACGCACAAATCAGGGCAAAGACGAACCATACAAGCGAGACGCCAGTTCGACCTCTCGAGCCGCAGTAAGAAACTCGCATTCGACGCTCCTGATATCTTGGTCGCATTGCCCTATCGCGAGATTAGGATCACGAGTGATTTGCGAGCCACGATTATGGTTGAGTGAGTACTACAGTTACAAGAAGGCGGCCGGGGACGGGTAGGGGCTGAGTAGGGCTAGACGCTGGTGGCGTCGTCGCCGGTTCGACCACCGTCAAGACGGCATCGTTGTACTGGCGGCGGGTGCAGACCAGCCGGGCCAGCACGCGGCGGACTTCGGGAACCGTCAGCGGAATCAGTTCGCTCGCATCGTCTTCTCACACTTTTTCCCCCGCTTTTGGGGGCGGCGGTTCGCTCCGCGGGCCTCGGCCCTGTTCGCCGCCGGCGTCACGTGGGCGAGCATCGACAGCGTGCCGTGCCGATGCCAGCCGTACCAGCCCCTAACCTCGTACTCGTGTAGTACTACAGTTGCACAAAGGCGATCCGGGACTCGCACTCATCTCTTACGCGTTCCTCACCTCGACGGTGGTGCTCCCGCTCACAGCGTAGAACGCGTCATACCATGGTTTTGTGTCTTTGTCTTGGAGACCGATGCAGCCCTCCGTGCCCGCCACGTTGCCGTCCGGGTGGACGCCGAGATCTGTCCGGTCCGTGTGGTCCGCATCGTCGAACACCTGGAACCAGCAGTGGCCCTGCGGCGTAGCGGAGCCCGCGGGGTCGCAGTACGCGGGCATCCCGTCCCGGTCGAGCAATTTGCTTCGTTGCGCGATGTATTCCCCGGTCGGTAACGCCCCTTTGCCGTGCGGGCCGCTTACGGCGGGGGAGTCTAGCCCTTTCGCCGGCCACCGCAGCCGACCGTCGGCCCGGTTGCCATCATGGGAGGTGATAGTGAAGGTGATGTCGGCCATGGGGGATTCGAGGTCCGTGGGACTTGGGAGAGAAGCGCCAACCTCGTAAGCGGAGAAACAGTGCCGGGGGGGACGCCACACCCATTCTAATGTTGAGTATTTGTGAGTTCTTCGCGTGTACGCTTCCGGGGGGGGGGGAGATTTCCACCAAGGAGGACCGACGATGGACAAGAAGTATGTGCTTTGCCTGACCCCGAGGAGCAGGCGACGCTGGAATCGCTGACTCGCAAAGGAACGGCCGCGGCCCGCAAGCTGACGCGGGCCTTGGCATTGCTGCTATGCGGTCTGGGCGAAGGCGGGTTCGGCTGGAAGGACGCTGACGTGGCCGAAGCCCTTGGGGCGACGACGACACGCAGCTCGAAAAGCTGGCGGAAGCGAGCCTACGAGGAAGAGTCGCTGGAGTCGCTCTCGCCCCGGGCCTACGTCCGAAACGCCGAGCCGCTCTTGGACGTGGGGGCGGATGCAGCGGTGGTGAAGCTGACCTGCTCCGCGCCGCCGGAAGGCCGGTCGCGGTGGAGTCTAGAGCGTGTGGTGAACTCCCGGCGAGCGGGATGCAGGTGAGGAGGATGCCGTGGAATGCGACCCAGTGAAACGCCGCGAGCATCTCGGCCAGCCGCTCATAGTCCCGGGCCAGCCGGCGGTGGCGGGCCAACCAGCCGAAGGTCCGCTCCACGACCCACCAGCGGGGCAGTAACACGAAGCCCCGCTTGGCTTCGGGCGTTCTGATCACCTCCAGTTTTACGCCGTGAGCCCGCGCCGCTTCGGCCGCGTCTCGGCCGGTATAGCCCTGATCCACGAACGCCACCTGCACGGCGCCGTCGGTCACGGATTGCAAATGCGTCGTGAGCTTCTCATCAAGACAGGAACGTCCCCGCAAGCGTAAAGCGAATGCGGCGGAACGGTCCGGACACGAGAGTCTAACGCCTGAAGGTCTTTGTTGACGACCCGCCTGCCCCCGGAGTCCTGCGTCGACGCTCCCCTAGCATTCGGCACGCACTCAGAGCGGCCGCGCCGACCTCCAAGTCCTGCTCAGACGGCGGCCCAGTCGCAGATCATACAGATGTCTATACCCCTATCGCGGCAGGGGCGTGCAATGCTGCGAACATGCCACCGAAGCGGAATCACCCACCGCTCGCTTCCACCATCGCCAACACCCCGGCCCGAATCGCCGGCGGGAGCGAGGGCCATGCCTCGACCACCCGACGCACATCGGCCGGCAGATCGTGGGTAGCGGCCGCCCCCTCGCCGGGCCCCGCTTCCTGGCCGGCGGTCTGGCCGGAGAGGACGGAGACGGCCACGGCGTGGAGCTCGATTCCGCTCGCAGGTGTAACCATAGGTGTAACCACGGATACGCCGGTGCCGCGAAAGCCTGCATTCACGGGCCCAGGTGCCGATCCCGCAACGTCTTCAAAACCTTTCTCGCGCGTGACCCTGGCATGCCGACAGAGCGATCATCGAAGTCACGCTCCGCTGCGTCGTTGCCGGTCAGGCGTTCTCCGGCGGGGGCAAGGCAGGGCTGAGTTCCCGCCGCGAGGAAGAGGTCGATCGCACCAGCCGGCGGTTGAGGGTCGAAGCCTGATCACCCGGCGTCAGCGAAGCTGGTCGCCCGTGTCGCCCCGCGAAGCGAGCCTTGCTACGGCCAACCGGTCCCGCCTCGACATCCGATTTCTGCCGCCGGCGCGGAGAGGCGTCCTACCGACCGGAGCAGGTCCGTCGACGGGAGAGAACGGACGCGATCTGAAACTTGGTCAGCCTGACCAGGAAACCGCTATCTGGAGTCCCATTGACCAGCTTTCAACGCGACGGAGCGGGAGGGAATGCGACGGGCTGCGACCGAGTGCGAACGCTGGAATCGGCCTGCAAACGCCGTACAATCCGCGTCTCACCCTTTTATCCAGCAGTGAGACGCTCCTTCTCCCGGCGGACCCGACAGGCAGATTCACACGGTGGAAGTCGCAGGTTCGAATCCCGCCGCGCCCAGTTGTCGTCAGTCTCGCCCGCCTCAACGATTGAGGCGAATCCCATCAGGAGATGGGGCGTCTCGCGAACGGGGTCTCCTGGTCAAACTGACTAGAGCCTGTCGTGAACTCTGTCGGATGAATCGTCCGAGCAGGAGACCGGCGAAGGCGAACCAGTGGTAGCCGGCCAGCGTTTCCGCCAGCCGCTCGTCTTCGCGGGCAAGGCGACGACCGCGGCCCGGCCAGCCGAACGTCCGCTCCACGACCCACCGCCGCGGCGGCCGCACGAACCCCTTCTTGGCCTTCGGCGGCCGCACGATCTCCAGCTCGACGTCCTGCTCCGCCGCGCTGTCGGGCGGGACCGCCCGACTGCTCCGCCGGCACGGCGATGGGTTGTCAGAACGATGATCTGCTTCCGTCCGTCGGGCGGCAGGCGCCGTGCGGGGTGAGACCGCCGCGGGGCACGGGGCAGTTTCTTGCCTGGGCGTGACGTCGCGGCCGGACAGTTCGCGCGTTGCAGTGAACCCTCGGCCGTGTTCGGCCGATAGGGATTGGGGGGACCTTGCGGGCTGGCCCGCCCCGACCGCTTGGGCGCGGGCCTCGTCCCGTGAGCTCCCGACGATTCTCCGTCCCTCGGCCGTGTCCGTATCGCTTTTCGCCCCCCGGTCATGGTTCCGCTCTCTCGCCCACGGCCGCCCGCTCGTCTCCGTGCGGCGGCGAATCTTGTTCTACTGGCGGTCATCAGCGCAGCGCCGGGCTGTGCGGCGTTCCGGTCGCTGGAGGGGGTGCCGGCGGACTCCCTCTCCGCAGCGTTCCGCGACCCGGTCCGCAGCGGGCGGGAGACGATCGACCTGTCCCTGCTCGGTCGCACGCCCCCGCCGCAGCACCGGGTGGACTCCGGCGACGTGTTAGGGGTGTATATCGAAGGCGTTCTGGGCGGGCCGGAGCAGGCGCCGCCGATCTACAACCCGGCGTTTGCGGTGGAGCGGCCGGGCGTCGGCTTCCCGATCGCGGTTCGGGAGGACGGCACGCTCGCCCTGCCGACCGCCGGGGCGGTCTCTGTCCGCGGCCTCACCTTGCCGCAGGTGGAGGCGAAGTTGCGGGAGGAATTCACCGTTCGCAACCCGATTCTGAAGGCCGGCCAGGACCGGGTGCTGGTCAGCCTCCAGCGACCCCGCACGCATTCGGTGTTGGTGATCCGGCAGGAATCCGGCAACCAGCAGGGCAACATCGGCGCCGCCGCCACGGTGAACTTCGAACTCGATAAACGCGGCACCGGGCGGATCGTCGAACTGCCGGCCTATCAAAACGACGTGCTGCACGCCTTGGCCGCGACCGGCGGGCTGCCGGGGCTGGACGCGCAAAACGTGATCTACGTGATCCGCCGGCCGAGGAATCAGGCGACGCCCGTGAGCCACGGGCCGGTGGAGGGCAGCCTCGACGGGGCCGATCGCGACGGAGCGGGCGGCGCGACCTCCCGCGACTTGGAAGAGGCGAGCCACGGCGCGGACTATCGGTACGGCGCCGCGTTCGCCCCGCGTCGCTTAGAAGAGAGCGGGATGAGCCCGACCGTCCGCGGGCAGTCGCCTCCGGCCGGCCCTTGGCGGGCGGAGGCGCCGCACGGGTTGTCGACCGCGGACGTGAGGAGCGTCGAAATGCGGCCGGCGGGATACGCTCAGCGGACCGTGTACTCGCTGCCGCCGGGGTTCGAGCTGGCGGACGCTCCCCCGGCCGTCGCGCCGGGTTTGCCGGTCCTCCCGGCGCCGGCCCCGCTTCCGCTGGGCGGATATGCTCCCGCAGATCAGTACCGGGCAGACGACCAGTTCGCGGCGGGACCGGAGTTCCCCGGTCCGTCGTTCCCGGGTACGCCGTTCCCCGGTACGTCGTTCGCCGAACCGACGTGCCCGGATCCCGCGTACGCGGACCGATCGTTCAGCGACGCGGTTCACGCGAGCGGTCCGGGGATGCCGGATCGGCTGCCGGCGGAGCGGTGGGACGGGGCGGACTGCCCGATTCCGCTGGGGCTGGCCAAGTCGACCATGGGGGGCGTGCAAGTGCTGCGGATTCCGGTGCGCGTGCCGCCCGGATCGCAGGTCCCGTTCACGGAGCGCGACGTGACCCTGTATGACGGGGATATCGTCTTCGTGGAGCACCGCGAGACCGACTTCTTCTACACCGGCGGCCTGTTGGGCGGCGGGCAGTATTCGCTGCCCCAGAACTACGACATCGACGTGCTCGAAGCGCTGGCGATCGTGCGGCAGCGGGGCGGGGCGGCGCAGAACGCTCCGCTCGCGGTCGGCGGGCCGAGCTCGCTGAACCAAGACGTGACGGTCGGGGGCAGCCGCCTGTTCATCCTTCGGCGCGCTCCCGGGCATCCGGAGATGCGGATCGAGGTCGACCTCCGACAGGCTCTCAGGGATCCCTCCTCCCGCGTGCTGATCCGGCCGGGAGACTACCTCATCCTGCGGTATACCAAGTGCGAGGCGGTCGGGGCGTTCTTCGAGCGGTTGCTGCTCGAGTCCGCCCTCAACGGGATCGGCAACTCCCTGCTCATCCGCGGCAGTAACTGACGGTCGCTCGACCTCCCGCACCCCCGGTGGAGCCCGTCGGCCGCCTATTCCTTTGAGCGTCCGAGGACCACGGCGACGGTCCGGGCGATCAGGGCGAGGTCGCGGCGGGGGTTGCGACAGTCGGCGTAGCGGAGGTCCATCCGGACCCACTCCGCAAAGGGAATCGTCGTCCGCTTCATTTGGATCTGCCAGCCGCAGGTCAGCCCCGGGGTGACGGTCAGCCGGCGACGCTGCCAGGGCTGACAGGCGTCGGACTCGTCGACGGGCAGCGGGCGGGGACCGACCAGCGACATCTCCCCCCGCAGCACGTTCCACAACTGGGGCAGTTCGTCCAGGCCCGTCCGCCGCATCAGGCGGCCCGGCCGGGTGGTGCGGGGGTCTCGGGTCATTTTGAACGCCGGACCGTCCTGCTCGTTCCGTTCCCGCAGTTCGGTCAGCCGGTCCTCCGCGTCGACGGCCATCGATCGAAACTTGTAGAGCCGAAACGGGCGTCCCCCCAATCCGGTCCTCCATTGGGAGAACAAAACCGGGCCGGGGGAGGTGAGCTTCACGGCCAACGCAATCGCGAGCAGCAGCGGGGAGAGCGCGAGCAGTCCGAAGGAGGAGCCGACCAGATCCGTCGCCCGCTTCCACGCCGGAATCGGTCGCACCAGCAGCGTCTCCAGCGGGAGGATCCGCGGCGACCCGACCGAACCGTCGGGCGAGCCGTCGGGCATGCCGTCCGATGAATCCGGACTGGGGTACACGTACACGGTCGCCTCGTCGCCCCCCGCGGTCGACGGTCCGCCCGGCGATGATGTGACGTGTGATGAAGCGGCGGGCGACGAGGCGGCGTGCGACGACTGGGCGGCGGATCGAAGAAAGCGGCGGGCGCCGGCCTCGTCCGTGTCCCATAACAGCAGGGCGAGGCGGCCGTCCGGCAGCCAGCCGATCCGGTCGGTGACCCGTCCACGTGCCGCCCAGGCGGCCGCCTCGTCGCCGTCGACGACGGGGAGGGCGACCACCGAAACCGGCCGGTCGCCGCGGTCGGCCCGCATCCGTTCCACCTCCAACAAGCGGACGAACCGCTCCGCCGGGGCGGGCCGTTCGAGCGCTGTGGGACGGCAGTCCGCGGCCGGCGGCGGGGCAGTCGGTCGGTCGGTTACGACGGGACGCTGCACGGGGGCGCTGTCAGCGGGGACGGGCGCCGACGCCGTCGTGCTGCGCCTCGCCGTTGCGGCCCGCAGCGAGGCGC
>NZ_WTPX01000130.1 GCF_013036045.1 Alienimonas chondri
TCAACACCGGGACCGGGTGATCCGACACGACCCGCTGCCCGGCTCGCTGCCCGGCTCGCTGACCGACCCGCTCGCGCCGGGGGACGGCGGCGGGACGATGCGGTAGGCTCCCTTCCCTTCTCACTCCCGCCGCAGGCCGCGTGACTTCGACCTCGTCCCCCCGCATCGCGACGGAACGACGGACTGGCTCCGGGGAGGCGGGCTGATGTTCTTCGGGGGAGCGGAACTGCTGTTCGTCGGCTTCATGCTGTTGTACGGCCTGAACTGGATCGGGCTGGTCCTGTTCACCGGAGCGATGGGCCTGCGGCGCAGGCGGTGGGGCACGCCGGGGGGCGGATGGATGCTGGTCTCCGCGGCGTTGTACGGCGCCGTCGGCTTGGGATTGGTGATGTTGATCCCCCTGGGGGTCATCGCGGGGCCCGGCAACGCGGCGTGGGTGGAGTCCGTGGCGCTGGCCTCCGTCGTGGTTCTGATCGCGGTGTGGGTCGGCTCGAATGCGGCGTTGGCGAAGGCGTTGTTCACCGCGTGGCGGGCCGCCGACGAGGCGGTGAAGTCGCAAGGCTCTCCTGGAGTGGGAGCATGAACGAGGCCTTCGCTAAACTGCTGATGTGGTCGTTCACCGCCGCGGGCTACGGCGTGGCGGTGATCTGGTTGATTGCTTTCTTCCGGGCCGCGGGGAGACGCGATTCGCAATCGGTCGAGGCGTCCGGATTCGTCTCCGGAAATCGAGCCGTCGACGGGGCCGGGCGGGTGATGCTCGGTGCGGCGGCGGGCGTCGCGATGGGCGTGGTCGCCGGCTGCAGCGGGATGCTGACCCTCATCATCAACGCGGGCGGGGACGTGGACATGCCGGAGCTATTCGGCTTGGCCTTCTTGGCGATCCCCGTCGGGCTGATCGCCTGCCCGGGCCTTGTGCTGTGGGGCACCGTCGTCTCGTGGCGGGTGGCCGAACGCGATCCCGATCTGGACGCGGCGGCCATGGTCGCGGCTGCCGGATCGACCGCCGGGGCGAACGCCGTCGGCGGGGAGCAGACCGACGCCCTGGACGCGCCGTTCGATCCGCTCGACGCTCCCTTCGATCCGCCGACATCGCTGCAGAAGCCCTCCGGCGAGCGAGACGCCGGGAGATGAAGGACGCTGCGATCTTGATCGGACTGGCGTTCGTCGCGATCGCCCTGTGGAGCGTGATCGGCTGGCTGGCATTCGCCGGCGGCGCCCGCTGGCGACGGGGCACCGCGGGCGGACGGTGGGCGATCGCGGCGGGCCTGCTGTTCGCACCGGCCGCGATCGCGAAGACGGTCATGGTACTCCTCGCCCTCTGGCAGGAACTCGTCATGGGGGGCGTATTGAATCACGGGCTGCCGGACATCTGGATCTTCGAGTGGTGGGAAGCCGCCCTGCCGTGGGCGGTGCTGGCCTTTACGGCGGGACTGGCGGCCCTGGCGCTCGCGGGGCGGGCCGCGCTGGCCGCGGCGGTGATCGCCGAACCGACGGCTGAGCCGATCGCCGAACCGGCGGCGATGCGATGACCGTGGACGTCGTGTTCTTCATCCTCGCCGCGGCGGTGGTCGCCCTGGGAGCGGCGTGGGCGTTGCTGTTGCTCGGCTGCCTGCGGGCACGGGGCCGGGCGGTTCAGGGGCGACGTTGGCTGATGGCCGCCGGGGCGCTGGGCTCCGTCGGCGCCGCCTCGGGGGTCAGCCTGTTTTATCTGGTCAGCGCTCGTTCCGCGGCGGGGCAGGAACTGGCCGAAGCGTTGTTCCTGCTGCTGCTCGTCACGGAGCCGCTCGCCCTGATTTCCGCCGCGTGGGGGCTGCGGCGGACGTGGCGGCAGTTGGAAGGGTGGACGGATCGCTAAACTGTCGGGAACCCTCGATCGCTCAGGCCGTCCATGTCTTCTCCTCTTCTATACACCCCCAATCGCTCCACCGGCGGCCCCTCCCGACGGACCGTCCTCGCCGCCGGCGTCGGGGGACTGGCGGCGGGCCTGTTGCCGGGTCGGGCCCACGCGCATCCGAACCACGGCGGGGTCGTGCCGGACCCGCACGATCGGTTTGCGGAGGCGATCCCGCTGGAACGCTTCGACGTCGTCACCCTCGACGGTCCCGACGGACCGACGACCGCGGTACGGGTGACCGCCGCGGACGGCGGCGTCGGCGTCGTCCCGGCGAACAACCGATTGCCGGAGATCCGCTCCCTGTTCGACCGGCTCGCGGCGCCGTACTTCGTCGGCGCCGACGCCCGCGATCTGCCGGATCTGGTCGACCACGTCGATACCGCGGCGCGGCACTATAAATACGTCGGGATGCCGTTCTGGAACGCGGTCGCGCACTGCGAACTGGCGATCTGGGACCTGCTCGGTCGGCGGGCCGGGGCGAGTTGCACCGACCTGCTCGGCCGGCGGCGCCGGCGGCGGTTGAAGGTGTACGTTTCCCGGTTCGACCGGGACACCACCCCGCAGGAGGCCATCGAACAGGCCTCCGCCGACCTCGCCGCCACTGGCGCGACGGCCGTCAAATTGAAGGTCGGCCGCCGCATGAGCACCACCCCGCAGCAGAACGCCCGCGATCTGGCGATGGTCGCACTCGCCCGGCAGACGTGGGGCGACGACGTGGAGATCCTGCTCGATGCAAACGGCAGCTATTCCTCCGGCGAGGCGGTCCGCGCGGCGACGCGGTTCGCGGCGTACGGCGTCGGCTTTCTCGAAGAACCCTGCGACTGGCGTGACGTGGCGGCGACTCAGCAGGTCCGCGAGCAACTCGACGCCAAGGACGTGCGGATCGATCTCGCCGGCGGGGAACAGGATTCGATGCTCGCCCGCTGGCGGCAGTTCGCGGAGGCGGAACTGTATCGCCCGATGCAGCCGGACCTCTTCTACGTCGGCGGCGCGATCCGCCTGCTGACCGTCGCCCGCATCGCGGACGGCGCCAAGCTGCCGATCACCCCGCACGCCCCGCGGTCCGGCGTCGCGGCCTTCCCGGACACCGTCGTGCGGGCGACGATCGCGAACCTCGGTCGGGTGCAGGAGTACCGCCGCAGCCCCGAGGTGATCGACGGAGCCGTCCCCATTCCCGAAGGCCCCGGCTGGGGGCTCCCGTGGGATGACGCCGCGGTGCGAGCCGCCGCGATCGCAGGGTAGCCGCTGATCGAACGCGGGCGCCGGTGACCCGTACTCCCCTCTCCCCTTTTTGGGGGAGAGGGGCTGGGGGTGAGGGGGCTGGCGTCGTCCAATTGTTCTTCCTCATGCCCCCGAGTCTGTCACGCTCGATCGCAGGTCTGGGAGCGATCGCGGGTGAGGATTCCTCACCCTCACCCCCGGCCCCTCTCCCTGAGGGAGAGGGGTGCACGTGATCCGACTGGCTATTCGTCCGGCGTCCACACCCGCAGCGCGGGGCCGTCCTCGTCGTTGCGGACCGTGTGCCGGCCGTGCTTGTGTTCGAGGTAGAGAATCACCGCCAACAGCCCCAAAACCGTGGGGGCAATCCAGACGCTGAAGATCTCCCGCGGGCCGGTCCCGCGGCCTTCGAGCGACATCTCCAGATCCTGCGCGCCGGCGTCGAGCGCTATCGCCGCGGCGGTCGCCGCGCACATCACCGCGAACGGTCGGGCGCTCCAGGCGGGAGCGGTGAAGACAACCAGCCCGCCCGCCGCCAGACCGAGCCACAAGCAGAGGATCACCGCCCGCGGCACCTCCGCGGCGAAGAGCGCTTCAATCGGCAAGCCAGCGAGGACCAGTTCCCGCATCGCGGCGACGCTCAGCCCGCAGCCGACCAGTCCGGCGACGACCGGCAGCAGGGCCGCCGTCATCAGCCACCAGCGACGGCCCAAGCGATTCAGCAGTCGCGTCGCCCAGCGCGGCGGCGGTTCCCCCCGATCGCGCGGATCGATCGTCGAATCGTCGTTCCCGGGCGAGGCCGGGCCGGTCTCGGGGGGACGCGGGAACGCCGGCACGGTCAGCCGCGCATCTGGATCATGCGGGCCTTCGCCATGGCGTCCTCCGCCTCCGGGATCAGTCCGCATCGTTGGCAGATCACCGACAGGTGGGTGTAGCTGAAGGCGTCGTCCGGCTCCAGTTCCGGCACCTTCTTGGCGTGCTCCAGCGCCTCGTCCTTCCGCCCCAGCCGTTCGAGGTAGGTGGAGAGCGCCACATGGGCCGCAACGTGCGTCGGGACCAGCTCGACCAACTGTTCCAGCGTGGAGACGGCCCCGTCCAGATCGCCCGCGGCCTTCTGTTTGTTGGCCTCGCGGAGGAGCAGATTCGGGTTGGCGGCGGCGTCGGCCGGGGGAACCGTGACCGCGACGGATCTCGAACCGCGAGCCGTCGCCTTGGCCGCGGCCAACGCCGCCGCCAATGAACTCGTGATCGACGCGAAGCCGCTGGACTGGTTCGCTCCGCCGGTTCTGCCCCCCGCGGAGCGATTCGACCGGGTGATCGGGGCGGACCTGCTCTACCAGCCGAACCTGCACGCGGCGCTGTTGAACACGCTGTCCGCGACGCTGGCGGAGGAGGGCGAAGCGATCCTCGCGGACCCCGGCCGAAGCGTCGCCGCGGCCTTCCTGCACCTCGCCGACTACGCCGGCTGGCGGGTCCGCCTGGAGGACGACGCGGGACGTGAACTGTGGCGCCCGCGAATCGCGGGGCATCAAATCGTGAGACTATCACGCCGATGAAATCCCGCTGAGCCCCGACCGTCAGGGAGGGGCTGTGAGCAGGCACTGAGCCCCGACCGTCAGGGAGGGGCCGCTCTCGCAGGTTTGGTCGGACGAGCGGGCCGGAAAAGCTCTTCGCCCCTGCGCTTGGGCAGCCAAGACCGTAAATGGCCCGCTCCCTGACGGTCGGGGCTCGGGGCGGGGGGAATTGCGAATCGACGGGCGTCCGTTCAAAGTGCGGTCGTGGACGACCCAGTCGCCTATTTCCTCACGGCCCACACCTACGGCTCACGGTTGCACAGGGACGCGGCCGGTTCGGTGGACGACGACCATCGTCGCCCCGGCTCGCCCTACTATCGAAGAAACGACGCTCGAGTCCGATTCGAGCGAAGCCTGATGACGCAGCCGCCGGTCGCGTTAAATGTCCGAGAGCGAAGTTGCGTCCAAGATCGCATCGTGGCGGTCTGCGCCCACCGTGGCTGGTCGCTCCTCGCCTCACACATCCGATCGACGCACTGGCACGTCGTCGTCTCTGCGGAGGGGGCGTCGCCGGAGCGGGTTCTCAATGATTTCAAGGCCTACGCGACCCGGGGACTGCGGGAGGCCGGACTCATCGACAGCGACCGGAGGGTGTGGTCGCGTCATGGAAGTACGAAGTACGTCGCCGATTTCGATTCGCTACGCCGGGTCGTCGAATACGTCGTATCCGGCCAGGGCGATCCGCTCGAACCACCGCCGATTTGTGAGTTCGACGCTTCGTGAGCCCGGCCATCTAGCCCCGAGCCTCGACCGTCAGGGAGGGGTCGCTCCGAGGCGCCGAACTCAACTCTGGTCACAAACATCTTCTTTGGGTCCTCTTGAACGACGGACCCGTGAGAGCGGCCCCTCCCTGACGGTCGGGGCTCGGGGGCCTTTGGTGGCGCTCAATACACGAAGTGCCGTTTGGCTTCGCGGAGCTTGCGGTCGTCCTCTTTGGCCTTCAGCTTCTGCCGCTTGTCGTGCGTTTTGCGGCCGCGGGCGACGGCGAGCTTCACCTTCACGAAGCCGCGGGAGATGTGAACGTCGATCGGCACCAGCGTGAGGCCCTTCTGCTCGTTCGCCTCGGCGAACTTTCGCAGTTGGGCTTTGCGGACCAGCAGCTTGCGATCGCGGGTGCGGTCGTGCTGATAGCGGCCGGCCTCGGCGTACTCGCCGATATCCAGGTTCCTCAGCCATAATTCGCCGCCCTTCACGGTGGCGAAGGCCGTCTCGATGGAGACGTCCCCGTTGCGTACGGCCTTCACCTCGCTGCCGTGGAGGACCACGCCGGCTTCGAGTTCCTCGATCAACTCGTATTCGTGCTTCGCTTTCCGATTGCGCACGATGACCCGCTCGTTCGGGTCTTCCCCGCTGGTCTTCTTGCGTTTGGACTTCTTGGCCTTGGCCATCGGAGGGCGGAAAGCGAACCGGGCGGGGACGGGTGCGGCGAACGGGGGTCGGCGCCGGCGTTTGAGGGCGCCGCCGGGCGACGTAGGATGGGAACGCGACAGTCTAACGCCCGTCGCCGCTTTCCGTAGCTTCTTCCTGAAGCGCTCCTCCCGCCCGCCGGACACGCCCCGTGACTTATCCGTTCACCCCGCACCTGCCGGACCGCGGCAGCGACGGGCTGAGCGTCCACCTACTGGGCCGGCTTGATTGGGCGTCGGCCAAGACGTTGCAGGAACGGCTGGCGTTCGACCTCTCCGGCCGCACGGACCGTCACGGCTTCCTGCTGCTGTGCGAACACCCGCCCGGCGTGACCGTCGGCCGCGAGGGCAGCCGGGCCGATCTCCGCTGCGACGAGAACGACCTCCGCAGCCGTTCCATGACGACCGACTGGGTCGCCCGCGGCGGCGGCGCGATCGTGCATTCCCCCGGCCAATTGTGCGCCTATCCGGTCCTGCCGGTCGCCTCGCGGGCCGATGACGAAGAGAACCGGCTGACCCCCGCCCTGTTGCGGGACGTGCTGCTCGGCGCGGCGTCCGCGACCTGCGACGATCTGCGGGTGCCGCACGAACGCTCGCCGGACGGCGCCGCGATCGTCGCTCGCACCGGGGTGGTGGCGGAGGTCGGCGCCGGGGTGCGGAACGGGTTCAGTCGCTGGGGCCTATTCGTCAGCGTGGCGCCGGCGATGGAGTTCCCCCGCATGGCCGTGCGGCCGGGCGGCGCCGCCGGCGGGGGCGCCGTCTCCAGCCTCTCGGCGGCCCGGCACAACCCGGTCAGCATGCCAGCGGTGAGAAGCTCCCTGATTCGCCGACTCTCCGAGGGCCTCGGCTACGACGTCGTCCACACCTTCACCGGCCACCCGCTGCTCCGCCGGACCACCGAGCGAATCTATGTCCCTGCTTGAAGTCATCGACGCCCCCGGCCCGTGCGCCGCGAAACCGCAAGCGTCGCGCGGGTCCGTCCTGAATATCCTCGAGGCGCCCGAACGTCCGCTTGCGGTTTCGCGGGAGACTGACAGGAAGAGAAGACTCCCCAAGTGGCTCCGCCGTCCCCTGCCCGCCGCGGGGATGGCGTTTACCGATGAGGTGATCCGCGATCTGGACCTCGTCACGGTCTGCGAGTCGGCGAAGTGCCCGAACCGCACCGAGTGCTGGAGTCACAAGACGGCGACGCTGATGATCGCCGGGAACGTCTGCACCCGCCCCTGCGGGTTCTGCAGCGTGCCCAAGGGGAAGACGGAGCAGTTGCAGCTCGACGAACCGGACCGCGTCGCCGAGGCGGCGAAACGCTTGGGGCTGGAGCACGTCGTCCTCACCAGCGTGACCCGCGACGACCTGCCCGACGGCGGCGCCGCCCACTGGGCCGCCTGCGTGCGGGCGGTGAAAGAGGCGTGCGACGACCATGTGACGGTGGAAGTGCTCACCCCCGACTTCCGCGGCAATGTGCGGGCGATCGACGTCGTGATCGACAGCGGCCCCGACGTCTTCAACCACAACACGGAGACCGTCCCCCGGCTGTACCACCGCGTCCGCCGCAACGCGGACTATCAGCGGACGCTCGACCTGCTCGCCCGCGTGAAGGAACGGGCGCCCGGCATGCCGACGAAAAGCGGCGTGATGCTCGGTTTGGGCGAGACCCGCGAGGAACTGCTGGACGTGTGCGCCGATCTGCGATCCGTCGGCTGCGAGATGCTGACGCTCGGCCAGTACCTCCAACCCACCGGCGAGCACCTCCCCGTGGAACGCTACGTCCCGCCGGAGGAGTTCGACGAAGTCGGCGATCTGGTGCGGGAACTGGGCTTCGGCCTGGTCGCCAGCGGCCCCTTCGTCCGCAGCAGCTACCATGCGGGCGAGATGAAGGACGTGCTGAACGCGAACCGTTCCTCACTTGGTTGAACTGATGACGCTCACCGCCGAAGTCGCCGCGTTTCTCGGACGCGGCTGCACTCCCGAGGAGGTTCTCGACTTCCACCCGTCGGATGAAGCATCCGAACGGATCGGCGACCTGATCGCCAAGAGCAAGGGCGACGCCGGTCTGACGGCGGAGGAGCGTGCGGAGCTCGACCGGGCGCTGCACCTGGAGCATCTCGTTCGGCTCGCCAAGAAGAACGCGGTTGCGGCGCTGCACGCGAAACAGGCCGTGGCGGCGTGAGCGACGCCGTTCCCGCCGACTTGAAACGACTCGTCAGAAGGCGTGCGCGCCGAAGATGCGAGTACTGTCTGCTCCCGGAAGGCCTCGGCTTTATTACCTTTCACATCGAACACTGCATCAGCCAAAAGCATGACGGCCCCACCGTCGCTGAGAACCTCGCCTTGGCTTGTCCGGCATGCAATGCGTTCAAAGGCACGGACGTCGCCGGCCTCGACCCTCAAGAGCAGGCCCCCGTCCCACTGTTCAACCCACGACTCCATGCGTGGGAGGAACACTTTCGGCAGGACGACTTTCTGATCGTCGGCTTAACCGCTGTTGGTCGGGTGACGGCCCGGCTGCTTCGCATGAACGATCCCGACCGGATCCTCGATCGCTTCGACGCGGACCGCAATGATGCCTGACGCCCCCTACCTGCCGATCTCCGTACCGGCGTTCGGTCGGTTGCCGGCGGGGTGCGTGCCGACGCTCGCCGGGTGGCTGTGCGAGACGGGAGAAACGGTCCGTCGCGGGGAGCGCGTCGTCGAACTGACCGTGCCCGGGGTGATGGTCGATGCCCTCAGCCCCGCGGACGGGACGCTCGTTCGGCAGAACCTCGCCGCAGGCGCCAAGGTCGACGCGAACGAACCTCTCGGCTGGGTGGAGCGCACGAATGACTGATTCCTGGGGAAGCGGCTCCGTCTGGGACGACGTCCGCGGACACGACGCCGTTATCGACGGCTTCCGGCGGGCGGTCGATCGGGGGCGGCTTTCCTCGGCGCTGCTGCTCGCGGGGCCGGCGGGGGTGGGGAAGCGATTGTTCGCCGACCGGCTCGCCCGCTGCCTGCTCTGCACCCGCACGGCGCCGGACGAACTGGAAGCCTGCGGAACCTGTCAGGCCTGCGTGTCCGCCGCGGCGGACACCCACCCGGACCTGCACCGCGTGCGATTGCCGGAGGGCAAGCGGGAGATCCCCCTCGCCGCGTTCGTCGGCGACAAGGAAGACCGCGGCACCAGCGGCCTCTGCTACGAACTCTCCCGCCGACCGGCGCTCTCCGAGCGACGAGTCGCGATCGTGGAGGACGCCGACCTCGTCAATTCGCAAGCGGCGAACGCCTTCCTCAAAACGCTGGAGGAGCCGCCCGCCGGGGCGGTGCTGATGCTGCTGTCGGACCGGCCCGAATCGCTGCTGCCGACGATCCGGTCGCGGTGTCAGACGGTGCGGTTCGGCCCGCTGCCGGAGGCGGACGTCGCGGCGCTGTTGCTCGATCAGGGACTTGCGGAGAGTCCCGCGGAGGCCGAACAGGTCGCCCGGCTGTCGCGGGGCAGTCTGGACGCGGCGGCTCGATTGGCGGACCCGGAGGTGCGGGGGCTGCGGGAGGTGGTGCGGAAGCACGTCGGTCGCGGCGGGCCGGTCGCGGCGGCGAAGGCGGTCGTCGGCGCCGTGGAAGCCGCCGGCTCTGACGCCCCCAGCCAGCGGGCCGCGGCGGCGTGGGTCTTCGCCTTCTGCGCGGATCTGTACCGCGATCGCCTCGCGGGACTCTCGGAGGAGTTCGCGGAAGGCCAGACTCCCCAGGAAAGGGCCTCCGCCGACGAGCGACTCGAACGGGCCGCCGCGGCACTGGACCGGCTCAGCGAGGCGGAGGGCCAGATCGCCCTGAACACCTCGGTTCCGCCGGTGCTCGAAGCGCTGGTGTGCGATCTGAATCGGTCCTGACCCCGAGAGGCGAACCGGCGATGAGATCGGCGAGCCGGGGGGCTTGTCCCCCCGGACCGGGAGCGGAGCGAGCGGGATTCGGGCGCCTCGATTTCGTGTCGCCGGCGTCGCGGCGCAACATTGGACAGGGGGGACGAACGCCCCGGCTCGCCGACGTTCCCGATTTCGGCGCCAAGCCGGCCTGTCGCCGTGCGGCGACAGTCCGCTACCATCGCCTCGGCCTGCCCCGACACCGACCGCCGTCTCGCTGTGAACCGTCCCGACGACCGGCCCGCTGAGTCCTCCGAAGAGAACGACGCCCCCGATGCGCGGCCGTTCGCCCGGGAGGCGTATCTGTTCGTGTTCGAGGCGCTCCAAAAGGTGCAGGACGATCTCGCCGCCGCGGGGCCCGGCCACGACGCTCCGGCGGTCGCCTCGCGTCACGTCACCGGCGAGCTACGCACCGGCCGACACATCACCGCCGCGGAATTGTGCGACGGCTTCCGGGAACTGGCCGCCGCGCAGTTCGGCGGGCTGGCGCGGACGGTGCTGCAGCAGTGGGGCGTGCGCAACACCGAGGACATCGGCCGCATCGTCTTCGAGCTGGTCGATCGCGGCGAGCTGTGCAAATGCGACGGCGATAAAGCAGAAGACTTCGCCGGCCTGTACGACTTCGACGCCGCCTTCGCCACCGCCTTCGACGCCGACCTGAACGCCGTCACCCTCGCGGCGGCCCGGTGAGCGTTCCGCCAGTCCGTAGCGGCGGCTTCCAGCCGCCGGGAGAAGACGTTCGCGGAGAGTCGGCGGCTGGAAGCCGCCGCTACGAAACTTCATCGGCCCTCCGCTGGCTCTGGCCGGCGATCATCGTCGTCGCCCTCGTCTGGGCGATCGCGTTGGGCACGCTCGCGGCCACGCGGGCCAATCCGCCGACGCTCAACCGCGTGCAGTTCGCCCGAGCGGATGCGCTGGCGCTGGTGGAGGTGCGGCAGTACTCCCGCAGCGGCATGCGAGGCGAGATCAAAGAGGCGGTCCCCGGCGGACGGGGGCCGGTCCCGGCGGAACTCGAAACGGGTTCGCCCGTCGTCATTCTCGGGTTCGCGGAAGATCTCGCGGAGACGGGAACGCTCGCGGCGGCGCCGGTGCGTCGGGTCGGGGATGGTTGGGAGATCGCCGAGGCGCCCGAAGGGCTGCCCCGATTGGTCTATCCGGTGGCGAACCCGGGGGATTGGTCCGATCTGAAGGCGGCGGCGGCGGCGTTGTCCGCCGGCCGCGATCCATACCGCTGAGAGGCGAACGTCCGGGCGGGCGATCGGTCGATGGGAATGACGGACGGCGGAAACCGGCGGTGACCCGTGCGCGGGCGCCGACCTAAGATCGTCGTTCCCGCGCTGACTGTCGGCCACTTTCCCCCCGCCTCGCCATCATGCCCCGCTCCGCCGTCGCTTCCCGCGTCCCGTCCCGGCGTTCCGCCCGCGCCTGGGCGACCGCCGCGGTTCTCGCCGCCGCCCCGTTGGCCGTCGGTCCGCAGACCGCCGCCGCGCAGTCCACGCCGCCGGCCTCCGCGATTCTCTCCACCTATCAGCCCAAGGTGGCCGGCGGGCCGGGCGTGGAGATCGAGACCCCGCCCGAATCGGAGTGGGACAAGTGCGTCGTGGAACCGATCCGCGGCAACGACAGCGGCTACGTCGTCTCCAGCCCGGACGGTCAGACGCTGCGTCGCATCCTCGACGCGGACGGCGACAACACCATCGAGTTGTTCATCTACTACAACCAGGGGATGGAGGTGTATCGGGAGTGGGACGGCGACGGCGCCCAGAAGAACGCGAAGGGGGATTCGGTCGTCGCCAGCAATAACTTCCGCTGGGTGAACTTCGGCGGGACGAAGTGGGGCGTGGACGTGAACGGCGACCGGAAGATCGACCGCTGGAACCGGATCAGCGCCGCCGAAGCCGCCGCCGTCGCCGCCGAAGCGATGCTCGCGGGAGACGCCGCCAAACTGGCCACCGTGCTGGTGACGGATCAGGAACTCGAGTCAATCGGCGTCGCCGAGAAGGTCCGCGAGAGCGTCAGCAAGCAACTCGCCGACCCCGCCGGTCAGCTGCGGAAAATGCGGGACGAATCGGAGATGCTGCAGTCGAAGCCGACCTTCCAGAGCGTCAACACCGGCCAACCGGGGCTGATCCTGCCCGGCCAGTCCGGCACCGGCGAACTTGAAGTCGTGGAGAACTCCAACGCGTTGGTGGAGATGCCCGGCGGCGCCAATATGGGCATCGTTTCGCTGTCCGAGATGGTCCGCGTCGGCACGCGGCTGGACAACGTCGTCTGGAAGCTGACCACGATGCCCCGCCCCGTCGAGGGGAACGGCCAGATCGTGCTCGGCGGCCCGCTGATTCAGCCGGAAAGCTCGCCGGTCCCGCCCACCCCCGGACTGTCCGAGGAGGTCGCGGAGCTGCTGCAACAACTCGCCAAGCTGAACGAAGACCGCCCCGACCAGGACGCTCCGAAGGCGGATCACCTCGCCTTCGCCGCCAAGCAGCTCAAGCTGCACCGGGAACTGTTCAAGGTCGACAAGTCGGACGACCGCCCGTTCTGGCTGACGACCCAAGCGGACACCTTCCACGGCCTGTTCCTCAACGAACACATCGACGGGGACTTCGCCAAGAAGGAACTGGCCAAGATCCGCACGCTCGCCGAGCGCGAGGCGAACGGCGCCCTGCCGACCGTCGATCAGCGGACGCTGTTCGTGGAGTGGGGCGAACGCCGCCGGCCGCTGGGCCAGAACCCCAAGCCGGAGGATCTGGACGCCTTCGAGAAGTGGTGGCGGGCCGCTCGGGAAGACTTCGTCAAGACGTACAAGGACGCGAACGAGTCCGGCACGTTCCTGATCGAACTCGCCATGGAGGCGGAGCAGCAGAACGAGAACGCCCAGGCGAAGGACTACTACCGCCAGCTCGCCCAGACGTTCCCCGAGTCGCAGCTCGGCCAGAAGGCGGCCGGGGCGTTGCGGCGGCTGGACCTCGAAGGCAAACCGCTGACGTTCCGCCTGCCGACCCGTGAGAACGGCGAGATGTCCAACGTCGACACCCGCGGCAAGGTCACGCTGCTGACCTTTTGGAACGTCGCCTGTCAGCCCTGCCAGCAGAACCTGCCGGTCCTCAAGGACCTGTACAAGAAGTACGGATCGGACCTGGAGATCATCGCCGTCAACGTGGACGACACCCCCAATCCGATCGCCGCCTACGTCCAGGAGAACGAGGTGCCCTTCCCCGTGGCCTTCGAGCCGGGCGGCTTCAACGGCCCCGCCGCGACCTACTTCGGCGTGGTCAACCTCCCCACGATGCTGCTGGCGGACAAACAGGGCCGCGTCGTGAGTGTGAACCCCGACATCCGTGAAGTGCAGACCAAGGTGCCGGAGTTGGTGAAGTAGAGCCGCCGTCGCCGTCCTCCCCTCTCCCCCTTTTTTGGGGAGAGGGGCTGGGGG
>NZ_WTPX01000131.1 GCF_013036045.1 Alienimonas chondri
TGCATACGGCAGTCTAACTTACGTCTCCCCTCTCCCCCAAAAGGGGGCGAGGGGAGACGTAAGTTAGACTGCCGTATGCACGTCGTTCACTTCATCACCCGTTTAATCCTCGGCGGGGCGCAGGAGAACACCCTGTTCACCTGCGAGGGCCAGCACGCGGCGGGCGATCGCGTCACGCTGGTCACCGGGCCGGGATTGGGCCGCGAGGGGTCGCTGATGGACCGCGCCCGCGAGGCGGGGTTCGAGGTGGTCGAACTGCCGGAATTGGTCCGCAACCTGCGTCCGCGGGCCGACTATCGGGCGATGCGGGCGTTTGAGCGGTTGTTGGTGGGTTTGAAGCCGGATCTGGTGCACACGCACTCCGGCAAGGCGGGCATCCTGGGCCGGGCGGCGGCGGCGAAGGCGGGCGTGCCGGCGATTCACACGGTGCACGGGCCGAGCTTCCACCCCTTCCAGAATCCCGTCAGTCGTGCGGCGTTTCGGGCGGCGGAGCGCTGGGCCGGACCGAAGACCGCCCACTTCATCAGCGTCGCCGACGCGATGACGGATCAGTACGTCGCCGCCGGCATCGCTCCGCGGGAGCGGTTCACCACGATTCGCAGCGGCATGCTGGTCGAGCCGTTCCTCGATCCGCCCGCCGGCCGCGCCGCCGTCCGGGAGCGGGGGCGGGAGGAACTCGGTTTCGCTCCGACCGACGTGGTCGCCGCGAAGGTCGCCCGGTTGAGCGATTTGAAGGGCCAGCGCTTCCTCGTCGACGCCGCGGAGGCGTTGAAGGACCGTTCGCCGCAGTTGAAGTATCTGCTGATCGGCGACGGCCCGCTGCGGGAGGGGTTGGAACGCCGGATCGCCGCCGCGGGGCTGACGGATCGCTTCGTCTTCACCGGGCTGGTGCCGAGCGAGCGCATCCCGGACCTGCTGCACGCCAGCGATCTGGTCGTACACACCTCGCTGCGGGAGGGGCTGCCGCGGGTCTTGCCGCAGGGCTTGATCGCCGGCAAGCCGGTCGTCGCCTTCGATGCGGACGGGGCGCGGGAGGTGTGCCTGACCGGACAGACCGGCGTGCTCGTGCCCCCCAAAGACGTGCCGGCGCTGGCCGAGGCGCTGGCGACGCTCGCCGCGGACCCGGCGCTGCGGGAGCGACTCGGCGCCGAGGGACGCCGGCGCTTCACCGATCCGTTTCGGCACACGACGATGGTGCGACAGATTCGGGCGCTGTCGGCGGACGTCGTCGCCGGGAAACGCGGAACCGCCGTGGGCACGGGCGATTTCCCCCCTCTCCCCGGGAATTGATCAATTCGCCGGGGGAAATGATTGGAACTGGACGCCCGCCTCACTCTTGGATGCGATCGTCTCGCCCAGCGGGTACGCTGAACGGTTCGCGGAGGCGACCTCCGTCGCCCCGTCCAACGCCGTTCACCGTGTCCCCGTTCGGGTCCGTCCCCGGTGCCGCACCTTCGCATCGAGCCGACCGCGAACGGACCGGCGGTCGTCAGCGGCATCGCGGTGTTCGATCGCAACATCAGCGGCGAGAACGTCAGCGGCGAGGGGGAGGCTCGGGGCGCCGCCCGAGATTGCGACGTCGACCCGCAAGCCGGTCCGGTGCGGTTCATTCCGCTCAGCGGCGAGGACGCCTGCCCGATCGTCACCATCGGGCGGTATCCCGAATGCGAGGTGACGCTGGACATCCCCACCGTCAGCCGGCGTCACGCGCGCATCAGCCGCGGCGACGCGGACGAAGGGGGCGGGTTCTTCCTGGAAGACCTCGGGAGCCGAAACGCGACGTTGCTGCGGGGCGAGCCGGTGCAGGGGCGCGTGCGACTGCGGGATCGCGACGACATCACCATCTGCGGCGTGACGCTGCGGTTCGTCGCCACCACCCCGCCGCCGCAGTCCGGCGATGAGGGGAGTTCGGACGAATCCTTCCTCGATTCTCACCCGGGGGACGTTCCGGCCAACGACGCGGCGATGGTCACCGCCGACCCGGTGGAGCCCCGTGGGGAGTCGGAGGGGAACCCTGACGCCGCCGCCGGCCCCGGGGGCGCCGCACCGAGCGAACCGGGGGCCGTAGACAGCTTGAACTCCCCCACCGACGAGCACGACGAGAGCGTGAGCGGCGATCCGGCCGCTGCCCCGAACGCGGCTTCCCCGAACGCGGCTTCCCCGAACGCGGACGTCTCCAGCGGGCCGGAGCCGCCGGTCGAATCGTGGGAGTCGCGGCCTGCCAAGCTCTCCGAACCGGACGACCACTCGTGGAGCTCCGGCAGCGACGGCTCCCCGACGCCGGGGGACTTCGATTCGCGCTACGACTACAAGTTCACCGACGAGGCCGCCGGCGTGCTCGCGTCGCTGCCGGCCACGCGGATCGGCGGGGTCCGGCTGGACGTCAATCCCGAGGCGAAGCTGCGGGCGGTACTCTCCATCACCCGGGATCTCGCCGGCAGCGACGGGTTGGACCGGGTGCTGGATCGCACGTTGGCGTCCCTGTTCAAGGCGTTCCCCCAGGCCGACCGCGGGTTCGTCATGCTCGCGGAGAACCCCGGCGAGGAACCCTCGATCCGGGCCACTCGAATCCGCCCGTTGCTGGAATTCGGCCCGGTCGCCGCGCCCGGCACCGGCGGCGAGGGCGAGGTGCGGATCAGTCGAACGATCGTCAAGCGGGTGATGGACACCGGCGAGGCGATCCTCAGCCTGGACGTCGGGGGCGACAGTCGGTTCGACGCCTCCAGCAGCCTGATGGACCTGGATCTGCGGAGCGTCGTCTGCGTCCCGCTGCACGGCCGGGCCGACGAGCCGTTCGGCGTGCTGCAGTTGGATACCTCCGACCCGACCCGGCAGTTTTCGGAGGACGATCTCGACCTGCTGACGGCGATTGCCGTGCCGGTCGGCCTCGCCGCGGAGAACGCCCGATTGACGGTCGAAGCCGCCCATCGCCGAGAGGTCGAACGCGACTTGCAACTGGCGGCGCGCATTCAACAGGGATTTCTTCCGCAGGGTCCCCCGCCGCTGGAAGGCTACGAGTTCGCCGATCGCTATGAGTCCGCCCAAAGCGTCGGCGGCGACTACTTCGATTATATTCCGCTGCCGGACGGTCGTTTGGCGATCGCCCTGGGCGACGTGGCCGGCAAGGGGGTGCCGGCGGCGTTATTGATGGCCCGGATGAGTTCGGCGGCCCGCTCGCACCTGTTGGCCGCGGCGAACAAAAAGAGCGCCGATCTGCTGCCCAGCGCGGTCAAGCGTCTCAATATGGAATTAACCGCCGGCCCGATGGGGCACCGGTTCATCACCTGCGTGGTGCTGCTGCTGGACCCGAGAACGCATTCGATTTACGCGGTCAACGCCGGCCACATGGCGCCGCTGATTCGCACCGTGGCCGGCGCCGTCGAGCCTTTGGGGGAGATCAGCGGGGGCATGCCGCTGGGCATCGACGGGACGCAGAAGTTCACGGCTGCCAGCCGGACGTTGCGCCCCGGCGAGGGGGCGCTGATCTTCACGGACGGCATCACCGAGGCCGTTCGCGAAGGCGCCGGCAAGCACGCCCCCGCCGGCACGGGACTCGACGCCCGCGCCAAGGGCCTTTACGGCCGCGAGCGGCTCGCGGCGTTGTTCGGTCGCACCGCCGGGACGGCCGCCGAAGTGATGGCCGCCGTCAACGCCGACGTCGCCGCCTGGACCGGCTGCGGTCCGCAGACGGACGACATCTGCGTCGTCGCCCTCCGTCGCTCCGCGGCTCAGACGTCCGCGGGCTGACGGGGCGCCGCGGGGAAGACGTTTCGCTCTCCCGGGCGGTCAGGCCTCGGTCGCCGTGATCCTTCGCATCGGAATGGAAACGTCCGGGTTCGCGTAGATTTGGTCGATCATGGGGACGTACTCGTCGACGAAACGCTCGTTCTCGGCGAGGTCGCGAAAGACGGATTTCAGTTTCAAGAACGACAGTTTGTCGTGGCGAGTTCCCGCCGCGGCGGCGTGCAACGCGTCTTTCATTCCGTCGACGACGACGAGCGGCCGGCCGTATCGATCCGCGTGCTTGTCGCTATAGAGGCACCACGTCGCGATCACCAACGCCGCATAGCGAACGCTGCCGCCGCTCCGAAGGTTCGCTTCGACCGTCGGGATGAGGAACACGGGGAGTTTGCTGGAGCTCTCCAGGCAGATTCGGGACAAATCGTCTTGAATGTTCGGGTTCCCGAATCGTTCGATCAGGCCGTCCTTGTACGTGTTCAGGTCGATCCCTTCGACGGCCTCCAGCGTGGGCGTCGCCTCGACGTCCATAAATTGGCGGAGATAGGTCGCGAACAGCGAATCGGACACGCACTCCGCGATCGTGGCGTGGCCGTAGATCGATCCGAGCAGTCCCAGGACCGAGTGCCCCGCGTTGAGCAGCCGGAGCTTCATCGTTTCGTACGGCGTGACGTCCGGCACGAACTGGGCGCCGACCGTTTCCCACCGGGGGCGGCCGTTGGAAAAGCGGTCCTCGACGACCCACTGGCAGAACGGCTCGCAGGTGACCGGCCATTCGTCCTGGAGGCCGAACTCCTCATTGAGATATTGAATGTCCGCGTCCGTCGTCACGGGCGTGATCCGGTCGACCATGGCGTTGGGGAAGCAGACTTCGCTCTCGATCCACGTCGCCAGTTCAGGATCCTGCCGACGGGCGAAGCCGAGGACCATCTTCCGGGTTAAATCTCCGTTGTGCTGGATATTGTCGCACGATTGAACCGTGAAGGCGGGCAGCCCGGCGTCCCGCCGTTTGCGGAGGGCGGCCGTCAAGTATCCAAAAACCGTCCTCGGTTGAACCGGATGATCCACGTCGTGCATCGCGTCCGGATTGGAAAAGTCGAACTCCCCCGTGTCGGGATCGACGTTATAGCCGCCTTCGGTGATCGTCATCGAGACGATGCGGGTCGCCGGACCGGCCATTCGATCGACGGCCGCCTGCGGATCGTCGCAGCCCAGGAGAAAATCCATGACCGAACCGATCACCCGATTTTCGATTCCCCCGTCCGGGCGTTTGACGATCAGCGTGTAGAGATAATCCTGTTTCTCCAGGACCGCGGCCATCTTACGGTCCGCCTCCCGCAACCCCACGCCGCAAATACCCCATTCATACGCGTTCTCGCCCTGCAATAAGCCGTCCGTATAGCAGGCTTCGTGCGAGCGAAAGAACCCGCCGACGCCGATATGCACGATCCCCGCCTGCAGTCGGCTGCGATCGTATTCGGGGCGGGCGATCTCGTCGGGAAGCCTCGCGAGGTTTTGCTGGGTCAGCGGAATGGAGCGGCTCATGACGTCGGTCGTAGGTTTCGGAGCTTAGTGAGCCGGATGAACGTTCAGGGCTTTCTTGCGTCGTAGAACCCAATAGGCGGACGCGAAATAGGCGATCGTAAACACGAAGCTCCACGTGTAGAAGACGGCTACGTGGGCGTTGTAAGTCGCCAAATCCGGACTGCGGAACATCGTATTCAGCGCCAGCAGGAGGGTGAGTCCCAAACAGGTCCAGGCCAGGCCCTGCAGCAGCTTAGTCGCCGCCGTCCGATCGGCGACCGGCTCGCCCTCCTCGAGCGCCTGTTGAGCTTGGAAGTTCTGGATCGCGGCGTTTAATTCACGCTCTTTCGCCTCCTCGACCGGATATTTCTTGCCGGCGCCGGCTCGCTTGGCGAGGAACGTGTACAGCCCCATGGTGAAGAACCACGTCGGCAGGAACAGATAAAAGAACGACATGACGTTCAACGCGTTCAGTCCGAACCCGAACGCCAGCCCGGCGATCCAGGAGGCGACGGCCGGCGTGCTATGAGTCAAACGGCGATACGTCGCCCAGTACCGGGTCAATCCGATGCGCGGAAAGAGCTGATGCTCCGCGAAGACGATCGCGCCTACCGGCACCACCAGCAGCCCCGCGTAGGTCAACAACGGCAACATCTGACTGAAGACGAACGGGAAACAGGCGATCGCCACGGTGACGCAACCGACCGTGAAGGTGACCTTCTGCCGAGAGTAGTCGTGAAAAATCGCTTGGGCCGCCAAACCGGCTCGATAGAGATTCGCGTTTGCCGTCGTCCAGCCCGCGATGATCACGATGACGTATCCTGACAGTCCCAACGCCCGATACGCCACGTCGCCCGGATCAAGCTCGACGATCGAGGAATCCAGCAGGACGGCCGTCCCCGCCCCCATGATGCCCGCCGCGATCCAGGCGATATAATGGCCGAACAACATGCCGGCGCCGCTGCAAAGCCCGTATAAGGAACTTTTGGCGTAGCGTAGCAGCGCCATGTCGATCAAACCGAAATGCGTAATCGTATTGGCCGCCCAGGCGAAGCCGATCACTTCCCACAGGCCGATTCCCGGTTCCCCCTCGCTGTTCACGCCGGTCCAAATGGAATGATCGCCGATTGCGAGAAAGTCTCCGAACCCCGCGAGTTGCGTGCGGCCGAGGACCGAGTCCGCCAGCGCCGGAAACAGCGCCAACGCCCCGCTGGTGAACATCACCACCAGCCACGGACCGCAGATGCTCGAAAATTCGGCGACCGCGTTGAAGCCGTACATGGCGACCACGACGACGATCATCCCGACCGCCAGCACGATCAGCACGAACAGTCCGTCCGTCGGATACCATTGCAACTGCGCCGGGATGCCGAACAACAGTCGCACGGCCGAACAGGACACCGTGATCATCGCTGCCGAGATCACCGTGAAGATCAGGACGTTCGCCCAGTTATAAAGGTTGGTCATCGAGTCCCCCGCGATCTTATGCAGATACGTGTAGAGACTCAGCCGGGTCTGGACCGCGATCGGCGCCGTGATCAACGTCCAGCTCAGGATTGCGAGCACGTTCCCGACCAACAGGCCGATCAAAATGTCCTGCGTCGCGGCGCCCAGCGCCACGAACGTCGCCCCGATGACGAACTCCGTCGCGGCGACGTGTTCGCCCGCGTAGAGGCCCAGAAAATGAGTCCAGCCGTGCAACTGATGATCGGGAATCGGCAGCTGTTCCGACTTGATTGCCGCGATCGACTGCGGCGCCGTTTCTGTACTCATACCGGGTTGGCGATCATGATATTTAAAGAACGTCTTTCGGGGGAACTTCAAGAGGAGCGTCTCGGCAGGCTTTGAGATCGCCCGATTTTTCACCGGGGACCGCCCTCCGGCGATCCACCTTGGGCAGAGGTTCCGGAGCGGCCTCCAGCAGCAGGCCCGGCCCGTCCTCCGCTCGCCCCTCGGAGACGCCCAGTCGGCTCACCGCCGGTGTGACGAGGTCGCTCATCGCTCTGTGCTCGGGGGAATCGAAGGCATCTGCGCTTGCGATTGTGTCCGGGCCGCGCACAGCGGTCAAAGCGGCCCGGTTCGCGGCGTTCCTCGAAGTCGGTTCCCCGCTTCAGACCGACGCCCCGGCGCGTCGTCGCACCGCCCGCCACCCCATGCCCGCCCGGCGAAACACGGCTCGGTGGGCGAGGTAGGCGACCGTACAGGCCGCGAACAGCGCGGCGCCCTCCACCGCCCGCGACAGCGCCCGACCGACGGCGCCGCGCCCGGCCCGCAGAGTCGCCAACCGGTCTGACTGAAATCGCAGGTGCCAGACTTCGTCCCGCAGGACGTTGCGGCAGAGCGTCCGCAGGGTCGGGGAAGCGGTGGCCTGTCGCAGCGCCGCGTAATAGGCGAGCGCGACCCGCTCCGCGCTCAGCAGGACGACGATCGCCCACTCCAACCCGGCTTCGGAGGCGGGAATGAGATGCCGCGCCGCCCGGAACGCCGCCGCCGCCCGGCTCTCGCCGCGTTGCAGTCGCGGGACGCCTTCCGCATCGAGGAACCGTCCCAGTTCCGCCGCGTGGCGGTTCTCCTCGGCGAGGAACTCCCGCAGGGCGTCGGGATAGTCCGCGTCGCCGCCCGCGGCCACGTGAGCGGCCGCGCATCGCAGCAGGAACCGACCCGTGCCGCTCTCGCCCAGCTGAAACATGCGAATCGACTCGACGACCGCGGCTCGCTCCGCCGCGGACAACGTCGGCCGCGTCTCGCCCGGCGCACAGGGCCAGGGAACCGCCCACGGGTCCGCGGGATCGTCGCGTCGCGCTCCGTTCGCCCGGAAATAGGCCGTCCATTCCCCCGCTGACCACCGCCGCCAGTCTCGCTTTCGGTCTGTGTTGCAGAGCTTATCTGCAAATGGGGGGCGAGTCTCGAACGATTGCAGGCGGCGCTCGACGGCGTCGATCGTCGCATCCGGGGTGCTCGTCCCCGCGGTGAGGCCCACGACGGTCGACCCCGCGAACGCCGCGGCGTTCAGGTCGTCCGCCCCGACGACGCGGACGGCTCGCACGCCCTCCGCTTCGCACAGTGCGGCCAGTCGGGCGGTGTTGTGCGAGTTCCTCCCGCCGACCACCACGACCGTCGGCGTCCCGAACTGCGGGGACTGCCGTTTCAGCGTCTCGCACAATTCCTGCACGGCGGCTTGCCGGTCGCGCGTCGGTTTGCAGACGGTGTCCGCGACCGCCACGTCCGCCTGCGGATTGAGCCTTTGCACCGCCGTGATCGCCGCGACGGTGGTCGCGGGGTCGGTCGTGCTCTGCTGAACCACGCCGAGCCGGTTGCACGGCCAGCATCGCACCGCCGATTTGTCTCGAACGACGACGAACTGTTCTTCCGAAAGATCGCCGATGACCCCGTTCACCTCCGCATGCCCCGGCACGCCGACGACCACCACGAACCGCCCCTCCGCGGCGAACTCCGCGGCGGCGTCCTGCACCCGCCGGACCAGGGGGCAGGTCGTGTCGATCACCCGCAGCCCCGCTCCCCGCAGCGAAGCGAGGTCGCCGTGACTGGCGCCATGCGCGGTGACGAGCGCCGCGGCGGTGCGGACCGCGGCCGCGTCCCCCGGTCCCGGCAGCGAGCGGAACCCGCGGTCGGCCAACTCGCCCGTGACGTCCGCGTTGTGCACCAGCTCCCCCAGCACCGTGACCGCGGACGGCTCCCGCTCCGCCCGCGTCGCCGCGAGCGCATCCCGCACCCCGAAGCAAAACCCCATCGCCCAGGCGCGAACGACACGCAGCCTCTCGTTATTGTTCTGCAATGCAGAGTTATCGGGCGCGGGGAGGGCGTTTGAATGCTGCATATCGAGCCGTTCAGAAGGGGACGGGGACGCCGGGGTTAGCCTGCGAACCGCAGTTGCGTCGGATCGCGTTCGGCGGCGGGGGCGGCGTCGGCGAGGACGCGTTCCAACTCTGCGAGGTAGGCGAGGAATCGCACGCGGCCGTCGGGACTCAGTTTGCAGAGCGTGCGAGAACCGCGCCCGGCGCCCCGTTTCCACAACTCGACCAGTCCCGCCTCATCCAAGGCTGACAGGTGCCGGTTGAGGTTCCCGTCGGTCAATTGGCACAGATCGCGGACCTCGCCGAACAGCAGCCCGTCCGGGTGGGTGAGGAGCGAGGTGAGAATCCCCAACCGCGCCCGCTCGTGCAGCACGCGGTCGAGGCCGGCGTAGTCGAACCGCCCGGGGGCGGCCGGCCCGGTCGCAGCGGAGTGAGGGCGTGCGTTTTCAGCGGGCAGAGTCTCTCCGTCGGAGAGCTTCTCGGGGCGGCGGCGCTTCTTGGGGGCGGTCATCGGGTCACGCGGAGAACAAATCGGCCGGGTCGTCGAGTTCGCCCCAGCCTTCATGGCGGCCGGCGAGGCGTTCGGGGCGTTCCACCAGAAGGTAGAGCAGGCCGGCGGTGGCCCCCTGTCCGATGCCGAACACCGCCGGCAGGAACCACATCCCCGCTCCCAATCGCGGCGCCGCCAGACCGATGCACCCCGCCGTCAGATACCACGCCCCGATCGCCCAAAATGCCCGCGGCAACAATCGGGCGCAACTGCACACGCCCAGCCCGAACAGCAACGCCCACAGCCCCGGCAGGTTGAGGAGCAGCTCGGGACGCAGGTATTGAGCCACGAACGTCACCGCCGCTCCCGCCGCGACGCAGGGCAAAAACTGACCGGCGGCCGTCCAGACCATCGCCAAGCCGTACGACGACCCTTTCGCCCGCCACAGCATCTCCCCCGCCGCGACTGCGAAGCAGAGTCCCGCGACGACGACCCAAGCGTCCGGGGCGTAGACGATCGGCACGCCGTCGATGATGACAAGTTCCTCCGGCAGCGGAGCGAACCAGCCCGTCGCCACCGCCGCGACGGCGCTGAACCCCACGGTCAACGAGCGAAACCCGCGAAACGTCCCCGCCCGTTGACTCGCCGCCCGCACCGCGGCGACCTGCCGCCGCAGCACAGACAGCTCGGCCGACCCAAAGGGCGTGCCGAGCGACCCGATCAGGTCGTCGACGTCCGGCGGCGGGGCGGAGCGGGAAAGCGGCATGGGGATGACTCTCTGTTGGAGAGTATCCATCTGGGCGCCGCGTCCCGTCAACCCGGTTCGTGCGAAGCGGTCCGGCTCCCGGCGATCCGGTACGCTGGCTTCGTTCGTGACTCGCCCCGTTCGGAAGCTGAGATGCCCCCGGTCCCGCCGTTTTCCTCCCGGTTCGCCGTACTGTTGGCCGTGCTGCCGGGCCTCGTGAGCCTCGGCTGCACCGACGATCCCCCGTCCACCGAACTGCCGACCGCGGAGGTCGAGCCGCCCGGAGAAACCGAGGACGCCCCGCCGAAGGTCGGGCAGCCCGTGGAACTGTTCGACGGCAAGACGCTGGCGGGATGGGAGGGCGAGGCGGGGCTGTGGACGGTCGAGGAACTTGACGGCGTCCCGACCATCGTGGGGACCTCGCCGGGGCTGGATCACAACACCTTCCTCACGACCGAGCGCACGTTCGGCGACTTCGATCTGTCGTTCGAGATCAAGCTCACCCCGAACGAGGCGAACAGCGGCGTCCAGTTTCGCAGCGAACGCTTCCTCAAGAATGCGGAGGAGGGCGAAACGCCCGGCCTGGACAGCGAGATGCGCGGCTATCAGGCCGACGCCGCGGCCGGTTGGTGGGGCAAGCTCTACGAGGAAAGCGCCCGCGGTCTGCTCTATCCCGCCAAGGGGAACCCGGACCACGAAGCCGCCGAGGACGCCGTGATGCCCAACGAATGGAACCTCTACCGCATCCGGGCGGAGGGCGACCACATTCAGACGTGGATCAACGGCGAACCCAGCGTGGACCTCGTCGACCCGGAGGGCCGCAAAGAGGGGCTGATCGGCCTGCAACTGCACTCCGGCGACCCGCTGACCGTCCGCTTCCGCATGTTCCAGATGAAGACGCTGTGAACGCCGCGGCAGTCCGAGGCGCGAGCCGGGGTCCCGTCGAGCGATCGATGTCGCCCGGCTGCGGCTCGCGTCGCTGGCCGCGAGCGGAAGCCGGCTTCGATTACTCCCGCGTTCGCACCGCCGATTGCCAGTAGGACAGGTCGGCGAGCAGCCCGCGGGCGAGGTTTGCCGCGGCGTCCCCACGACCGCCTGCCGTCAACTCGTTCAATCCGTCGGCCACGTCATTGATCGACGCCTCCAGCACCCCGCGGGCCCGGCGCTCCCCGGGAGAACCGACGGGCGCATTCGAGGACACGGCTGCGTAATACCCCGCCGCCGCCGACAGCCCGCTCGCCGCGGTGAGGAACTGATTGCGGTTCGTTCGGCGGAGGGCGTCCAGATTGAGCTGCGGCGCTTGACGGGCGAAGTCCGCGGCGGACGTCGCCAGCCGCGTCGCCGCGGCCGCCGGATTCTGCCCGCCGCCGTTCCCCCCGCCGGGGGCTGCCGGGACGGCGCCGTGTAGCGCATCGTGCACCTCCTCAATCGCCGCGACGGCGGCTTGCGTCTCCGGGGTCGGGCCGGTCCGGCCGACCGACGCCTCAAAGATCGTTTGCCACTCGGACCAAGCTCGTTCGAACTCCACGTCCGCGGCGGCCACGGTTTCTCCGTCCGCTCCCTCGGCCAAGGCGGCAGCGAGCGCCAGCGAGGCTCCTTCAACCTGGGTCGCCGCGACGACAGGGTCGTCGCTGGCGGCGTTCGCCCCGTCAAACAGCGACGCGGCTCGAATGCGCGCCTGCAAGCCCAATAACGGGTCGGCGGCGGCGGCGTCGACGAGGTCCGCGGTTCGCTCCGTGAGCCGCGCGGCGAGCGCAAACAGGTGCAGGCGCTCCTCTCCGCCGACGGGGCGTCGGTTCAAGATTCCGGCTCCCAACGGCCCGCCCGGCTGCGGCAACCGCCCCCGCACCCCCCGCAATTGGTCGAAGCAGCCGTCCACCGCGAGGTGCAGCCGATCGATCTCCGCCGCCCGCTGACTGAGGTACGGCGAAGCGTTCGCCAGGTCCCCGGCCAAGCGGGGGACCGTCGCTTCGAATGCCTGGAAGGCGGCTTCCAACCGGGCGTAATCGCGATCGGACCAGACCGCCAACCTGACGGCGTTCGGGCCGTCGGCGCCCAACTCCCGAATCGAAACAAAGGTCGCGTTTTCCGGTCGGAACGCTTCCGCAAGAGCGACCGTCGACGCCGCCGCGTCTTCCGCGCGATCGGCCAGTCCGCGTGCCGCGTTCGTTCCGCCGGGGAAGTCCGAACCGGATCGGCGCAACGCGTATCGCACGTCCTGCAACTTGTCCGCGATCTCATTCAACGTCTGACGGGCGACGATCTGGGCGCCTGCGGCGTCCCGCAGGCCGCGGGCGACGTTCTGGTCGAAGGAGGCCGCGTTCGTTTGCTCGGGCACTGGTTGCACCGCGACCGGCCCGCCGGGAACGCCGGTGACCTGATAGCGCCCGGTCCGCAGGGTGGGGTTGCGCATGATGTAGACCGCCGCGTCCGCCGTCCCGGGCGGGTCCGCGGCGGCGAGGGCGTCGAACCCGGGATTCGGTCGCCCGAGCAGCGGATTCGTTCCCCCGCTCAACGGCCCGCCGCCGGACAGGCCCGGCGATCCGGGCGGCGCGTACGGCGAGGCGGGGCCGTACCAGCCCGGACCATACTGGCTCGGCGCCTCCGCCGATCCGGCGGGCCGCGGCGCGGGATTCGGACCGTACAGGCCGGACGGACCGCCGGCGGGAGGAGTCCCGGGGCGGACGTCGGGCGGATTGCGGCGCTGGGCCTCTGCGTCCCGCTCGCGCTCGCGCATCCGGTCCCGCTCGCGATCGAGTTTCTCTTCCAGATCCTCAAACCGCTCTTTGACGTCGCGGAGTTCCTTAAACCCTTTGATGAGGTCGTCGAAATCCTGTCCCGTCGCGGGGGCAGGGAGCAGCAGGGCGACGCCGACGGCGAGCACCAAGCCGACGAGAGACGCAAAGCGGGGCAGGCGGGGCATCGAGCCGGTCCAAAGGTGAGCGTGAGCCTCGAATCTAACGATGTTTCGACCCGGCCATCCCCGGGCAGTTCCCCATCACGAACTGTCAGGCGATGAACGAAGGGCTGCCGGCCCGCCGACCGGCCGTATGATGGCGCCCCGAAGGATCGCCCCCGCCC
>NZ_WTPX01000132.1 GCF_013036045.1 Alienimonas chondri
CCCATGAACGACGCCCCCTCCCCCGACCCCCTCGCGCTCGGCTCCCACACGCTGTCCGGTCGGCTGATCGTCGGCACCGGCAAATACGCCTCGCCGGAGCAGATGGTCGCCTGTCTGGACGCCAGCGGGGCGGAGGTCGTCACCGTCGCCGTTCGTCGCGAACGGCTGATCGATGCGGCCGGGAGGAGCCTGCTCGATTACCTCGACCTGTCCCGCTACACGATCCTGCCCAACACCGCGGGCTGCTTCAGCGCGGAGGACGCCGTCCGCGTCGCTCGCCTGGGCCGGGAGATCCTCGACGGCCTGGAGAACCCCGGGGCGGAGTGGGTGAAGATCGAAGTCCTCGCCGACAAGAAGACGTTGCTGCCGGACCCGCTCGGCACGTTGGAAGCGACGCAGCAACTCGTCGCGGACGGCTTCAAAGTGCTGTGCTACACGACCGACGACCCGGTCACGGCGAAGCGGCTCAAGGACGCCGGCGCCACCAGCGTGATGCCGGCCGGCTCGCCGATCGGCAGCGGTCAGGGAATTCTCAACCCGAACAACCTGCGGATCTGCCTGGAGTATCTGAAGGACGGCGATCCGGATTACCCCGTGATCTGCGACGCCGGCGTGGGCACCGCCAGCGACGTGGCGATCGCGATGGAACTGGGCTGTGACGGCGTGCTGCTGAACACCGGCATCGCCGGCGCCGCCGACCCGCTGGCGATGGCCCACGCCATGCGCCACGCTTGCGCCGCGGGCCGCTTGGCGTTCAAAGCCGGCCGCATCCCCCGCAAGCTCTACGCGACCGCCAGCAGCCCCGAGGAAGGCGTGATCGCGGGGGAGTGATCTCCCGCTTTGCCCCTGTCCGAAGGCGGCGCGTCCTAAGCAAACTTAGCGTTCTTCAAGACGATACGCCCATCGTCCAAGCCGGCCGCGGTCTCGGGAGAGCCGATACGCTTTTCCCAGAACGGGCGAGGCGGCGAAGCCATCGGCGTCCGGCTCAACGGCCTCGAAGCCGGCCTCGCCGCGGGCGTGTACGACAAAGCCGACGCTCTCGACTTCGTCATCTCGACAATCGACGAGCCAATACTCTCCGACGCCGCCCTCGAAGCAGCCGGCCGGCAAATCGACGGTGTCCTTCCCCACGCTCGACGGGCTGACGACCTCCACGACCAGCGACGGCGACCCGACGAACTCTACGCCGTCGGCTCCGTCCTTCGCCGCGGTCTCCGTCACGCGGCCGGATTCGATCGATTCGAAAGAGACGAGTACGACGTCCGGCTCAAAGGAAGTTCCGCTGTCCGGCAGGAACACCCGAGTGACGTCGCTGGCGAGTTCGCCGAGGCCGCTCTCGACCAGCAAGTTGGCAAGCACACGAACGATCTCCGTCTTCGGCAGGGCGTGGGCTTGGTGACGTTGCATGGAGAGATCGACGAAGATCCGGTCGGCGATGAGGTCGATACGAGCCTGTTCCGGGAACTCATCCGAGCGGGTCCAGCGGCGGAAGCCCTCCACGGTCGCCGCGGAAGCGGGGATCGTCACGACGCCCCGCGGTCCGGCGACGCGGACCGGGCCGTGCGACAATCGCCGAGATTCCACCACGATCATCCCGTCCCCTTCCAAGGTGACGGCAGGGATCGTCGCGCTCGTGATCGACGATCTACGGGGGTCCGTCGGCGGCTGCGGATCAGGCCGGCGGGGAACGACGGGTGGTGCGAGGGTCGCGCTCATGGCGAACAGTTTACCAACCGCGACCGCACGTCGGTCACCACCGTTCAACGGGACCGTTGGGGACTTTCACAAAGGCCGTCGGGACGTCGCTGATTCGCTCGCCGATGCGGCCTTCCAGCGTCTGGCAGATCGCCTCGAATTGCTCGGGCGTCTCGAAGCGCCGCAGCTTGTCTTCGAGATCCTCCGGCACGCCGAGGACGGCGCCGTACCACGCGGCGAATTTGCGGAACAGCACGCAGGCGTACTCGCCGCGGTCTTCCAGCATCAGGGCGAAGTGCCGGCGGAGGAAGGCGAGCTTTTCGTCGTCCGTCGGCAGCCGCTCCGATCGGCCGGCGGCGCGGTCGGCGAGTCGGCGGAAGATCCACGGGTCGGCCAGCGCCCCGCGGCCGATCGCGACGGCGTCGCAGCCGGTCTCGGCACGCATCCGTTCCGCGTCGGCGGGGACGCGCACGTCGCCATTGCCGACCACCGGCACGATGCCGTCCACCGCCTGCACGACCGCGGCGATCCCGGACAAATCGACCGTGCCGCGGAACCCCTGACTCCGCGTTCGCCCGTGCACCGTGATGCCCGCGACGCCGGCCTCCGCAAACGCTCGAGACAGCGCCGGGGCCGTCTGGTTCTCGCGGTCCCACCCGAGCCGCAGCTTGACCGTCACCGGGATCGACACCGCGTCGACGACTTCCTTCACCAGCGCGACCGCCCCGCCGGCGTCGCACATCAACCGGGCGCCGCCGCCGGAGCCGGTCAGCTTCGCCATCGGGCAGCCCATGTTCAGATCGACGCCCTCCCGGCCGTGATCCTCCAGCCAGCGAGCCGCGTCGGCCATCTGGGCGGCGGAGGAACCGAAGATCTGCACGCTCAGCGGGCGATCCGCGGGCGAGGTCTTGAGGAGTTCCCGGCTCTTTTTCGTCTGGGTGAGCAGATGCGACGCGAGGACGAGATCCGTCGTCGCCAGCCCCAGCCCGCCGAGTTCGCGGACCGCGGTGCGAAACGCGAGGTGCGTGTACCCGGCGAGCGGGGCGAGAACGTAGCGGCTATCAAAGCGGCGCCCCCCGACGACGAAGCCGTCGGCGTGGGCGTCGCGCGAGAGCGTCCCGGACGCTCGGTCGGTTTTGACGACGGCGTTCACAACTCGACGCCCAGTTCGGCCAACAAATCCAGCGTTTCCCGCAGCGGGAGGCCCGAGACGTTCGACAGGCTGCCGTCCACCCGCTCGACCAGCAACGCGCCGAACAGACCGGCGATCGCCACCCCGCCGGCGCGGCCGGGCGGTTCGGCGGCGGCGAACAGACGATCGAGGTGCCGCTCCGCGTCGGCCCGGACCGTGATCCGGCTGTGCACGAGCACGTCCGCCGTGCGGATCGCTCCGGCGTTCGCAGGACCGTTTTCGGACTGAGGATCGCCCGGCCCGCGAACCGCGACGCTCACCGCGGTCGCCGTGACGTGGGTGCGGCCGACGTAGTGCTTGCGGAACCACCGGCGCACCGTCGCCTCCCAGTCCTCGTCAGGCGGTTGGCCGAGAACCGTTAGCGATCCATCGACCAGTGCGCCGCCCGCTTCCCCGGCGATCACGGCGGTGTCGGCCGCGATCACGGCGGTCCAACGACCGGCCAGCGGTTCGTTCGGGGCGTCGTCGGCGGGGTCGCCGGCGGCGATGCGAGCCAGCACGGCGTCCCGCTTCGCCGCGGCGACCCGCCCCATCCCCGCTTCGATCTCCCGCCAGGTGTTCAGCCCCTCCAGCGATTCCTCCGAGGGATCGGTCGGGGCGAGCGTCCGCAGTCGCTCCGCGGGGACGACCATCTCCAGCAACGCCCGCCGACGCGGCGAGCGACTGGCAAGCACGACCAACCCCGGCTCGCCGGGGCGAGCGCCTTTCATCATGGGAAGCGCGTCGGGAAGCACGGGGCGGCGGTCAATCTTCGGTGTCGCCGAGGTCCGCCGGGTCGCCGTTGCCCGGGATGCGTTCGGCGGGAACGTCCGGGCCGAACGGGGGAACCGACGGGAGATCGTCGCCCTCCTCCATCGGCTCCGCCTGCGGCGGGGCCGGCGTGGGCGCCTCATCGTCGGCGGCGGGCGGCCTCGGCGGCATAAAGTTCGGCATCGGTTGCGGCCGGAAGGGGAACCGCGGCGCCGGCTCGGGGTCGGTCAGCGGGCGATCCGGCCAACGGGCGAGCGTGACCGGCACGACGATCGCGTCTTTCTCGCCGAAGCGCAGGAGGGTCACGTCGGAGGCTTCCCCGACGACGCCCTCCTCGCGGATCGCGTCCAACAGAGCGGTGGGCGTGTTGATGGGGGTCTCGCCGAACTGCACGATCACGTCGCCCGGCTGCAGCCCGGCAAGGGCCGCGGGACCGCCGGCCGTCACGCGATCGACCCGACAGCCGCCCGCCCCCGCGGTGCCGAACGACACGCCCAGAAACGCCTTCCCGCGGCGTTCGACCTCGAAGTTCCCGTACTTCTTCGCGAGCAGGTCCGCCCGGGCGTTCTCCGGGATCGGGCAGTCGTCCGTGAGGTGCACCTGACTGAGGTTGGCGATCGAACGCAGGTGCCGCAGCCCCGCTTCCCCGCCCGTCCAGCGATCGTCCAGGGCGATCGACCACTGCGGCTGCACCCTGCCGCCGAACGCGGGGCCGAAGCGCGGGTTGAACAGGTCCGTCCGCGCCACCGCGGCTCCGTGGCGACGGATCTCGGCGATCGCCACGGTCGTCAAGGTGGTGGGAAACAGGTCCAGCGACACCTTCGCCAGATTCGCCGCGTCCGCCGGCGCCGGTTCCGCACCGTCCTCCCCCTCGACTTCCACGCCGTTTCTCAGGGCGAGGAGCCCTTGCATGAACTCCACCGCGGCCGAGGTGTCCCGGCGTCGCACCGACAATCGCAGCCCCTCCGACAGCGCCGCCACCGCACGGGTGCGACGTTCGACGTCGTCGTCATGAGCCGCGTCCCGCAACGCCGGGACCGCCGCGGGGGCGTTCTCCAACAGCCGGCTCGCCGCTTCGCGGGTCGCCCAGTCGTCCGCGGCGAGGTCCTCGATCGCCGCGGCGATCTGTTCCTCGGTCACCACGCGCCGCGCCGGTCGCGGCGCGACCAGCGGCGCACGTGCGGCCGGCTCCGATGCATCGATCGTCGCGTCCTGCGCAGCGATCGGTTCGTCGGGGACGAAGCCGAGCAACAGGGCCGCGGCGAGGGCAGGCGAGAGCGTCAGCATTCGGGCGCCGGGGGTGAGGGGGCGAAACTCCGTTCTCCGACCGCCATCATTCGCCGCGGAGCAGCCCGAGCAACCCGGCCATGAAGTCCGGCAGATCGCTTGGGCGGCGGCTGGTGACGTGGTGGCCGTCGACGTGCACCGACTCGTCCACCCAGGTCGCCCCGGCGTTCACGCAGTCGTCCTTGATGCCGGGCGAACCGGTCACGGTGACGCCGCGGTACACGTCGGCGGAGCAGCAGAGCCAGCCTCCGTGGCAGATCGCGGCGATCGGCTTCTTGGCGGCGTCGAATTCCTTGAGCAGCCGCAGCGCATTCGCGTCGCGGCGCAGTTTGTCCGGCATCCAGCCGCCGGGGCAGACGACGGCGACGAAGTCCTCGGATTTCACTTCGCCGACCGCGGCGTCGTTCGTGCAGGGGTAGCCGTGCTTGCCCTGATAGCTCTTGCCGGCCTCGTCGCCGGCGAGCGTCACCTCATACCCGGCCTCTTCGAGCCGCAGCTTGGGATACCAGAGTTCGAGGTCTTCGTAATCGGGACCGGCGAAGATGAGGACGCGGTCGGCCATGGGCGAGTGATGGGGGGCGAGTGGCGGGAGCAGAAAACGCAGATGCGAAGCCATGATAGCCGGAACGGATCGCTCGGTTGTCGAACGCCGGGGCACCGCGTGTGATGCGGGGGTGATCTTCCCCGCTCCGACCGCCGCCGAATCTGCCGCCGAAGCCGACGTGGAGTCGATCGCCGCGGCGTTCGATCTGGACCTCGTCCTGTTGTTGGGCGGGGCGACGGTGTTGGGAATCGCCGCGTTTCACCGCTGCATCACGCGGACGACGGGACTGAGCGGACCGTTGCTGGCGCTGCTGATCGGCGTCGCCCTCGGACCGATCGGGCTGGGGTGGTTCGATCCCACGGCCTGGGGCGAACTGGCGGCGTGGATGGAACCGGCGGCTCTGCTGACGCTGGCGATCGGCGTGACGGGCGTGGCGTTGCGGTTGCCGCGGAAGTGCGTGCTGCGGCGTTCGCATTTGATGACGATCGGCACGTTGCTGGGGCCGGGGATGCTGGCGATGTGGGCGGCGTCGACGCTGTGCGCCTGGCTGATCCTGGGATTCGACGGATGGGCGGCGGCGCTGATCGGCGCCGCGGTGGTGCCGACCGACCCGGTGTTGGCCAGCGCGATCGTCTCCGGCGACTTCGCGACGAAACATCTGCCAGGACGGTTGCGGCATGCAATCAGCGCGGAGAGCGGCTCCAACGACGGCCTCGCCGTCCCGCTGGTCGCCCTCGCGGCGGCCGGTTTGGCGGGTTCGCTCGCCGCCGGGTCCGGGATGGCCGGGTCCGGGATGAACTGGGGCGGGTGGGGCGACTGGTTCCTCTCCGCCGTGCTGTGGGAAGCCGGCGGCGCCGCGGTGATGGGCGCCGTCTGCGGGGGAGCGGCGGCGATCATGCTCAACTGGTCGGAGAAAGCGGACGACGTGGACGAGACGGGGCTGCTGGCCTTCGCCCTCGCCCTCACGCTGGCGGTGCTGGGAGCGGCGGGGTTGCTGGAGGTCTCCGGCTCCCTGGCGACGTTCTGCGCGGGGCTGGCGCTGGCCTGGAACCTGCCGGGCGAGGAACGGGAGGAGGAAGGCGAAATCCAGGACGCCGTCAACGAGTTCTTCCTGCTCCCGTTGTTCGGACTGCTCGGGGCGGCGCTGCCGTGGGAGGCGTGGGTCGAACTCGGCTGGCGAGGACCGGCGTTCGCCGCGGCGCTGCTGCTGCTCCGTCGCCCGCCCTGGCTGTGGTTGCTGGGGCGGTTCCTGCCCAGTTCGCTGCCCGATCTCGAGGAGCCGCGTGATCGGCTGTTCGCCGGGTGGTTCGGCCCGATCGGCGCCGCGGCGCTGTACTACGCGGCGGTGTATCACGACGAGCTGTCCGCCCTGTGGCCGACGGTCACGCTGGCGGTCACGGCCAGCGTGTTGGCCCACGGCGCGACGGCGGCGCCGTTCACGCGGCGATACGCCGCCGCCGCCCGAGCTGCCGACGGGGACGCCCCCGTGGCGACGCCGGACGACATGGGATAGACCGGCACCCCCCGATCCTCCGACGAGCCTCCCCCATGGACGAACTGCTTCAGAACTTCGTTCCGAAGGCCCTGTTCAAAGGCTGGCCGGTGTTGTTCCGCGTCGCCGTCAGCAGCGTCGGGCTGTACGTCCTGACGCTCTGCCTGTTCCGGTTACAGGGCACGCGGACGACGTCCAAGATGAATAACTTCGATTGGATCGTGACGATCGCCAGCGGAAGCATTTTCGGCTCCGCGGTGGTCTCGGACGCCGTGACCCTCTCCCAGGCCTTCGTCGCCTTCATCGTGCTGATGGCCTGCCAATGGGTCGTGACGAAGCTGTCGGCGCTCTATCCGAAGTTCTACGACCTCGTCGCGGCCTCGCCGGCGCTGCTGTTTCATGAGGGTAAGTTCCTCGACGACAGACTCGTGCAGGAACGGGTGACGCGTGACGAAGTGCTCTCCGCGGTCCGCAGCGCCGGGGTGAAGGACCTCTCGGAAGTCTCCGCCGTGGTGCTGGAGGCCGACGGCACCCTCACCGTGCTGTCCGGCCGCGGGAACGACAGCCCCGAATTGATGCGCCCCGTCAAATACGCCGAGCCGGCCCCCGAGGGCGGTAACCCGTAGGTTCGCTCGTCGCACGGAAAGCAGATCGGCGAGCCGCCCCCCGACATCCGGACCTCGACGCCGCCGACGCCCCCGCCCCGCAACACGCCATGCCCGACCCCAGCTCCCTCAGTCCGGACGATCCCGGCTCGTCTTCCAGCGGAGCCTGGCTGTGGGCCGCCCCCGAGGACGTGTTGAAGGTCGTCGCCCTCAGCGCCGCGGCGTTCCTGCTGGTCGCCCTGTTCTTCCGCGTGGCGGGGACGCGGGCCGCGGGGCAGATGAATAACTTCGACTGGATCGTGACCGTCGCCCAGGGGGCGATCGTCGGCGGCATTGCGCTGGGGGTGAACACCTCGCTGGTCGAGGGCGCCGCCGCGGTCTTCACGCTGCTGGCGCTGCAGTACGTCGTCAATTGGTTGGCGGTTCGCAGCGAGCGCTTCCGCAACGCGGCGTTCTCCCAGCCCATCCTGCTGTACCACGACGGGGCGATGCTCTCCGAAGCGCTCAAACAGCAACGAGTGACCGAGGGCGAGGTCCGCGGAGCGGTGCGGTCGGCGGGGATGAGCGGATGGAACGAGGTCGGGGCGGTGGTGCTCGAACCCGGCGGAGAATTCAGCGTCCTGCCCCGCTCCTCCCAGACAGGAAGCGACGCCGACGAATTGCTGAAAGGCGTCACGGGGGCGGGTTGAGCGACCGGGCGCCCCGCCCCACAATCCCGCCATGACCGCTGAACCGACGGACACGCCCCCGACCGACGCAGCCCTCGGCGAGGAGACGGCGTCCGGCAGCAGCGATGCGCACGGCGGGAACGAGGAGGCGCTGCGGGCGGTCCTCCGCGATTTCTGGGGCTACGACAGCTTCCGCCCCCTCCAGAAAGAGGCGATGCTGTGCGGCCTGGCCGGACGGGACAGCGTCGTGGTGCTGCCCACCGGCGGCGGAAAAAGCCTCTGCTATCAGGCGCCCGCCGCGGTGCGACATCAGCGGGACGGGGCGGTCGCGGTGGTCGTCAGCCCGCTGATCGCGTTGATGAAGGATCAGGTCGACGCCCTCACCGCGATCGGCGTCCCGGCGGCGTTCGTGAACAGTACCCTGGCGCCGGCGGACAAGATCGAGGTCTCCCGCAAGCTGCGGGATAGAGAACTGGCCTGTCTCTACGCCGCCCCGGAGACGCTCGTCACGGATCGGATGTTGGACTTCCTGTCCGAACTGGACGTCAGTTTCGTCGCGATCGACGAAGCCCACTGCGTCAGCCAGTGGGGTCACGATTTCCGTCCGGAATATCGCCAGCTGGGCATGCTCCGCGAGCGATTCCAGGACGCCGCCGTGCACGGCTACACGGCGACCGCCGGTCAGAAGGTGCGTGAGGACGTCGCCTACCAATTAAATCTGAACGACCCGGAATATCTGGTCGGCAGCTTCGACCGACCGAACCTCACGTTTCGCGCCCGTCCGGCCTCCAATACGCTCGGCCAGATCCGCGAAGTCGTGAAACGGCACGACGGCGAGAGCGGCATCATTTATTGCATCTCCCGCAAAAAGGTGGACGAGACCGCCGGGGCGCTGAACGGCCTCGGCGTGCGAGCCGTGCCGTACCACGCGGGCATGACGAAGGAGGAGCGGTCCGCTAATCAGGACAAGTTCCTCGCGGACGAGGCGGACGTCGTCGTCGCCACGGTGGCGTTCGGCATGGGCATCGATAAACCGGACGTGCGGTTCGTCGTGCATTCGGGGATGCCCAAATCGATCGAACATTATCAACAGGAGGCCGGCCGCGCCGGTCGCGACGGTCTCGGCAGCGAATGTCTATTGCTGCACGCGGCCGGCGACTATCGGTTTTGGAAAAGCACACTCAACGAACTGCCCCCCGAGCCGCGGGCGAACGCGGAGCAATCCCTCAACGCCCTCTACGACTACGCCCAAGGGGCGCTCTGCCGTCATAAAGCCCTGGTGCGGTACTTCGGACAGGATTTAGAGACCGACGACTGCGGCGCCTGCGACATCTGTTTGGGCGAGGTCGAAACGGTCGACGACCCGTTGCTGCTCGGTCAAAAGATCGTCAGTTGCGTTTATCGACTCAACCAACGCTTCGGCGGCAACCACACCGCGGAGGTGCTGACGGGTTCCAAAAGCGAAGCGGTGCTCTCCAAGGGTCATGACGACCTCAGCACCTACGGGCTGCTGTCGGATCACCCGAAGAAGGCGGTGCGGGATTGGATCGAACAACTGGTCGGCCAGGGCTTTCTGGCGAAGGTCGGCGAGTACGCCACGTTGCAGATCACCGAAGCCGGCCAGCAACTTCTCAAAGGCGAGAAGAAGCCGGTGCTGCTCGCCCCGGCGAAGAAGGTCGCGGCGGAGCGTCCCAAACGCAGCAGCAGCGCCGCGGACGACTGGGAGGGCGTGGACGAACACCTCTTCGAACGTCTCCGCGAAGTCCGCGGCGAGGTCGCCAAAGAGATCGCCAAGCCGGCCTATATCGTCTTCAACGACGCCAGCCTGAAGGATATGGCCCGGAGGCGACCGACCGACGAGGACGGGTTGTCGATGTGCGTGGGCGTGGGGCCGAAGAAACTGGAAGACTTCGGCGAGCGATTCCTCAAAGAGATCGGCACGTTCTGCACGGAGCACGGCCTGACGACCGACGTGACGCCGGAAGGCGCCTCGGCCGCCGCGACGACCGGCAGCATGTTCGGCGGCACGCGGGCCGTCAGCCGCAACGCCATCGCCGCGTTCCCCCTGTTCCGCGACGGGATGGGCGTCGAGGACGCCGCCCGAGAGCTCCGCGTCACCGACAGCACCGCCGCCGGTTATCTCAAGCAATACATCCTGGAGACGAAGCACGACGATCCGACGACCTGGGTCGACCCCGCCGCCGCCCGCAAGGCTCGGGAGGCGTTTGAAGCCTGCGGACTGCAACGCCTCAAACCCGCCTTCGAACACCTCGACGGCACGGTCAGCTACGACGACCTGAAGATCGTCGCCGCCTGCATGGCCTCGAATCTGAGCTAACGACCTCAAACCTCACGCCCTGACGAATGCCGACCCCCACCCTCGAGGAATTGGACGAGCAACTGATCGTGGCCATCTTGGAGCTCGACGAGGCGAAAGTGGCCGATCTGGTCTCTCAGGGAGCGTCCGTGACGTGCCGCCGTAAGCGAACGGCGACGTCGGTCGGTACCTCGCACACGCCGCTCCTGCTGACCGGAACGTTGGAGTCGGCTATCAACGATCAGCCGGACTCGGAGTTCAGAAAAGTACCGCGGACCGTCGTGCGGCTTTGCCGCGACGCGGGCGGTCGAGCGGTCGGATCGCTCGGCCGGCAGGAGGCCCTGCGGCGGTTGCAGGCGATTCGAATCGAGATGATGAGCCACGTCGACGGCCCGCTGCTAGGCTGAACGCGAACCGGCGGCCGCCAGTCCTATTCCCCACTACGACGGACGGATCGGATCTCCGTCGATGCGGCGGTGCTGTAAAGCGAGGGTACCCGCCCCATCTACGCACACCTCGACGGCACGGTCAGCTACGACGACCTGAAGATCGTCGCCGCCTGCATGGCCTCAGGGCAGTCGGCCTGACCAAGCCGCCCCCGGACCAAGCCGGTCCTGAGAAGAGCGGCTCGGCGGAGACGGTTGCGTCGCTCGGCGGCGTTGCTGACCCTCTTTCGTCCTCGATCCCGCTCTGGGAGCAGGATGCCTCTGTTCGCGCGCCTCGCCGGCGTTCTGCAGTCCCCTTAGCCCCGCAACAGGATCCCGCCGCCCGTGCCCCTCATCGCCGCCGCGTTTCTCGCCTGCTACGCCCCCCCGACGATCGCCGCCGCCGCCGCGGCGAGCTATCAACCGCCGGGGATCTACGAGTGCGAATGTCCGATTACCTACTACGAAATCCCCGGGGAGAACGGCGCCCCGTCCGCGTATTACACCGAACTCTATTCGGCGCTCTGCTTCGACTCGACCGGCGAACCGGACAACTGCGAGTACGCGGACTCCTACGTCGTCGAGGATAAGATCGAAGAGGTCTGCCCTGACGGTTGCATCGAAGAGTGGCCGGCGCCCGTGACGGCGACGGCGAAAGCAGACGGCGACGGTGCGGGCGGCGACGCCGCGGCCGAGCCGGAACTCAAACCGGAGGCCGTCGAGAAACGCGTCCGGAACTCCGATCCGTATCGAGTCGTGGGGCCGCGAGACTGGAAGGAGTCGATCAAAACCACGGATCAATGGACGATCGAGGACGCGACGGCCGCTTACGTCACCACCCCGGACTTCGTCAAAGGAGAGGCGATTACCCGTGGTCGCACCCTGATTCTGGTGAAGCTGCACTTCGTTCCGCAGGGCGACAACAAGAAGCCGGCGTTTTATAGCCGGATCGGCTTTGAGGCCGATCGCAACAATCCGAACGTCCCGGAAAGCGCTCCCGCCCTCGCCCGGCGGAACAACACGGTGCTGCGTCGCCGGGCCGTGAACGGTCCGGCCGAGACCAGCGACTACTCCTACGACGTCGTTTATCGGGGGAACGTCTACCTCGTTCGCTCCCAGAACGTGCTTCGTCCCGAGGGGGCCCAGGTGAAGCCGAGCGATCGGCGCGAGAACTAGCGCACGAATCGGCCTGAATCAGCGGCAAGTCGCCGAGCGATCGCCCGCCGGCGCCGGGCCCGCGGGTTCGGCGTCGTCAGGGCTGCGGCGCGATCAGCCGCGGAAAGTCCTCCGGGACCTTCCGCGGCTTTTTGCTGCGAACGCCGAGAATCCCGATCGATTCGCTCTTCGCGGCGCTGAGTAACGCGATCGGCCGCTTATCGCCGCTCACGATCATCATTCGGGAGTGGGAATACAGCGAGAGCCCCGCCGCCTGCGCATGGGCGCCGCCCCGGAGCAGGGGTTGCTGGGACGACGTCCAGAGCGAGAGTCCGCCGTCCGTGACGACCCCGGACGCCCGGATCGCCTCCGCTTCCGCCAGCGAGGGGGGCCGCAGGCCGCGGCTCCGCAACCGCCGGAGAGCGGCGGTATACGAGTCGCCGACGATGTAAGGGATTTCCTCAGTCTGAGCGCGGAGCGGCGAGTCCGCCGCATAGAACTGCGGGACTTCGTAGGTCGCTTGGGGGGCGTCGGCCGTCTTGCCGAAACGCAGAACCGTGACGGTTTGCGTTTCGACGACGACGAGTTCGCCGGGTTCGCCGTCGAACAGGTCGACGGAGCCGAACAGTTCCAGCGGCTCCAACGGCAAAGCCTCGTCGTCCTCCCCCGGACGCGGCGGTTTGTATCCCAGCGCCACTTCCGTTTCGTGCCACTTCTCGATCGGCCGTCCGGTCGAGAGGTCCGTCACCTGCGCCCCGAGGATGTACCAGCCGACGGGCGCCGACATGCTAACGGGCGTCCGCCCCTCGGCGTCGATCCGCTTGTCCGGTTGCGGGTCGCCGTATTCGTCGACGGGAATCAGCCAAGCCTCGGCTCCCGCGGGCACCGTTTCCACGGTGACGGTCGCGATGCGCGGCGCGGGCGGGGCGTCGCCCGCGCCGCGCATCGC
>NZ_WTPX01000133.1 GCF_013036045.1 Alienimonas chondri
GTCGCGGGGCCGTCGTCAGCGGTTCGCCTTACAGTTCGGGGCAGTCCGCTCACGCCGCTCACCCGCCGGTGGTGCCCTTCGCCCGGCCGACCGCTCCGGCTCCGCAGCCGTCTCGGCCCGCCTATCCGGCGCCCGCCGCGCATTCGACCGGCCCGGCGACGATCCCGGCCGGCCACCGGTTCGCCGCCCAGCCCAGCCAGGCGGATTCGGCTGCCCCCGCTCAGCCGGCCTCCCGGGACGACTACGCCCAGATCGCCGGGAGCATCGGCCCGGCCCGGGACGTTCCCGCCCCGGACCTCTCCCCCGCCGACGCCGCCGCCAACCGCGTGCTGGACACGCTGATGAAGCTGGGCCACCGGGTCCGCGGCGTGCTCGACGCCCGGTTCGCCGGCATGAAGATGACCGACGCCCGCTACATGGCCCTGCGGGTCGTGCAGGACAGCTCCCCGGAAGGCTGTACCCAGGCGAAGCTCGCCGCGGCCCTCGGTCAGTGCGAAAGCAGCGTCTCCACGCTGGTCGAACGGATGCGGACCGGCAAGCTGGTCTATCGCCTGCACCCCAAAAGCGATCGTCGCAAGCGGGTCTTGCTGCTGACCGATCTGGGCCGCGAAGCCCTCGAACACGCGGAAGCCGCCCGGGCCGAAGCGGCGAAGGAACTGTGCGTCGCCCTGTCCCATGAGGAACGGGACGGCCTGTGCGAATCGCTCGGCCGCCTGCTGGCCGGCGTGCAGCAGACGGACGCCGACGCCGGGCGACGCCGCAAAGTCGCCTGACCCGACTTCCTCTGACGCACCACCGAGAGTCTCCGCGAGTCACCCGACTCCCGGAGACTCTTTCCTTGCCTGCCTCCCGCCGTTTTGCCCATGTTCGTCCGCCGCATCTGCTGTCGGCCGTTCCGCCCGGGTGATGCCCGCCGTGCGATGGGCGTCGCTTTGCTGGTCGCCACGGCGTGCCTCCCGATCGGTTGCGGGCGGGCGTTCTGGCGTCAGAACGCCGACGCCGAGGCGTACGGCCTGTCGCTGGAAAAAAGCGGCGACCCCCGCTGGGCGCCGCCGCGGCTGGATATCATTCCCGACCCCCGCAGTCGATTCTTCGACCCGTATCACCCGGACTGCGAGCCGGTTCCGCCGGACGATCCCGCGGCCAACGTCTTCATGCAGCGGATGGGCGATTTCGGTCGCATCAAGGGCGACGACGACTGGCACGAGGAGTTCGGCTACACGCCGTTCATCGAAAATCCCCTGTGGCTGGAGCGGTTCGGCCTCACACGGGCCGGGATGAACGCGGCCTGGGCCGCCCACGAAGGGACGAGCGACGGCGACGACGGCGTCCGCCTCGCCGGCTATCAGGCCGGCCTGATCGACCCGGACGAGGCGTCGTCGCTCCGCGATCCGTCCGATCAGAGGCCCATCTCTCGCGACGGCGACGGCGACGGCGTGACGATTGATCCCGGCGAAGGCGAATACGCCGGACTGGAACCGACGGAGGATCTCGGCGGCTCCGACCTCAACGCCGGCAATCCGTTTCTCCCGGCGGTCTTCGATCTGACCCTGCCGGGGGCGATCGAGCTGGCCTATATCCACAACCGGGAATATCAAACGATCCTGGAAGACGTCTATCTCGCGGCGCTGGCGCTCTCGTTCGAGCGATTCCGGTTCGACGTGCGATTCCTCGGCATCGGCGGGGGGCCGCCGGGGGTCGATTTTCAAGAGGAGTTTCTGCGTCGCCCGGCTGCGGACACCGGCACGATCAGCTCCAACTTCGGCGTCTCACGGCTGTTGCCCGCGGGCGGGCAATGGGCCGTCGAATTGGCGAACAATACGCTGTACGTCTTCGGTTCCGGGCCGGACAGCGCCAGCGCCAGCGTGCTCAGCTATTCGATCGTTCAACCGTTGCTGCGCGGCGCCGGGCGGAAGGTGACGCTCGAAGCCCTGACGCAGACGGAGCGGAACCTGCTCTACGCCGTGCGCGATCTGGCGCGATTCCGGAAGACGTTCTTCGCGGACGCGGCCACCGCGGGGCCGGGCGGCGGCTTTCTGGGGCTGCTCACGCAGGTGCAGACCATCAATAACCTGCAGGACAACATTCGCCGCACCGAGGTGCTGTTGAACCTCCGCCGCGAATTGGACGCGCGGCGCCCGAACGTGTTCAAGGTGCCGCTCGCGGCGCTGCCGCGGGCCGTCATCGACACCTTCCCCCCGGAACTGTTGAACCGCCCCGCCGGACGCGCGGCGAACCCGGACGGTCCGCCGCCCACCGTGCGGGAGAGGTTGCTCGCCGGCGAACGCGTGCAAACCCGACTGCCCTTCACCGGCGTGCTGAACGGCGCGGTCGAGTACGACGCAAGCCTCGGTTCGTTGTGGGTGGTCAGCGATCTGACCCAGGAGGAGGAGGCCGCGCTGCTGTCCCTCACGGACGATCCCTCGTTCCGCGATACGGCGGCGGACGTCGTCACCCAGATTCGTACGGACCCGATCACCCTCGCGGCGTCCCAGCTCGAAAGCAATCTGGTCAACCTCATCACCCGGCTGCGGCAGGCGGAAGCGTCTCTGCAGGACAATCTGGACTCTTATAAACTCTATCTCGGCCTGCCGCCGGATATGGTCGTCACGCTGGATCAATCGTTCCTGGAGCCGTTCCAGCTCATTCAGAAAGAGTTGACGGACAACGAGGCGGTCGTCGAGGAGTTCGTCGCGGAGTGGTCCGCGTTGAACCTGATCGGTTCGGACGAGGAGAACCTCGCCGCCGCCGAGGCGATCCCCGCGGACGCGATCGCCGAGGTCGTCGAAGGTCTCCTCCGTCTGTACGACCGCACCCGGACCATCGTGCAAACCCTGTCTGAAGAGGATCTGGTCCGGGTTCGCAGCTTCGAGGACGACCGGCTGAGCGAATTGGACGCCCTGCAACAGGCCCGCTTCAGCCGCGACCTCGATCGCGACGAACGCTCGCTCGATACGCTGCTTCGCGATCTCAATCGCGGCGTCGCGGAGTTGGAAGTGGCCCTGGAGGAACTTTCCGCTCCGAACGTCTCCGCTCGGACGAAGGTGCGGGTGGCGGACCTCATCGGCGTCAGCCGGCAGGATTTACTCATCTACGCCCGCGGTGCGGAAGTGGTGCAGACCGGTCTGCGGGTCGAACAATTGGCGCTCAACCCGTTCGATATGCCGCTGGAGGCCGCCGTGCAGTTCGCGCTGGACAACCGCCTGGATCTCATGAACCAGCGGGCCGCCGTCACGGACGCCCGCCGACAGTTAGAACTGGCCGCGAACGCATTGCAGGGCGTATTGAACCTGCGGGCGGAGGGCAACGTGCGAACCCGCCCGTTGTTCGACAACGAAAGCCGTCGAAACGCCCCGCTCGACTTCCGCCTGGACGATAGCGACTTCAACGTCGGCCTGGAATTCGATACCCCGCTGGATCGCATTCAGGAGCGGAACGCCTACCGGGCGGCGCTGATTGATTACCAACGGGCTCGACGCGACTTCATCGCGGCCGAGGACGCCGTGCGTGCGGACGTCCGCACCGCGTGGCGGCAGATCGCGGTGCTCAAGCAGAACTTCGAGACGACCCGTCAGGCGGTCCGCATCGCCGCGGTGCAGTTCGATAACGCCGTCGAAAGCCAATACGGCCCGGGCGGCGGCGGCAGCCAGTTCGACCTGTTGCAGGCGCTCGGCAACCTGCTGGACAGTTCGAACGATCTCATCTCGACCTATGTCGATTACGAGTCCGCCCGCGTCGCCGTCCACCGCGATATGGGGCTGATGATCGTCGGCCCGGAGGGATTATGGCGTGACGAGTTTTATCTGCAGGACGAACTGCGGGTGAAGACCCCGGGCGCCGGCGCGGACGGCGCCGCGGAGCCGGAGATCGTGCCCTCGGATTAAGCGCTCGATTGCGACGGCGTTCGTTTGCGACGGCGTTCGTTTGCGACGGCGTTCGTTTGCGACGGCGTTCGTTTGCGACGGCGTTCGATTGCGACGGCGTTCGATTGCGACGGCGGCGGGCGGCGCCCACCCTGCGGACCCGCCTCCAATCGACTGTCGCTGATGAACCCGGCCCTCACGATCGCGTGCGTCCTCCTCGGCGCTCCGCCCGCGGTCCCCGCCGCAGCCGACTCGTCCGGCGATTACGTGCAGCTCGAACCGCTGCCGGGCGGCCGGGTGTCGTTTCGGGTGAACGGCGAGGAGCGCACCGTGTGGCATCCGGGCGCGGCCGCGGGCCGGGCGCACTTCTATCCGCTCAACGCCCCGGCGGACGGCGGTTCGCTGGTGCGGATGGGGCATCCCGGCGCGCCGAACCACGACCATCATCGCGGGATTTGGTTCGCGCATCACGACGTCGGCGGCCTCGATTTCTGGTCGGTCGACCCGCCGACCACGATTCGCCAAACCGAGTGGCTCGCCATCGAAAGCGGCCTCAGCGAGGGGCGCTTCGCCTGCCGTCTGGGTTGGTTCGGCCCGACAGGCGAAGCGGTGATGACGCAAGATCTGAGCGTCGCCCTCCGCCCGCTGTCGGAAGGGGATTATGAGCTGGAATTGAACGTCGCCCTGCGTCCCGCGGGCGAGGAACCGCTGACGCTGGGCCAAACGAACTTCGGGATGTTGGGCGTGCGGTTTGCGGAAACGGTCTCCGAGCACTTCGGCGACGGTCGACTCACGGACGCCGCGGGACGCACCGCGGAGCAAGCGATCTTCGGCGAGCCGAACCCCTGGATGGACTACAGCGGCCCGATCCCCGCCGGACAGGGCGAGAATTTCCGCTTCGTGCCGGCCGGCGTGACGCTGTTCGATCATCCAACCAATCCCGGCGCCCCGGTTCGCTGGCATGTGCGGGCAGACGGCTGGATGGGGCCGTCCGTCTGCCGGGAGGCGCCGCGACAGGTGACGGCGGAGCAGCCGCTGCGCCTCCGCTATTTATTGCACGTGCATGCCGGTGATTATGAGGGAGCGATCGCGAAGGCGAGGGCCGCCGCCTTCGCCGATCGTCCGCCGCTGAACGTGCGAAAGTCCTCCCGTCCGCATCGGGCGTACGAATTCTTCAGGGCCGATCCGACGGCTCTCCCCGCCGGACCGGCTCCCGAATAAACAGCCGATCGCCGATCGCTCAATAACCTCTTAATAACCGCCCGCTCACGCCGGGACGACGGGCTCCCAGCCGTCGGCGTATTCACGGTCCCAGAGGCCCATCGCCTCCTCGTCGTTCAAGATCCGCCCGGTGGACGGGTCGCAGGTCAAACCGCGGCCGACTCGGTGCGCGATATTGCCGAGGTGGCAGGGCAGCGTGCTGCGATGGGCGACGTCCGCGGGGGCGTGCAGCAGGCCGGGATCGTCCGCCCGGATTGCGGCGACGAAATTCTCGGCGTGGGCGGCGTCCATCTCGCCGAAGCCGGCGTTTTCGCTGCGTTTCGTCTCTTTGCCCTGGCGGTCGAACAGTCGATAGCCGCCGGAGGTCAGCTGCACCGAACCGTCCTTGCCGTGGAAGGTCACGCCGAACCCGTCGCCCATCACTCCGAGCTTATTGCAGGACAGTCCCTCCCACGTCATCTGCTTGCCGCCGGGGAAGGTCCAGGCGCACTGGTAGGTGTCCGGGGTTTGCTGGTCGTCGTCCCAGGCGTAGCGGCCGGCAGCGCATACGACGGACTCGGGGAACTCCGCGTCCAGCCCCCACCGGGCGAGGTCCAGGGCGTGAATGCCGTTGTTGCCCAGTTCGCCGTTGCCGTAGTCCCAGAACCAATGCCAGTTATACGGAATTAATCCCGACCGATACGGCGCCCGCGGCGCCGGACCCTGCCACAGGTCGTAGTTCAGCGACGCCGGCGGATCGGAGGCGGGTTCGAGGTTCACCGGACCGCGGCCATTGGCGTACCAGGCGCGGGCCAGAAACACGTCGCCGATCTCCCCGCCGCGGACCAGCTCCACGCCCTCGACGATCGCCGGTTCGCTGCGGCGCTGCGTGCCGTGCTGCACGCACAGCCCGGTCTTGCGAGCCGCGGCGACCAACCGTTCCCCCTCGGCGGGGGTGTGACAGCAGGGCTTCTCGACGTAAACGTGCTTGCCCGCCTCCAGCGCCAGCAGCGCCGCGGGGGTGTGCCAGAAGTTCGGGGCGGCGACGAGCAAGGCGTCGAGGTCCGGATCCTTTAAGACCTCGCGAACGTCCGTCGCCGCGTTCGGCGGGGTCTTCGAGAGGGCGGAGACCGTCTTCACCGCTCGATCGAGCCGGCCGGCGTCCACGTCGCACACCGTGGCGACCGTCACCCCCGGCAGCCCCGCGAACGCCTTCGCCAAGTCCAGTCCGCGGCTCATCCCCATCACCGCGACCCGCACCGCCCGCCCGCCGGGGGCCGAAACGCGACCGGCCCGGGCGGCTCCGCCGGTCATCGAGAGACCGGCGGCAAGGGCGGACGAGGACTGCACGAACTTACGACGGGAGAGCGACGTCATGGGAGCGGCGGGGCGGGGGAAGCGGGACGGCTGAACGAAGCCGGGAGACCGCACGACGATCAGCGTAAGTCGACCAGCGTAAACAGTCTGCGGCGTTCGGTCGCTCTCCGCCGCGACGCCCGCCGGGTACCCTGCCCTCCCCGCCCCCAAATGTTCTGACGCCCTCCGAGTTATGTGGAAACGCCTCCAGAGGCAGTGTCGTCGCCTCATCCATTGGATTTTCACGCATGAACTCAAGACGATCCTGACGGTGCTGGGCGTGGGGGCGGGCATCTTCGGATTCGTCCAACTGGCGGACGTCGTCACCGAGGGCGACAGTTCCTCGGTGGACCGACAGGTGTTGATGGCCCTCCGAAATATGGAGGACGCCGCCGACCCGCTCGGCCCGGACTGGGCGGAGGAGATCGCCCGGGACGTGACGGCGCTGGGCAGCGTGACGGCGCTGACCCTGCTGACGATCGCGGCACTGGGCCACCTCGCATTGATCGGCCGCCCGAAGCTCGCCGCGGCAACGCTCACGGCGATCGCGCTGGGCACGTTGGTCAGTTGGCTCATGAAGATCGGCTTCGATCGCCCGCGGCCGGATCTCGTGCCGCATGCCACGCAGGTCTTCACACGCAGTTTCCCCAGCGGACACTCCGCGATGTCGGCGGTGGTTTATTTGACGTTGGGACTGCTCGCGGCCCGGTCGCAGCCGACGCGCATCGGGAAGCTGTCGTTCGTGATCGGGGCGACGATCCTCACGCTGTTGGTCGGGGCGAGCCGCGTCTATCTGGGCGTGCACTGGCCGACGGACGTGCTGGCCGGCTGGACGTTCGGGGCCACCTGGGCCGCCGCCAGTTGGCTGGCGCTGCGGTGGGTGGACCGGGCCACCCGGGTCGACTTTGAAGAGCCGGAACCGATCGCGGAACCGGCGCCGGCCGCGGAGTAAGTTGCGACGCGGTCTGAGTTGCGACGAAGGGGCGGAGCGACAGGATGAAGTCCGTCTCGCCCCCTCCCCGATCGGACGTCGCTCCCGTGTCGATCCCCCAGTCCGTCGCCGCCGTCGCGGCGGCGCTCGCGGCCGTTTCCGTCTGCGCCGTACCGCTCTCCGCCGTCCCGGCGCCTGTTCAAGAGGACGAGGCGGTCCTCATTAAAGCCGCCCCCTCCCTCCCGGGCGCCCGCGAGGAGATCCGCGCGGAGAACTACCCGTCCCTGCAAGCGGCGTTCGATGCGGTTCCCGCGGAGGGCGGCGTCGTGCGACTGCCGCCAGGCGAATTTCACCTCGCCGAACCGCTGCGTCTCACCCGCGGCGACACCCGCATCATCGGCGCCGGCCCGGCCACGCACCTCGTCAACGACAACCAGGACGGCCGGCCGGCGCTCCTGTTGGCCCATCCCGACGGAGCGGACGCGAAGTCGGCTGACTTGTTATGGCGGGTCGAATTGACCGATTTTCGCGTGACCGGCAACCCGAACAGCGGCCCCGGCGTGCTCGCGGTGCGGGTGAATGAGGTTTATTTGCACGGCCTGACGATCTCGAAGCACGGCGGCGACGGCGTGCGGCTGGACCGCTGCTACGAAGACCCCCGCGTCGCCGACTGCCTCATCACATACAACGCCGCCGCCGGGCTGAACGTGCCGGGCTGCCACGACATCGTCGTCTCCGCGAATCATTTCGAGGAGAACCAGGACGCGGTCGTCTGCACGGATGCATTTAATCTCTGCATGACCGGCAACAACCTCGACGACCACCTCGGTCGCGGCGTGGTCATTGAAAACACCTACGGTTCGGTCGTCAGCGGCAACATGATCGAAGAATGCGCCGCCGCCGCCGTGACGCTGGACCGGGACTGCTACGGGATCACGATCTCGGCGAACGTCATCGCCCACAACGGCGCCGGCGTCGACCTGATCGACGCCCACGGCTGCGCCGTCAGCGCCAACACGTTCACGATTATGCAGGGGGACGCATTGCGGATCGGTCCGGACAGCGGGCGGATCACCGTCAGCGGCAATAACTTCTCCAATAGCTATATCGGCGACGGCGAGGTCAAACGGCTGCCCGGCGATCGCCTCGCCGGCGGGATCGTGCTGGAATCGCCCTCGGAACTGGTCCTCACCGGCAACCTGTTCAGCGGCCTCGATTCCGAACCGATCGAGATGCGCGGCGAAGCCCCCCGAAAGGTGCTGGTGCAGCAAAACGGCGCCGTCGATTCGCCGAGAGCCGACGCGGAGGAGGAGGCGGAGGAATAACCGGCGAATCCGCCCCGCCTCGCTACTCGGCCGGCGACGCGCCCCGGACGACTTTGTTGATGCCGTTCGGGGTCATCTCCGGCGCCTGCTCCCACTTCGTTCCGTCCGTCGAATAAAACATCTTTCCCGGCCACCCACTGGAGATAAAACGTTCGCCGTCCGACCACTTCAAATGACCGCGCGGCCGGACCGGATGCGGGCGCCATTCAAGGCCGTCGGCGGAGGCGTAGCTCTGCTTACCGCCGCCGCACAGGAACTCCTCGCCGGTCCAGACGATCCAGGACAGCTTGTCCTCCTCCGGCCGCGACTGGGTCGTCCATTCCCAGCCGTCCTTCGACGTGGCGATCACGCCGGGGCCGACCGCGACGAACCGTCCGGCGCCGAAGGCCAGCCCCTTCAAATGCGGGAGATCGCGGCGGAAGCGGGCCTCTTCGCCGTCCTTCGTATTCACGCACCAATAGAAGTCCTTGTTCTTGCCGCCTTCGCCCATGAAGACGAACGTGCCGTTGCCGTAGGCGCCGTGGCGGAACCACATCGCCCAATCGGGGAAGTCGTCCGCGGGGATTTGAGCCCCGGGAGTCCACGTCTCCGCGTCGTCGGACCACAATAGCGTGCGATTCGGGCCGCCGGCGACGAACCGACCGGCGCCGTCCGGGCCGGCGTTCGCCCCGTACACCACCGGGTTCACGCGGTTCGGGGCCTTATGCACCTCACGCCACGTCCGGCCGTCCTCCGAGACGAGGATGTGCCCCGCCTGCGTGTCCCGCGACCATCCGCCGCCGCCGACGGCGACGTATATTCCTCGGCCCCGGGCGAGGCTCATTAAATTATTGGAGTCGTCCTTTCCGTCGACGGCCCATTCCTCCGTGATCTCCCAGCGGATGCCGTCCTCGGAGACCATCCGCCGCCCGCCGTATCCCACGGCGACCCACTGCTCCGCGGGATCGTCCACGGCGAACGCCGGCGGGACGATCAACAGGGCCGCCAGACCGGCGGATAGAGCAAGGCGGGACATGAGCGGTTCAACTCAATGGGGGCGAATCCGAAGTGCGATTCGCACTCTATCGCCCCTCGCATCGGGCGACACCCGCGCGACGTTCGGCTCCCACGGCACGCCGCACGTCCCTCACGCGGCCATGCGGACCGGTTCGGCCGCATCGCCGGCGGCGGAGTTGACGCCCTCGTACATATAATCCCGCGTCAGCGGCAGGGCGGCCCGGTCGCGGGCCAACTGCATCTGCCACACCATGGCGTTGCCCTCGGCAAAGGCCATCTCGCAACAGATGAGATAGAACTCCCACATCCGACAGAAGCGCTCGTCATAGATCTCCGCGACCCGTTCGCGGTTCTCCGCAAACCGCACCGTCCACTCCCGCAGCGTTTTCGCGTAGTGTAGCCGAAGAACCTCCACGTCCGTGACCCACAGCCGGGCCTGCTCCGTGTGCGTGAACACCTCCGACAGCGACGGAGAATAGCCGCCGGGGAAGATATATTTCCGCAGCCACGGCCCCGTGCTGCTCGGCGGGGTGCAACGGCCGATCGAATGCACCACCGCGGCCCCCTCGGGCGTCAGCAACGCCTTCACTTTCGCGAAGAACTCCTCGTAATGTCCCACGCCGACGTGCTCGAACATCCCCACGGACACGATCCGATCGAACGGCCCGTCCAGATCGCGATAATCTTTCAATAAGAACTCGACCCGGTCCGTCAGTCCGAGTTTCTCCGCCCGTTCCTGAGCGACCCGGCACTGCTCCACGGACAGCGTCACCCCCGTGACCCGCACGTCGTGCTCCTTCGCCAGATACAGTGCCAGGCCGCCCCACCCGCAGCCGATATCCAACACGCGCTGCCCCGGCGCCAGATGCAGCTTCGCGGCGATGTGTCGCTTTTTATTCCGCTGGGCGTCCTCCAACGACTGCCCCTCATCGGCGAACAGGGCGCAGCTATATTGCAGATCCTTATCCAGGAACAATTCGTAGAGTTCCCGGGAAAGGTCGTAGTGATGGGCGACGTTCTGCTGGGCCTTGCCGACCGGGTTATACTGCCGAACCTTCTTCAACGCCTTTGAGAACCGCTTGAGCGTCTTCTGCAGGGGATGATCGACGAAGGAGAAGCGGTTGACGTTGAACAGCTGCAAAAAGTCCCGCAGCCCGTCGGCGCCGGCCGCTTCGCCGTTCTCCCCCGGACCGCCGTCGGGTCCGCCGAACGTCAGCGTGCCGTCCATATACGCCTCGCCCAATAACGGGTCCGGCTTGAGGAACAGGGAGCGATAGAGCTTCTTATCGTGGAGCCGGAAGGCGACGACGGGCCCCGGCTCCTTGCCGCCGAAGACGTGCTTGCCGCCGTCGGCGTCGTACACCGTCAGCGTCCCTTCCTGGACGAATCGACTGAGCAGGTGCGAGAGCGGAAACATCAGGGTGCGGCGGAGAGACTTGTGAACGATGATCGAAGGCGGTTTTTAGGACCACGCCCCGCCCGCGTCCACCGCGTTTCGCGGCGTCCGCCCAGCCGGCCTAGTCCTGCCCGGACTCCCCCGCCGGCGACTTCACCCACAGATCGAGGTGGCGCCCGCCCGGCGCTGGGAATCGCGCGTTCGGCAGCGTCTCGGACAACCGCCGCCAGCCCGGCTCCGCCGGCTCTTCGAGCAGCGCGTAGCCCAGCAGCGCCCGCCAATCGCTGCGGTTCTCGTCCATCGAGTACCCGACCGCGTTCTCGAAATAATCCGCCGCGGGGTGCGTCTCCGGCAGCGAGAGCGCCAGCGGCTCCGTCTTGACGAACCGATAGGGATCGCCGGTGACGACCTCGGCGCCGGTCTCCGTGTTCTGAATCAGGAACAGCGGCCTCGAGCCGGACACGGGCTTGGAATACAGGTCGAACGACGCCGCGGGAACGCCGTCGGTCGCCGGCAGAGACGCCGTCGTCAGCGCTGTCGACGCGCGGGGAAATCGCAGCAGGCCGTAATCGACGTGGTCCACGAGCGCCGTCGCCTGCTCCATCACCTTCTCCTTCGCACCGACGACCAGATAGCTGCGGAACCAGATCGTCGAATCGGGGACGATGCGCAGCTTCGGGATGATCTCGCAGACGTCGTAGTTGCGGAAGGAGTTGGGCGGCCGGGTCGCCCAGTCCTTCCACCGGGTCTCGTAGAACGGTGCGTTGGCCCGCCAGTCGCGGTACAGCGAGTGCTTGAACTGAGCGTACGGCTCGCCGGCGTCGCGGCGGGCGAGTTCGGCTACGAGGTGTCGGTCGCGCCCGTAGACCAGCGCCAGACTGGGGGCGTCGGTCGCATCGGAGGCGGTCGAGAGGTTCCATCCGCCCGTCTTTCGCACGTCGATCGTGCCGTGTTCGCTCAGCAGCCCCTCGCGCTCCAGCAGTTGCCCCGTGGGCGAACTGACGTACCGGAGCGGCAGACTACTGATCCGCGTGCCGCCCCACGGGGCGTTGAGGTGATCGAAGACCACGTCTTCTCGGTCGCTGAAGTTATGCACGACCCACGTCAGTTCGATCACGCCGTCGCCGACGTCCCGCACCTGCGTGTAATACAGCAGCGGCGAACGGTGGATCGTCTTTACCTGCGGAACGAGTCCCCAGTTCAGCATGCGAGCGGTTCGCGTCTTCTCATCGAAGTCCGACGCCAGCAACGGGCAGTACAGCGACTGAATCTCCGCGTCGCCCGGGATATACGCGCCGGAGTTATGAATGAAGAACGAATCGCGGTAGCCGCTGCGTTCAAGTTCTTCCGCGAACGCTTCCGGCACGCTTCCGGCCTTCTGGATTGCATCCAGCCCGTTATAGCGCGTGCAGACGGCGACGAATTGCCAGACCTCATCGTTCCACGGGGACAGCGCTCCGCCCGGCGCCCGCCACGACGGCGGCACGCTCTCGCCGAACGGGCCCTGCAATGAATAAATCTGCCCGCCCTGTCCGAGCCGCAGTTGAAACGAGTTCTCCGGCTGCTGTTCGTGCCGCATCTCCAAATGGAAGACCGGCGCTTCGTTCAGACGTTCGTCCCACAACGCCGGGTCCGTCGGGGTGAAGGTCGTCTCGAAGTGCGTTTCGCCCTCTTGTCCCGGGGGAGCGGTCGCCGTCGGCGGCGGGAAGACGTCCAGCAGCGCGGCGTCCTCGGTGGATGGCGGAGCGACGTGAGGGGTCTGACGCTCAGCCCGGCGGAGCGGTTGCGGGCGCCGCGGGGCGAAACGCCGTCGTCCCGCATCGTCGGCGGGGCGTGGAAGG
>NZ_WTPX01000134.1 GCF_013036045.1 Alienimonas chondri
GTCCGGCCCCCCTCCGCCGGATCCGCCGGCGTCATAAAGAGCGGCGAGGCACCCATCGATCCCCGCATCCCCCTGCGACAGCTCCCCGCAGGACTTCTCCGCGGGCGAGCCGAGGATCAGGCGCCACCGGCGGCGACGTTCGTCTTCGGTCATGGTTCTATTGCGATTGATAATGGACGGAACTGCGACCGTCAGGGAGCCGGCTCTCTCGACGTTGAACGAAGTTCGAGCTGCACGCCGGTGACGGCGGCCGCACAGAGCCGACTCCCTGACGGTCGCGGTTCCAAGTCGTCACGTTCCGGCCCCCAGGATCGTTCGGAGAACTGGAATCACCCGCCGCGCCCGCTCCTCATCGACGGCCGGGCCGGCGGCGAGGGTTTTGGAGGACGGAGCGTTCGGGGAGCCGTCGAGATCTTTGACCCGCGTGCCCATCTCCCGTCGTTCGGGATGGGAGAAGTGGGCGAACGAACGCCGCAGCAGCGGCAAGACTTCAAGGAACCGCTCGTCGTTCAGCGTGGTCAGCCAGCCGTCGAGCGCCGCCCAGACCGCGTCTTCGTAGAGCAGCACCTTCGCGGAGCCGCGCAATAAGCCCTCGACCCACGCCGCGGCGGCGGCCGGTTCGGAGGCGGCGGCCAACGCCAATCGGGCGCGGCGGGCGAGGTCGTCGGCGTCGATCGCCCGCTCTTCCAAGAGCGTGCGGGCCGCCCAGCCGCGGAGCAAGCCGTGCACTTCGTCCTCGTTCGTGAGCGCGAACAGCACGCCGCGCCACGTCTCCGCTTCCTCGCTCAGTTCGAGCGTTTTGAGCGCCCCGTGGACGCCCGCCGCCCCGCCCAGCGCCGCGGCGGCGGCCTCGTCGTCCAGCGCCCGACAGGCGGGCGGGAGGCCGACGAAATAGCGTTCCAGCATCCCCCGCAGCACCGGCAACAGATCCTGTGCCGCGGTGCCCCGCACGTCCCCATAGCGGGCGACCCGGGCGAGCGGCGGGATCGCGGCGGCCAGCCCGGCCGCATCCGCCGCCACCGCCGCGGCGTCTCGCACCCGATCCACCAACAACCCCACCGCCCCCGGCAGATCGGCCAGCAGGGCGGCGTCCAATCGTTTGACGAGGTCCGCCAGCCCGTCGCTGCCGCCGGCGTGCTCCGTCAGTTTTGAAGAGGCCGCCGCCGGAACCGTGCCGCCGTAGCGATTGGATTCGATGATCCGCACGGCGAACTCGGGTCGCCAATCCAGCGTCCAGGCCTCTTTATAGGTGCCGGTCCCGCTTTCATGGCTTCGAACGCCCCACGGCACGCCGAGGATCGCCAGCCGGTGCAATAACCGACTGCGCTCGAGGTCGGTCTCTTTGCGGAGATCGAGCGTCACCGATTTCTTCTCGCCGGTCGGTTTGAAGCGCAGGCGTTTCTGGGTCGCTTCGAGGTCTTTTTGAAGGGGAACGGCGGGGGCGTCCGGCGGGACCGAACCGAGCGCGTCGCCCACTTCCAGCTTGCGGCGAATGAGGGCCAACGGCGCCGGCTCGCCGTGGCAGAGGACGCCGAGGATCGCCTGACTCAGTTCGCTCAGACCGGGGGCGCAATACCCCCGCAATGCAGCGAGGGCGTCGGCGAGGCGGACCGCTTCGATCACCCCGGCGCTGCTGGCGTCCTGGCCCTCCTCCCTTAAGAGCCGGGCCGCCCGCGTGACCCAGCCGATCGCAGGCTGATCGCCGCCGTCAGGCGACGAAGCGGCCCACAGATGGCCGTACCAGCCGGGGCTTTCGATCCCGGCGCCGTAGCCGCTGGCCTGCGTGAGCCGGTCGTTCGTCCACGGGCAAACGGTCGCCGCGGTTTTCACTTTCCCCAAACCCTTCAACAACTCCCGATCCGGTTTATCCGGGCCGAGTCCGTTTCCTCCGGACCCCAGCAGCGCCGGGACGTGCCACGCCCCGCAGACGACCGCGATGCGATGCCGCCCCGCCTTCACCGCGGCCCGTACCCGGCGCCGCATATACGCTTCGCGGAGGGCGTCGCGGTCCTCGGCGAGGTCTTCGCCGTCCGGCAGATCGGCCTCCGCTTCGGTCCGCAGTTCGGTCATCGCTTCCGCGATGGCGTCGAACAGCCCGGTCGCGTCGCGGCGCTGTTCGACCTGCTGTTCCCACCAGCGCTCCCGGTCCTCATACCCCGCCGCCCGCGCCAACCAACCCAGCGGATCGGAGCGAATCGGGTGCAGGTCGTACCGCTTTCCGGCGCCCTCCGCTTCGCCGTCGCCGTCAGGCGGCGCGCCCGGTTCGTCCTCCAACGGTTCATCGTCATCTGCGTCGCTCGGGGGCGCGCCGCCTGACGGCGACGGCGAAGCGGGCAGCACATCCCCCTCCGGCGTTTCCGCCTCCTCCAACGCGAATTGGTGCGTCATCGGCAGGTCGATGAACTCGACCTCCGCATCAGCGTTTAACGCCCAGCGGGCGGCGGTCAGTTCTGGGGAATAATCCGCCAGCGGGAAGAACGCCGCTTTCGATGCATCGTCCGCCCGGTGCACGAGCAGCGCCGCGGGCGGGACGAACGCCGGGTCAGCGAGCAGCGGAATGAGGTCGTTCGCCTCCGGCGGGCCTTCGATCAGCACGGCGTCCGGTCGATACTCCGCCAACGCCGCTCCCAAAGCCCGCGCGCAACCGGGGCCGTGATGGCGGACGCCGAACAGTTTGACGGGGTCGGGGGCGGCGTCAGTCACGTTACAGGGCCTCCCGGCAGGCCCTGTAAAAATCGCCCCAGCCGTCGCGTTCCTTGACGACGGTTTGCAGATACTCCTGCCAGACGACGCGGTCCTGCACCGGGTCTTTGACGATCGCCCCGGTGATGCCGCTGGCGAGGTCGCGGGCGTTTAACACGCCGTCGCCGTAGAAGGCGGCCATCGCCGTGCCGCTGTTGACCACGCTGATCGCCTCGGCGGGGCTGAGCGTGCCGCTGGGGCTTTTGAGCTTCGTCTTGCCGTCGTCGGTCAGGCCGTCGCGGAGTTCGCGGAACACCGTCACGACCCGACGCACCTCCTCCAGCGCCGGGGTTTCGGCCGGCAGTTCCAGCGCTCGGCCGAGTTGTTCGCTGCGGCTGCGGACGATCTCCACCTCGTCCTCCAGACTGTCCGGCGTGGGCAGCACGACGGTATTAAAGCGCCGCATCAATGCGGAGCTGAGTTCGTTCACGCCGCGGTCGCGGTTGTTGGCGGTGGCGATGACGTTGAAGCCGCGCGTCGCCTGCACCTCCGTATTTAATTCCGGAACCGGCAGGGATTTCTCGGAGAGAATCGTGATGAGGGTGTCCTGCACCTCGCTGGGGATGCGGGTCAGTTCCTCCACGCGGCAGATCTTGCCGGTGGCCATCGCCCGCAGCATGGGGGACTCCGTCATCGCCGCTTCGCTCGGTCCTTCGGCCAACAATCGAGCGTAGTTCCAGCCGTAGCGCAGGGCGGATTCATCAGTGCCGGCGGTACCCTGAATCAACAACGTGCTGTCGCCGCTGATGGCCGCGGCGAGGTGCTCGCTGACCCAGCTCTTGGCGGTGCCGGGGACGCCGTATAAAAGCAGCGCCCGGTCGGTGGCGAGGGTGGCGACGGCGATCTCGATCAGCCGTTCGTTGCCGACGTATTTGGGCGTGATCTCCGTGCCGTCGTCCAGCGTGCCGCCTAATAAATAGGTCTTCACCGCCCAGGGGGAGAGGTTCCAGTTCGGCGGTTTGGGCCGCTCGTCCGCGGCGGCGAGGGCGGCGAGTTCGTCGGCGTACTGCTCCTCCGCGTGGCGCCGCAGGACGGCGCTCTGATCGGCCTTCGGCTTGTTCGCCGGGGGCGATTTTTTCTTTGCGGCCATGAATCGATTCCGAGGTGGTTGAGAGACGGATTAAGGCGTTGCTTCAACACCAACCCGAAGCGTCAGCGAGGGCGGCGGGCGCAGCCCGCCCGCTGCGCGGGCGTCCCTCGCTGACGCTTCGGGTTGATGATTCCAACGTCCTGAAAACAGCGCTTAGGGGAGGAGTTCGTGAATGCGGCGCCGTAATCGCAGGGCGTCGATGGCCTTTTCAAGCCACTGCGGCGGATCGCCGTCGGTCGGCCAGCCGGGGGGCAGATCGGCGAGGACGGCCGGCGGCAGGCGTTCCAGCGTCAGCGGTAGCGCCGCGTGCCAGGTGTGATACTCGTAGCCGCCCTCCCAGCCGCGTTTATTGCGGCCCTGCTCCACCGCCGCGACGACGGCCCTGGCGAAGCCGTCCGGCCAGGGAGTCGGGACGGCGGCCCACAGGGCCGATCCGAGTTCCGCAGGCATCGCAGCGACGACTTTCGTCGTCAGCAGCGGCGTCACGAACGCCGCGGCGGCGTCCGGCGACAGAGCGGTGAGGAGCGTGGTGAAATGCGGCTGAACGTTCGGCAGTCGATCCGGCCACCCGCGCTTTCGAGCCTTGCGGTTCAGCCGCTCCGTCAGCCACGCCGACAGCGCCGGCGCCCAGTCGGCGGCGACGGACGGATCGGTCGCCGCGAACCGGCCGCAGGCGTCCAGCCAACCGGCGAGCGTCTCTTCGCCATGCGCCGTTTTCTCTCCCGCCTGAGCCAACGCGATCAGCTCCGCGGGACTCCGCTCGAACCGCTCGGTCCAGTGCGAGGGCGTCACGCAGGCCAGCGCCCGCACCAACCGTTCAGCCCGGACGCCGCGGTCGGTTCCCGGCGCCGGTTTCTGCGCCAACAGGCCCCAGTCGATCCCGCCGTCCCCTTCCATCTGCTGACCGGAGGCGGGGGGCAACGTGGCGACCAGCGTCGCTTTGCGGCCCTTTTCAAGCGTCAGCAACAGGTCGGCGACCGCTTGGCGGGCGGCGGCGAAAGCGGACCCCGGCAGGCCGAGCAGCAACTGCTCCGCGACCGCCGGCACCGCTTTGCTGCGGTCGGTCAGGGCCGCTTCGAGGAACGGCTCATCCGCTGCCGACAGGCCGATCTCGAACGACTCCAGCAGGGCGGCCCGGCGGAAGGCGGTCTCGCCCTTCCACACCTCGTCCAACGCCTCCCGGGCGGCGGCGGGGTCGGCGGCCCGCCACGCTTTCAACGCCAGCAGCCGCGTGCCGAAGTGGTCCGCGGCGAATTGGGCGGCGAAGCGGTCGGCCTCCGAGTCGGCGGCGCTCTCGGGCGAGGGGTCGGGGGCTTCCTCCAGCAGCCACGTCCATTCCGGGTTGAACTGCGCCAGCCAACGGCCGCGGGGACCGACGGCGGCGGCGACCGCGGGCCGGAGCGACTTCGAGGAACGCCCCCAGTTCGCGGCGTCGAGGGCGACGGGCAACGTCGCCGGCGGCAGCGACCAACCGCGGGCCGCGAGCCGATTGCACAGCTCCCGCAACAGCCCGAGGTACTCCGGCGACGCCGACCCGTGGACGGGATCGAGCACGCCGCAGATCGTCACCGCGACCCGGGCGACCTCCCCCGGCAGCGGGGGCGTTTCGCCGTCGTCGCACGGCTCGGGCGGCGTGGGGGCGGGCGTCGGCACGCGGCCGGCTTCGGTCCAGAGATCCTCGGCGGCGACGGAGAGCAGGAACCGCGCCTCCGGCGTGTCTCCTTCCCGGGAGACAAACGAGAGTTCCTCGAGAGTCGTCTCGACGCTCGGGCCGGCCTTTGAGAGACCGACGACGGCGGCGCGGGTGCGCTCGTTCATCGTTCGACTCCCGCAGGCGACTGCTGTTTCGGGGCGCCGGCGTCCCACCGCAGCGGGCGGAACCGCGGACCGCCGACCGCATCGGTCGCGTATTCGCCGGCGACCGTCAGCGGGCGACCGCCGCTTTCGGTCAGCAGCGCCCACCAATCGTCCTTCGCCAATCGCACGCCGGCGCCCGCTTCGTCCCGCAGCCACCATTTCTCATTGTCGATCATCGGCGTGACGCCGGCGAGCACCCCCGCGAACCGCGTGCGGAACGGGCAGGCGGCGAGTTCGTCGGCGACCTCGTCCAGCAGTCCGGCGACGTCTCGGCCCGGCGGGAGGGGGACGGGGACCGGCTCCGATTCGCGGCCCACCACCACGGCCCGACGCGGCGCCGCGGAGGGGTGGAAGGCGAGGGTCATCGGCTGCACGCAGCCCTCCACGAAGGTCTCCGGGAACCCCTGCCCGCCGGCGCCCATGTGCGGGACGAACTGCACGACCTCCGCGGTGCGTTCGGTCATCACCCCTTTCAACCAGGTCCGCCGACCGCGGACGCGGTCTTCGTCCCACTCGATCGTGCCGAGCGTCAGCCAGGCGTCGTCGACGCGTTCCCCCTCGGCGATCGTCTCCTTCTCCGACCGGTTCCAGCCGATCAGCGTCCGCACGTCCTCCCGCAAGCCCTCCGGCAGTTCCTCCTGCCGGCGGTACGCAGCGGTCAGCAGCCGCAGCGAGGCCAGCCCGGCGAGCAAGCGATCCGGCCAGTCCGGGCCGCTGCCAGGGATCTCTGAAAGGCTCCGCATCCGAGCCGCGAGGCCGCCGGCCTGGGCATCGACCAAGCGGGCGGCTTCCTTCTCGAACAGGCCGGGGCCGCTCGTCTCGAACTCCGCCAATCCGCCGCGGAGGCGGTCGTCCAACCACAGTTCCAACCGCTCCAGCCCGGCGGCGATCTTCTTCTCCCGGGCGGCCCGACGCTTCGCCAGCGCTTTGGGATCGACGGGCTTGGCGGTCGCCGCTTTCGTGGCCTTCGCCTGGGCGGTCGATTCGCGTTTGGAGAGCCACTCCTGCACCCAGTCCGGCGGCTCGCCGGCGGGACAGAAGGCGTCGTCCTCCGCGGCGCCGATCAGCAGCCCGAGCGAATGTTTGCAGGGCAGCTTGCGGCTGGGGCAACTGCACTTCCACGCCGGCCCGGCGAGGTCGATCCGCACCTGATAGGGCGTCTTCCCGCTGCCTTGGAACGCCCCCCACAACGCCGCGTCCGACTGTCCGCGGTCGCTCCATTTGCCCGCCTGCCCCGCGAGCTTCCGGCCGTTCTTGAGGCTGGAGGCGTCCGGCGCCAGCCCTTCGGCCCATTCGACGGTGAGGAGAGCGGCGGACACGGCAGCGAACCCTTCAACTCGCACCCGGGGACCGGACCAGTGTGCGCACGTCCAGTTGACGCCGCAACCTCAATGAAGCCAGTTTGCCGAACGAATCGAAAAGTTCCTCCCCAACCGGATCGCTCTGCCGAGCCTGCCATGACGCCGCCGGATCTCGAGACGTGGGCGGCGCTCTCCGTCCCGGAGAAGCAGGCGTTCGGCGAGCGATTGGCGAAGGACCTCCCGACCGGGTTCGCCTTCGCCGGCGTCATTCGACATGAGCTGGGCCAGATCGCCCGGGAGGTCGCCCACTTCACCCTTGCCGAGGCGAAAGGACCGGCCGCGACCGCGTGGGTTTTCGTCCCGGGCGGGGAGGCCCGCTTGGGCTTCGACGCGATGATGTGGGAACCGGAGGCGGAGGAACGGGACAGTTGGGCCGGCACGGCGGAGGGCTACGGGCTCGCCCCCGATCCGATCGTGCATCTGAAGGACGTGCTGACGCCGGTTCGCACCGCGGTTCTGCCCCCGCTGCTGGTCGAGGCGGAGTCCCGGGAGGTCGGCTGGCGCCCGGCGGATCCGACCGATGCGCTGGTGAAGGAGGTGCTCGCACTGGGCAAGAAGCACCTGCGGGGACGGGCGGCGGGAGGGTCGTCGTCGATCGGTCGAGACGGCCGCGACGTGCGGGTGCGGCGGGATGAAGCCAGGACGCTGATCGCCGAGGAGGCCGACGACCTCACGCCCGAACGTCTCGCGGCGACCGTGCGGGCCGGGGGCTTTCGCTATCCGACGGACGACGAGTGGGAACGCCTGTGCGACGGCGGGGCGAAGACGCTGTGGCGCTGGGGCGAGCACGCCCCGATGGACCGCTACCCGACCGACGTCAGCCCCGCCGAGGCCCGCTGGCGGACGGCCTGGGCGCTCTCCGGCGGCACGCTGGACCGCCCCGCGGAAGGGTTCGAGACCGATTGGGATCTGCACCTCCGCCCGAACGCCCTGGGGCTTTGCATCGCCCAGAACCCCTACCAGCAAGAGGTCGTGGAGAACGCCGCGGGAGAGGTCGTCGGCACGCGGGGCGGCGACGGCGGCTGCATGCTCTGCGGCGGCGCCGGCTTCCTCGCCGGCTGGCTGCCGCTCGCGACCGCGTGGCGTGAGCCGGACTTCTGCGGCTTGGATTCCGAAGTCGCCCTTTACCCCGGCCACACGTTCGGGCGGCGGGTGTTGGAGTTGGGGTGAGGAGCGGAATGGCCCTTCACGTCCGCGGTTCCGGCTCGAACCCCGCGAAACGGAAATGCCGGTCGAAGGTAAAGGCCGAGCGAATGCCGACGCGGGTCATCAATGCGAAGGAAATACAGTCGGTGAAGCTCACGCCTTGATCGGCGAATCGCGTGAACCATTCGAGGGCGGCGTCCTCGTCGTGGGCGTCCGGCCGCAGGATCGTCAATGAGGGGGAGTGAAACCAACGCCTCGCCCTCTCGGCAGCGAACTCGTAGCCCGCCTTCCGCGCCAACAGCGTCGCGGCTTCGTCCAGCACGAAGTTGCTCGTCACCAGCAGCCGGCGACGGGCCGCGAGGCGGTTCCAGTAGGCGACTGCCGCGTCGTGGTGCTGATCGGGAGCAAAATGACGGGCGATGAACGGTCCGGCGTCGACAAACGTCATGACGCGGCGTCCGTCTCGCCGCTCTCAACGATCGGGCCGTACAGGTAGTCGTCGTGCCGCTCGGCCATGTCGGTCGGGCCGTCGCCTTCGTAGATGGCGGCATCCGCGAACAGCGGATCGTTCGGATCTGGCGTCGCCGGCGGCCAGGGTCGCGGCAGGGAGGCCCGCACGCATTCGCTGACCCAGGCGTTCACCCCGATGCCGCGGCGCTCGGCCGCGCGGACCGCCTCTTCAAGCAGATCCGGAGGAAGGACGATCGTCTCGGGGGAGGCTTGCATGAGGAGACCCGTTGGTCGCGAGGACGATGCATGATAGCCACCGCTGGGCGTCACGGCCGCGGGACGTCCAGAAAGGTCCTCTTCCACGTCGCCGGGTCCGGCGACGGCAGGTCCAGCAGGGCGACGCTGCGCGGGTCCGCCCGCCAGCAGGCGCCGGGGTTCAATAAATGCACGCTTCGTTCGCCGGCCGGGCCATCTTCGGTTCGATTGGGAAACGTCTTCCGCTCCCACGCCCGGCGGTGGGTGTGGCCGCTGCAAATTAAATCATAATAAACGCCGTCGACGCCCCGCTCCGCAAAGTCGTCCTGCTCCCACTTCGTGCCGTGGGTCACGCAGATGCGGACGCCGTTCAATTCGATCAACGCCGGGTCGCCGTAGTGCAGTCCCCGCTCGTCCGCGGCGGTTTCGAGGGCGGCGGGGTCGCGATCGTTATTGCCCGGCACGAGATACACCGGCCGATCGCCGGCGACGCGGGCCAGTTCGTTCAACACGCCGTGGGCCGAATACCGCCCGCCGCCGACGTCGCCGCAATGCACGAACAGATCCGGGGCGTGAGCGTCGAGAACCGCCAGCGCGGCGACGGCCTCCGGGACGCGGCCGTGGGTATCGGCGAGGACGGCGAGCCGCTGCATGGCGGGAGGGGGGAACGGCGGAAGCGGAGAGGGGGCGATCCGCGGGGGCGACTGCGGACTCGGAACGATATCGTCCGACTTCGCCCATCCCGTGACTTCCCCCGATCGGCCCGATGATTCGACCGCGATTCGCCCCGTCGGCGCTCCTCCTGTCCCTGCTTGGCCTGACGCTGTCGGCGCCCGTCGCGGCTCACGGGGGCGACGACTGGTCGCAGTGGCGCGGCCCGAACCGCACCGGCGCCGCGATGTTGGCGGAGGGCGCCGAACTCCGCACCGACGCCCCGCCGGAGGGCTTGAAGCCGGTGTGGACCGCGGAACTCGACGGCGACCTGCGCGGCGGCTGGTCCAGCCCGGTGGTCGCGGACGGCCGGGTGTATTTAGCGGTCGCCGGTCGGGTGAAGAAGGAGGGCGTCGAACTGCCCCCGGCTCAATACCCGCCGCTGACCGAGGAAGAAGAAGCCGCCCTGCCCGCCGCCGAGGCGGAGGAATACGAACGGAATCGCCGGGCCGAGAGCCTCGAACGCCGCCGCACCGCCTTCACCGGCCGCGAGTCGATCACGTGTTACGACGCCGCCACCGGCGAGACGCTCTGGACGAACGACCGCGACACCCCCGTTACGCGGTTCCCCCAAAGCAGCACCCCGGCGGCGTTTCGATTGACGGAAATTCGTCCCCCCGAGGCCGCCGAAAAACTCCTTCATCTGAGCGGCGATCGGGTTCTCCGTCTACTTTCTGCGACGACCGGCGAGACGGAGTGGGAGATCACGCTGCCGGGCGAATTCGATGCGGAGCAAATCTCCTCTTCGCCGCTTGTGACGCCGAGTCTGAACGCAGGGGGAGACGCTTATATTCAAGCTGGATCGCTGTTCTGTGTGGAACTGCGTGACGGGTCGATCCGGTGGGACAATCAAGACGTAACCGGTCGCGATTCCAGCCCCGCGTTCGCCGTTGTCGGGGACGAGGCGGCCGTGATCGTCAACAGCGGCGGCGAGACGGTCGCCGTCAGTCCGCGGGACGGCAGCGAACTATTTCGTTTAGAAGAGACCGGCGCGTCGCGTTCCTCGCCAATCGTCTCGGGCGACCGCCTGCTGACCTACGGCGACAGTCGCAAAGGCGGCCTCCGCTGTTACGACCTCACGCCCGGCTCCCCCAACGATGGGCCGCCGGAGCTATTGTGGAAATATCAGAAGCTCTCCGACCCCGGCGCCACCCCCGTCGTCGCGGGGGATCTCGTGCTTGTTCCCGGCGATCGCCGGTTGGATTGCGTGAGTCTCAAAGACGGCGCCGGCCTGTGGACCGCCCGGCTGGATCTCGCCAAGCCGCGGTATACGTCGCCGGCCGCGCTCGTGACCACTGGAGCGAACGGCGAGACCGGCGGCGTCGGTCTTTATACTTACGGCCGACTGCTGGCCTTCGATCTGACGGGCGAGGAGTTCCGTCCGCGGTTCGATCTCTCCGTCGGTCCCGGCGCCGTCGCCAAGACGGAGGATCAATGGCGGGAGGAATTAAACCTCCCCGTCGGCGACGCGGAGAGCGTCGCCCGATTCGATAAAGAGGTCACCCGCGTCGGCCTGCTCCCCTGCGCCAGCCCCGCGATCGCCGATGGGCGGATTTATGTGCGACTCGAAAAACACCTCGCCTGTTACGATTTGACGAAGTGACCATGTCCTCCCCTCTCCCCTCCCTTTATGGAATGCCGGGGGGAGAGGAGGCGGGGGTGAGGGGGCTTTCACCGTTCGGCTGCCATGCACCTCCCGACCGCTCTCTGCACACTCCGCGAATGGCGGCCTACGCAGGCTCGTTCACCCTCACCCCCGGCCCCTCTCCCTGAGGGAGAGGAGAGAAAAACGCCGGCCTACCGCCGCACGCCGGCGGTCGTCTTGACGGTCCAGTCGCTCTCGCGGGCGGCGGCGGCGGTGTGTTTCGCTTGGGCCGCGCGGCCGGTGCGGGCCTGGAGGTCGGCGAGGTTCGCCAGGGCGATCGCGTGCTTCGGCTCGACGACCAGCGCCTGCCGCAGGCTGCGTTCCGCCCCGGCCAAGTCGCCGGTGCGAGACTGCACGAACGCCAGTTCGATTTGAGGCCGGGCGTCGCCGGGCCGGGCCGCGGCCCAGCGGGCCGTCAGATCGCGGGCCAACTGCGGGCGACCGGTGTTGAGATACAGCTCGGCGAGCTTATGTACCGTCGGCTGATGATCGGGGTGCAGCGCCAGCGTTTGCCGATACAGCGCCTCCGCCTGCCGGGGATTCGCCAGCCGTTCCGTCGCGGCGGCGAGGTTGTGGCGGTAGTCGGCGTCCGCCGGGTCGTCGAGCGTCGCTCTGCGAAACTCGTCCGCGGCCGCGGCGATCTGTCCGCGTTCGTATAACGCCTTCCCCCGAGCGTTTGCCGTGTGCCCGGCCAGTTGATTGCATCCCGAAAGCGTCGCCGCCAATGCGGCGCAGAACAGGACCGCGGCGGTCGAACGAACGAACATGCGCCGGGGATAACCTTTCGGGCGCGAACCGGGAAGGGGAACTCGCCGAACGGCGCTCGCGTTCGCCCCCCGCCGCCGCCCCGCCTCTCCCATCAACCCTCGGTGATGATTACGCTGGACGTCGCTCGTCCGCCCGCCACTTGGTCCCACGGTTCCCGCAGCGATGCTCGCACGCCCCTTCCCCGTCGCCCTCGCGGCGCTGCCGTTGCTGGTCGCCCCCCTCTGTGCCGTGGGTCAGGAAGGAGCGGGACAGCAGAGCGACGCCCCGGCCCCGGCCGCGAAGATGGCCGAGGCGGCGACCTCCCCGGTCGAGGACGGCATTATTGAACAGGGCGCCGTGCGGGCGGAGGCGGAGGCCATGCTGGAAGCGTTGCTCGCCCGCGAAGCCTCGAAGGTGCTGACCGCCGGGGAGCCGATCGCCCAGCGCGGGGACAGCCTCGCCGACGCTCTCGCCCAGTTCGGCAAGGAGGCGGGCCTGCCGATCTTCCTCGATCGCCCGCAATTGGAACTGCAGAAGATCGACCTGCGGGACGTGATCCTCGGCGATCCCCCGGAAGTGCCGACCGCCGTGCCGGTGACCGTCGGCCGGATGCTCAGCCTGCTGTTGGAAACCGTGCAGACGGCGCCGCTGACCGCGGTGAACGACGGCGGATTGCTCCGCATCACCACCCAGGACTTCGCCGACGAACGGCTCGTCACGCGGTCGTATGACGTCCGCGATCTGGTGCGGTTCCGCTCCACCCGCGCCGCCTCCGCCGGCCTGCTGCTGGACGCCTACGCCCCCACGCCGATGACCGGCGCCGGCGCCGGTCATCGGCGTGGGGGCGTAGGCGTCCAGCAGCAGGCCGGCGGAGGCGGCGCGGGT
>NZ_WTPX01000135.1:0-7500 GCF_013036045.1 Alienimonas chondri
CAGTCGCACGCACGCGGCGGAGGTGTGGGTCTACGCCCCCCCGGCCGCCGCCTTCAGCGACGGGTTGGGCGCCGGCGGTTCGATCGTCGTCCACCTCGCCCGCCCCCGAAACCGCCCCCCGGAGGACGCGGTCGTGACCGCGGTTCATCGCTTATGAGTGCGGGCGAACCATCGCGACAATCTGGTCGCGGGCAACGGGTTTCCCGCTTCCGGTACGCTGTCGCGGCCGACATCCGCTACGTCCAATCGACCCTCGCCCGTGATTAGTCTGCGCCTCGCCCCGGTGTTCGCTTTGTTGCTGCTCGCCCCCGCGGGGCAGGGGCAGGACGAGCGGGGAGCCGAAGATCCCAAGGCGGCCGCGGACCTGCGGCCGATGCGATTCGAGGATGTCTACGGCAGCGCCAACTTGGATCTGACGGGGTCGACTCCCCGCGGATTGGAGTGGCTGGGACCGGATCGGTATCTCGTCCCGGCCGATCAGGGGTCGCCGCAGGTCGTGGAGGCGGCGACCGGCGAGGCCCGCCTGGCGTACGACGCCGCCGCGCTGTCGGCGGCGCTGACCGACGCGGGGGTGAAGGGGGACGTCGCGGAGAAGTTCTCCCGGCGCCCGGTCGGCGCCACGTTCGATGAGGAGCGTCGTCGCGCCTTGCTCGAATCCGAGGGCGATCTGTTCGCGGTCGATTTCGGCGGCCCGGCGTTCGGCGTCGACTCGGACGCCGCGCCGCTCGCCGTCCGCCTCACCGACACCCCCCAGACCGAAGAACTGTCGGAGCTCAGCCCCGACGGCCGGACCGCCGCGTTCGTCCGCGAGTTCAACCTTTATACGATTCCTCTAATCGGCGTCGGCGAGGCGATGACCGCCGGCCCGGAGGCGGCGCTGACCGTCGGCGGCGGCGATCTCATCCGCTACGGCAAGGCCGACTGGGTCTATTTTGAAGAGCTGTATAATCGCAGCTGGAAGGGCTATCGCTGGAGTCCGGATTCCCAGCGCATCGCGGTGATGGAGTACGACGATCGCGCCGTCGGCACGTTCGTCGTGCTGGATCAGACCGCCGCGACGGACATTGAAACGCGGCCGGACGACTCCGGACAATTGGTCGAACGCACCCGCTATCCGAAGGCCGGCGCGACGAATCCGACGGTGCGGCTGGGCGTGGTCGACGCGACCGGCGGCCCGATCCGGTGGGTCGATTGGAGCGCCGACGGCCTGCCCGGTCTGTCCTCGCTGGGGCGAACGTCCGGCGACGGCGGCGGACTGATCGCCCACTACGGCTGGTTTCCCGAGGGCGATCGGCTGTATGGCTACGTGCAGGATCGCGTGCAGTCGATGCTGTCCGTCCGCGCCGTAGACGTGCCCGCCGAGGGGCCGCTGGGCGAGGCGACCGAACTGTTGAAGGAGACCGCGGGCGCCTGGGTCGAAAGCCCCGGCGATCTCGAGTTTCTCCCCGACGGCTCGTTCCTGCTCGCCAGCACGCGGGACGGATGGCGGCACCTCTACCGCTACTCGCCCGACGGCACGCTGAGAAACGTCGTCACCTCCGGCCCGTGGGAGGTGCGGGATCTGAATCAGGTCGCGGTCTCCGACGCCCCCGCGGCGGAGGCTTGGATCTACCTCACCGGCACGAAGGACGATCCGCTCGGCGAGTTCCTCTACCGCGTGCGTCCTGACGGTTCCGGTCTCACCCGGCTCACGCCGGAGGACGGCGTCCATCGCGCCTCGGTCGCCCCGGGCGGCGGGTTCTTCATCGACGCTTACAGCGCTCACGACACGCCGCCCCGAACGCTGCTGCGTCGCGGCGATGGAGAGTTGGTCCGAACGCTCGACGAGGCCGATCCCGAGGGATTGACGAAGACCGCTCGCGGAACGTTCGCATGGGTGCAGATCCCCGTTGCCGCGGCGCCGCGGGCCGACGGCGGAATGGATCCCGCCGGGACGCTCTACGGCTATCTCCTCACCCCGCCGGGGTTGAATCTGGCAAACCCGGACCGCCGCGTCCCCGTCTGGGTAATGACCTACGGCGGCCCGCATGCGTCCAGCGTGAAGGACGAATGGGCCAAGGGACGCGGCTGGGAGCGCCTGCTGGCCACGAACGGCATCGCCGTGTTGAAGATCGATCCCCGCGCCGCCAGCGCCCGCGGATGGGCCGCGGCCTGGGCGGTCCACGGCCGATTGGGCGAGCAGGAGACGACGGATATGGCCGCCGTCGCCGACTGGCTCAAAGCCCAACCGTGGTGCGACGGGGATCGCCTGGGGCTCTCCGGCCACAGCTACGGCGGCTACATGACCGCCCGCGTCCTCACCCACACGAACAAGTACGCGGCCGGCATCGCGGGCGGCTCCGTCACGGACTTCCGCAATTACGATACGATCTATACGGAACGATTAATGGACACCCCCGCCGCCAACCCCGGCGGCTACGACCAGACGAACCTGTCCTCGAAGGCGAGCGACCTGCACGGCCGGCTGCTGCTGATCCACGGGGGCATGGACGACAACGTCCACCCGCAAAATGCGTGGCAGTTCGTCGACGCCCTGCAACGGCGCGGGAAGGACTTCGACCTGATGATCTATCCCCGCGATCGCCACTCGATCTCCAGCACGCATTATCGACGATTGATGTGGGACTTCATCCGGGAGACCATGTTGGAGGATTCGAGCCGGTCCCGTCACGGAGGCGCATCGCCCCCCGCTTCCGCCCAAGACGAGACCGACGAGAAGTCGCCATGACCGACCGCCCTCCTGAAGCCGACGGCGATCCGGCCGATGCGAACATCGAGGGGAGTGTCGACTCGAACGTCGACGCGGAATCCTCTGCGGATCAACCGCATGCCGGCACGCTGGTGTTCGATGCGGACGCTCCCCCGCCGCCCCGCACGGGCCCGCGACGGGCGGAGGCGGTCGCCGCCATCAAACCGGGCGCTTTGCTGGGGCGATTCGAGATCATCCAGCGACTCGGCGGCGGCGGTATGGGCGAGGTGTTTCTGGCCCGCGACCCGGACCTCGACCGGGACGTCGCGATCAAGGTGCTGAGCGGCCCGGCCGCGGCCGATCCGAAGGCCCGTGTGCGATTCCTGTTGGAGGGACGGGCCGCCGGTCGCGTCTCGCACCCGAACATCGTCGCGATTCACGAGGTCGGCCCCACGCACCTCGCCGACTCCGTCGCCGCGGCCCACGGGGACGACGGCCCGCCCCCCGGCGAACTGCCGAAGGGGGCGGACGTCACGGACGGTCCGGTTTATCTCGTCATGGATTACTCCCGCGACGGATCGGTGGATCAATTGCTGAAGGCCGGGCCGCTGTCGACGGAGCGGGCGACGGCGGTCCTGGCGGACGCCGCCGCGGGACTCGCCGCGGCTCATGCGGCCGGATTGGTGCATCGGGACGTCAAACCCGCCAACCTGATGCTGGAGGGCGGCGGCCCGTGGTCCGGCGGGGCCGTGAAGGTGACGGACTTCGGCTTGGCCCGCCGCGTCGCCGACGCCGCGGAGGACTCCAGCGAAGACTCCCTCGCCGCCCCGTCGTCGGGGGAGGAACCGCGAACCGCTCGCCGGAAAGTCGTGGGCACGCCGCATTATATGAGTCCGGAACAGTGCCGCGGCGGAGCGGTCGACGCCCGCAGCGACCTGTATTCGCTGGGCGCCACCTACTTCACGCTGCTCGCGGGGCGTCCGCCCTTCGCGGCGGGATCGGGGGCGCCTCCGAGGCCCGTCACCGCGGTGCTGAACGCGCATAAACAGACCGATCCCCCGCCGGTCCATACGTTGGATCACCTCGACGGCGGCGTGCCGGAAGCGTGCTCGCGGATCATCGTGAGGGCCATGGCCAAAGACCCGAAGGATCGCTACCCCGGCGCCGCCGCGCTTCGGGCGGATGCCTTGGCGCTGCTCGCGGCGCTCCGTGAGCACGCCGCCGCGGAGCCGGCCGGCGAAGTGATGAGGGATCGTCATCGCTTTGCACCGCGACCTGCCTCCTCCCCCAGTCTGCTCCCAAAGGACTTCCTACTGCCCAGCGAGCGCCCCGGGACGTCCGGGAGCTACTATGCCGCGTCCGATTCCTGGAGCCAGGACACCGGCGTCGCGAACGGTTCCGGCGTCCACGATCCCGCCGCGGCGACGCCGGCGGAGGGAAGCGGCGTCAAGGCGGTCTCGGACGGCGACCTCCCGGCCGCTCGATTAATGCCCCCGCCGGGCGTACGCCGGGAAATTTTCTCCCTGTCCGACGGGGAAGTCCTGCTGAGCTATCCGGCGACGTTGAAAGAAGCTTCGCTGACCGAGGAGGAAATCGATCGGCTGCGAGCGTGGCTCAATCTGGTGCGCGTGAAGATGATGGCGCTCGCTGAGGAGCGTCCGAAACAACCGCCCGGCTGAGAATTTGCCTTAATACCAGCCCGACGCGCAAGCGTCGGCCGTCGGCGCAGCCGAGGGAATCGCCCCGCCCAAGGGATCGAAACCATGCACTGTGAGACGGTACGAAAACAGCTTCCAAGGTTGAGAACGCGAGACCCCCGGCGCCGATTCGCTCATTCCGCGGGGTCGCCTGCTTGCCCGTCCATGGCCGCGGCCCCTCCGCTGGCCGGACTGAATCGATAGTAGACCTCCAGGCACAGCGTCGCCATCGCCGTGCTATAGAGCGTGCCGCCGTATTCGGTGTAGTTGTGCCGCATCGGTCGCACCGGCCACGTCCCCGCGTTCGGTCCCTGTTGATACTGCTCTTCAAGCAATAATTCTCGGAGTTCCTGGTTCCAGCGTTCCCACACCGGTCCGCCGTGGGCGTGGAGCGCGAGGCTGGCGTAGTACCAATGATAAAGGTTCCAGGTCTTCAACTCCGGCGGATGTTGGTCAAGATAGGCCACCGCCTGCTTGGCCGCGGGTTGATCCCGACGCAGACCGAGCATCTGCTTGCAGAACAGCGCTTCGGCGGTCATGGAGGGCTTCACCGCGTGCCCTTCCTCCGGCTTGTAGCGGGCCAGTCCCCCGTAGGGATATTGCACGAGTTCGCCCTCGGAATTCACCGTCTCGCTGCGATTGCGGAGGAACGCGATCATCTGGGCGCGCGTCTCCGCGGGCGTGGGCACCCCGGCGTTCTCTGCGCTTTTCAACGCCATGCACTGCCAGCCGAACATACTCATATCGCCGACCCGCACCCGTTGCGAATAACGCCACCCGCCGTCGGGATATTGTTCCGCCACGAGAAACGCCACGCCGCGCTCCACCGCTTGCCGGAGCGTGGGATCCGGCCGGTCGCCCTCCAACGCCAGCGCCTCCGCTAAGGCGTACAACGCAATACCGTGCGAATACATCCGCGCGTAGTAATTCGCGTCGCCGGCGAGCGAACCGTCCGGTTTCTGTTGGGCGACCAACCACCGCACCGCACGATCGACGGCCGGCGCGTACTTTCCGCTGGTGCGCGTATAGCCTGCGCCGAGGAACGTGAGCGTCACGAGGCCCGTCAGACCGGCGTCCGCATCGCGTCCCGTATTTCGCTTGTCGGGGTCCGGCTCGGCGACGGGGTCGTCGTCCGATCCGCTGCCGGCCCCGTGTTGCGAGGCGTCCCAATGCCCCGCGACTTCCTGTGAGCGGGCGAACCAGGCGAGCGCCGCCTCGACGGCCGCTTCCGATTCGGCGGTTCCTCCGCGCTCCCGGGCAATCTCCGAGCGCTGCGACAGATCCCGAAGGCGATAGGCGTCCGGCACGCCCGGAGCCGGCGGCGGTCCGGAGCTTCCGGTCACCACCGCAGACGGACCGTCCCCGATCTCGGCGCCTCGATCGCGGCGAGGGGCGAAGCCAGCCGGACGCTCCGTCAAACCGGCGCCGGTCAGCGGATCGGACATGGCCTCCTCAAGCGGCGTCCTGACTCGTCGCGGTTCCGTGACCGCGAGGGAGTCGGTCGGGAGCGCCGTGCGGTCCGGTCGGGCGGGGGCGGGCGCCGGATTCTCGGGCGCCAACGGGAGAGCCGGGACCGCGGCAATGCTTGGAGCAGCGGGCGAGACCGGCGAATCGATTTCCGCCGGCTGCGGTCCCTCTTCCGCGTCGCGTCTCGGAAGATCGGCAGATCGGTCCGGCCGCTCCGTCAGCCTCATCTCGGCCGCGAACGGATTGAGTCGATCTCCGCGGCGGGGCAGGGGCTGGAACGCTTCTTCTGTCGTCGGAAGGGCCGTGCGCGGCGGCGTGGGACGCGTCGGAGAGGTTTCGGGGAGCGCCGCGATCGGCGCTTCTACCGGGGACGGTTGGCCCGGCGAGGTGTCGGATTCCGGTGCGACGGGGGCGGGAGCGGCGTCGGGGCGGTCGGGCGCCCGCTCCGCATCAAACGAGCGATCCGCCGTCTCCAGCGGACCGGCGAGTTCGGGAACGAGCGTATGTGGCGCTTCCCGGGTTCGCTCGATCTCTTCCCGAGGCTCCTCCGGAACGGAGGACCGATCACGGGGCAGGGGGGTATTCGGTTCTTCGCTGCGCCAAGGGTCCGGGACGCGGTCGGCGACGGGCGTCTCCGCGGCGTCGAGTCGGAGGGAACCCACCTGAAAGCGTCGGTCCTGCTCCGTGCGCCGATCGCCGGGTTCGCCGAGCATCCGTTCCAGCGACGGCTTCAACGCCACGACCGCCGACAATAGGGCGACGTGGCAGACCACGCTGAACAGAAAACTTTTCAGGCCCGTCCCCCGATCGCCCCAGCCGGTGGACAGCATCGACGCCAGATGGCCGGCGGCCAACAGCAGGGAGCCCAACAGCAGCCCCCACCAGATCGGCGTGGAGAGTTCCGGCAAGAGGGCAAGCGGTGGGCAGTCGCTCATGGCGTCGGTCCCTCCTCCGTTGACGGGCCCGCGACCCCGACGGGCGGCATCGGTTCGCGGGCCCCCGGGGCGACGGCCATCGAGAGCTTGGACAATCCGGCTTGATTGACGGCGTCCATGACGGAGACGACATGTTGATAGGCTCCGGCTGCGTCGCCGCGAATGACCACGACCTGGTCCGGATAGACGGCGGCGACTTCCGCCAACCGTTCCCGCAGTCGCTCGATCCCCAGCGGCTCCCCGAGCAGGGTCAGTTGCCCTTCGGGGCCGACGTTCACGACCAGTTCGTCCGGCTGACCGGTCAGCGGCTCCGGCGCCGCGGCGGCCGTGGGAAGATCGACCTCAAAGCTGTTTTCGTTCTGGGTGAACCGAGTTCCCACCAGAAAAAAGATCAGCAGCAGAAACAGAACGTCGACCAGCGGAGTGAGATTCAACGCCGGTTCATCAGCGGCGTCGACCTGCAGCGGCACGGCGGAGACTCGATGCGGGGACGCGAACGTGAATCAGTGTCGGGGTCGCGGCGGAACCGGACAAGGGCGGTTCGCCGGAGGGCGGTGGTTCGGGGCCCTTAAGCATCGGCCGGAGCCGCAATCTCAAACTCCTCCCCCCCGACGGACACCGCGGCGCCGGGGGAAAGCTGTCGTCGCCGACGCGTCTCGAGCACGCCGTCGACCAGCACCTCGCCGGATTGGATCAGTACCTTGGCTTGGCC
>NZ_WTPX01000135.1:12500-22410 GCF_013036045.1 Alienimonas chondri
CCGTCGGATCTCGCCGCCTTTCTCGCGATGCCCGGCTATGAACGACAGGGGGAGCGGCCGGGCTCGCCCGTCTATGCGTTGCTGGGCGGTCCGCTCAGCGAAAAGGCCGATCTCGCCCGCAAAGCCAGCCCGATCACCTACGTGTCGAAGGACGATCCGCCCTTTCTGATCCTACACGGCGCCGAAGACCGCACGGTCCCGCTCGACCAGAGCGAACGCCTGCACAAGGCGTTGAAGGACGCCGGAGTCGAGTCGACGCTCGTCACGCTTCCCGAGGCCGGACACGGCGGCCGCGACTTCAATCAGCCCGAGATTCAGGAACAGATCGGGACCTTCTTCGACCGCCATCTCCGCAGCCAGCCGGCGGAGTGACCCCAAGTCGCCCAGCGCCGCGCTTCGTCCCTCTCGATTCCTCCAGCGATCCATCGCGATGCCCTCCGTCGCCTGTCAGTCACTCTGCGTCACGCTGATTGCGGGGGGGCTGATCGCGTCGCCGGCGTTCGCTCAACGGCCCGCGTCGCCGGGCATCGTCGCTCATCGCGATCTCGCCTACGTGGAGGACGGCCACGAGCGACAGAAACTCGATCTGTACCTGCCGGAGCGAGCCGACGATTCGTCGGAGGCCGCCGCTCCCCTGCCGGTGATCGTCTGGGTGCACGGCGGCGGCTGGGAAGGCGGCAACAAAGCCTGGTGCCCGCCGGTGTCGGCGGGATTCGTCGGTCGCGGATATGCGGCGGTCAGCATCGGTTATCGGCTCACCGACGCGGCGCCCTTCCCCGCCCAGATCGAGGATTGCCGGGCCGCCCTCCGCTGGCTGCGGGCCCACGCGGACGAGTACGGCCTGGATAAGAACCGCATCGGCGCGTGGGGCGCCTCGGCGGGCGGGCATCTCGTGGCGCTGCTGGGAACGGCGGGGGACGAGACGTCGTTCGACGTGGGCGAACACAGGGACGAATCCGCCCGGGTGCAGGCGGTCTGCGATTACTTCGGCCCGACCGATTTCGCCGCCTTCGCCGCGGCACCGGGGTATGAAGCGGTCAGCGGCCCGACCGGCCCGGTCGCCAAGCTGCTTGGCGGCCCGCTGAGCGAACGAACCGAGGTCGCGGCGAAGGCGAGTCCGGTCGAATTCGTCTCCCCGGACGACCCGCCGTTCCTGATGCTGCACGGCACTGAAGACCCTCTGGTGCCGCTGAGCCAAAGCGAACGCCTCTACGCCGCCCTGCAACAAGCCGGCGTGCCGACGACGCTGATCGTCTTCCCCGGCATCGGCCACGGCGGCGGCCCGTTCAACTCCACGCAGACCACGAACCGCATCGCCGCGTTCTTCGATCGGCACCTCAAGAGCGCTGAGGCGGAGTGAGACGGTCGGCGGCGTCCGTCGACGATTTTACTCTCCCGAGATATCTGGATCGCTATCCGGGCGAATCGGGAAGTGGACGGAGATGTCCCGGAACACGGCACCGCGGTCGTCGATTCCGTTCGGGCCAACACTCCACGCGACGAACCCGCCCGGTTTGCGGCGGTAACGGACGGCGCCTTCGGCGAAGGAGTCGGCGGGGATATCTAGCAGGAAGTCCGGGACCAATGCGTCCAGGCGGTCCGGGTACTCGCCGCGGCGGGCGCGATATTCAGCGAGCGCGAACGCGAGGGCCGTCAGTTCGTGCCGGACGCCGATGTCCTTTGCATCCCGCACGACCATCTTCCGGATGTCCTCGGGGGCGTCGGACCAACGGGCGGCAATCGCGGCCGGCACGTCGGCGGCCGCGGGAAGCGTTGTGAGATCCGCCCGACATCGGGCGAGCATGTCGGCGTCGGCCCCCGCATGCCGCAGCCAATCCCGCTTCCCCCATGTCAGCATCCCGCTGATGCTCTGCGAGGCCATTGCCCGGTCCATGGCCGGTTCGCCGCCCGGTCCGACGGCCAACCGACGAGCCAAACGGTCCGCTGCGTCCAGCAGATCCCATGCTTCGGTTGGGCGGCCAACGGCGATCAGCCGCATCGCCTCCGCCTCGGCCACTTCGCACAGCGGTCGTAGCGGTCGCCACCACGTCACACGCCCTTCGCCCGCCCGCTCTTCCGGCAACAGGGGCATCGCGAACTCCGGCCGACGGTCAATCTCCCGCAACAGGTCCAATGCCGACCGGTTCACCATCACCCACTCCTCGACGTCAGGGAAATCCGCCGGCGTCCACGGGCGGGTCCGGGCTTGCAGAAATCGTTCGTTGGCTTGCTTGAACGCCTCCCAGTCCACCCGGTGATCCGGTTGAAAATCGCGCTTCGGGGCTACTGGGACGGACCCGCCTGGCGTCTTCAGTCCTAGCGACACCCGCAATGCCCGCCGCTGGCGGGTGGCGGTCTCCAGCAGCTCGCTCCGTTCCGTGGTCTCTTCGAAAAACCGTAGAAACAAGACCGCACCGTTGCGATCCGGCGGGATGTCCGCTGCCGCCTCGCCCGCGGCAGGCGGCGCGCAAGGCAGACAGAGCAATACGGCTGCGAGCGTCGTCATCCCCCCGTTTTACTCACCGCTGTTGCCAGATTGCAGCGTCGTACGTTCGACGCGGCGGGCGGCCGGAGGCCGGAGGCCGGGGCAGGAGTGGAATCGAGTCTCGGCGAACAAGCGGTTGCCCCAGCCGCCCCTCTCGAACGGGGATCGGACCAGTTGGCCGTCTCAGGCGGCCACCCGAGTTCTTCGATCAGCGCTTGAACACCGCACCGAGCGACTGATTCTCGGAGCCTCGATTCGTGATCAAACCGGGGTCGTCGCCGCTCGTTTCAATTGCAGGATCGCGGCCGTGAGCGCCGTCAGCCCGCTCACGGCATAACCAATCTGCCAGGCCCACGCATGGGCCGTCGGCTCGAAACTCGCGAGCCAGCCGTAGCCGCAGAACGCGGCCACGAGGAGCAAGGCGAACGCCGTCCCGGCATGGAGAAGTTTTGAGGACATGGCTGGTCGGGATCGTTCGAAATGGGGGAGCCTGCAGAGAGAGCCTGTCTGATCGAGACGCGACCGCGGTCCCGCTGCGGTCTGAAACGACGGCGTTGAGCGTGGTCCGGACGTGCATGACGAGAGGTCGGCCGAATGGTACACCGGTTCCCGTTCCGCTCGTCGAAAGGTCGCCCGTGCTCGCTTCGCTGTTGCTCGTCGCCTGTGCGGCTTCTGTTGAGCCGCCCCCGCCGCCGAACGTCGTGGTGATGATGGCGGACGACCTCGGTTGGGGGGACGTGGGCTATCACGAGTCGCTCGGCGGATCGCCGGAGGCGTTCACGCCGCACCTCGATGCGATGGCCCAGGCGGGGGTGCGGTTGGAGCGGTTCTATTCCGCCTCGCCGGTATGCAGCCCGACGCGGGCCAGCGTGATGACCGGCCGACATCCGCACCGCATCGGCGTCACCAACGCCAACGCCGGCCACCTGCCGGACGAGGAGGAGGCGTTGGGCGAACGTCTGCGAGACGCCGGCTATGCGACCGGCTTCTTCGGGAAGTGGCACCTCGGCACGCTGACTGCCGAGCGCCGCGACGCGAACCGCGGGCGCCCCGGGAATACCGAGCACCTCGCCCCGCCGTGGGAGCACGGATTCGCCGAGACGTTCGCCACGGAGTCCAAGGTGCCCACCTACGACCCGCTGTGGAAGCCGCCGACCGGCCCTTACAAGACCTGGTGGGAACCGATCGACGATCCGGCGTTCGCTCTCCCCTACGGCACCGCCTACTGGACCGGACCGAATCAAGACGTGAAGGAATTGAGGGGCGACGACTCCGACCTGATCGTCGATCGGGCGGAGGCGTTTATCGAACGGGAAGCGCACGCCGGGCGGCCGTTCTTCGCCGTGATCTGGTTCCACGCCCCGCATTTGCCGGTGGTCGCCGGGGAGGAGGACGCCGCCCGGTTCGCCCACCTGTCGGACTACGAGAAGCACTACCGCGGCAGCGTCGCAGCGTTGGACGACGCCGTCGGCCGGGTCCGGGCGACGCTGCGAGACGCGGGCGTCGCGGAGAACACCCTCGTCACGTTCTGTTCCGACAACGGCCCGGAAGGCAATACGAAGGCCCCCGGGTCGGCTGGGCCGCTCCGCGGGCGGAAACGGGATCTGTATGAGGGCGGCGTTCGCGTGCCGGGGCTGATCGAATGGCCCGCGGGCGGCTTGCCGAACGGAGAAGCGACGACGTTTCCCGCGGTCACGACCGACCTGTTCCCGACCGTGCTGGCCGCCGTCGGGCTCGAACCGCCGACGGACGCCGGCCGGGACGGCGTGAACCTATTGCCGGCGCTGCGTGCTGGCGAGACGCTCCGCGATCGACCGATCGGCTTCGTCTATCAATCCCGCGAGGCCTGGACTGGCGACCGCTATAAGCTGGTTCGCACGGGCCGCGATCGACCGTGGGAGCTCTACGACCTTCAAACGGACCCGGCGGAGGCCGACGACCTGGCCGCGGAGCAGCCGGATCGAACCCGCGAAATGGCGGCGGCGTTCACGGCCTGGCGAGCGACGCTGCCCCCGGCGAAGTGAATCGACCGTCCCGGTGAAGAGCGTGCAGACCTGACGGTTCTCGAGGGGTACAATCGTCCACCCTCGTTCGCGTTGCCGGTGCCGTCTTGACTGTCGCTTCCCTGCCGGTTCTGTCCGCGCCGCCGCAGCCCCATCCCACGCCGGCGCTGCAGGCGAAGGGACCGCTGGACGTCCGCGGGAAGCTGGCGATCCTCGCGGATGCCGCCAAGTACGACGCCAGTTGCGCCAGCAGCGGAGCGAAGGGTGCCCGTGATCGGAAGAAGAACAGCGACCCGGGCCTCGGTTCGACCGAGTCCATGGGGATCTGCCATAGCTACACGCCGGACGGACGCTGCGTCTCGCTGTTGAAGATCCTGCTGACGAACTACTGCATTTACGATTGTCAGTATTGCGTAAACCGGATTACTTCCGACGTGCGGCGGGCGCGGTTCAAGATCGACGAAGTCGTCTCTCTCACGCTGGAGTTCTATAAGCGGAACTATATCGAAGGGCTGTTCCTCTCCAGCGGCATCATCGGTTCCCCGGACGACACGATGATCGAACTGACGGAGGTCGCCCGCCGCCTGCGGGAAGACCATCAATTTCGCGGGTACATCCATCTCAAGACGATCCCGGAGTGCTCCGAGGAACTGCTGGAGCAGGCCGGGCGGTACGCGGACCGGCTGAGCATCAACGTCGAATTGCCGACGGAGACCGATCTCAAGAAGCTGGCCCCGGAGAAACGCACGCCGCAGATCGAAGCGGCGATGGCGGAGGTGAAGGCTCGCCGTGACGCGAACCGGGCCGACCGCCGGCGGGGGTTCAAAGCCTCCCCGTTCGCCCCCGCCGGGCAGAGCACGCAGATGATCGTCGGGGCGACCGACACCCCGGACCGCGACATCCTCCGCACCTCGACCCGACTTTATCAACGCCACGATCTGCGACGAGTCTATTACTCTGCCTATAGTCCGATTCCGCACGCGGACGCCCGCTTGCCGGGGCAATCGCCGCCGCTGGTCCGCGAACATCGGCTTTATCAGGCCGACTGGCTGCTGCGGTTTTACGGGTTTGAGGCGGAGGAGATTACGCCGGACGACGCCCCGGATCTGGACCTCGAACTCGATCCGAAAACCGCCTGGGCGTTGCGGCATCGCGGTTTGTTCCCGGTCGGCGTGAACACGGCCCCGCGGGAGATGTTGTTGCGCGTTCCTGGACTGGGCGTGCGGAGCGTAGACCGCATTTTAAAGATTCGACGGTTCCGCGCGCTGCGGCTGGCGGACCTGAAGCGATTGCGGGTTCCATTAAAGAAGGCCCGTCCGTTTCTTTTGACGGCCGACCCGGGCGGCGGCAAGCACCTCGACAGCGAGTCGTTGCGGGAACGCTTCGCCCCGAAGCCGACGCAGCGCCTGCTGTTCGACGCGGCGGGTTCCGCCCTGACCGGCGAGGTCTGAGGGCGGCAATCGGGGGATCGGGGGCGGCATCAGGGGTCGGTGGTCGGTAGGCTGAGCGGGGTGTGTCCGACTTCCGAACGGAGTGGCGAGATGGGTGCGATCCTGCTGTGGGCCGGCGTGGCCGGGGCATGGGGACAGGCGGCCGGCGACCCGGCCGCGTACGCGCTGCTGGAAGACCTGGAGCGCGGGCGGTCCGATCATGACGCAGCGGTCCGAGGCGGGCGGGTCGAGGGATACCGGCTTGTCGTGATCACCAAGCAGCCGGAAGCGGCCTTACCGAGGTCGGTCGTCACTGAGGAATTGCTGCCGGTTTTGATGGGAATGACGCCCGGGCTGGGGGGGCGGGAGGACTTGGACGCGCGGACCTCCGCCTTGGTTGCGAAGCACGTGCCCGACCCGGATCAGGTCGTGGCTCAGTGGAGTTGGTTTTCCCTGGTATACTCCGGCGACGACCTCGCCGTCCGCACCGAGGGACTCGGGGGGCCGGAGTTGATGGTCTGGACCGGCGGCGAGGAACACCTCTACACGCAGAACGCGGACCGGACCTGGGGGCAGGTCAGCTTGCTGTCCCAACCCCGCGGCGTGCGGCCGGCGACGCCGCATTCGTTCCTGTTCCTCCCCGACAATCGGAAGGTCCCGCGGCTGCGCTTGGAAACCGCGGACGGGGTCCGCACGCTCACCAACGATTACTACACGATGGCGCTGGACGGGAATCGGCACATCCTCCGTGAAACGCTGATTCGCAGCGGCGGGCAGTACTGGAGCGAGCGGTTTCAGCGGGACTTCCGGGACGTGCCGCTGGCTCAGAAAACCCTGTCGCTGCCGCACTCGATCGCCAGCTTGGATTACGCCCGGATTGTCGGCGACGCCCCCGCCCCGGCGGCGGGCCCCTTGCCGCCGGACGACGCGGGCGACGCGGAGGACGACGCAGCGGCGGAGGGTCCGAGGGTGGCGGTGATGACACTGCACCGCGTGATCGACGCGGAGTTCGGCGTGGAAGCGGGCCCCGAGGCATTCCGCATCGCCGCCCCGCAGGGAACGACGGTGGCCGACTTCCGCGGCGCGGAGCGGGTCAACGGGACGCGCCGGGCCTGGGTGGGGCGACTGCGAGAGGGCACGGCGGATGTCGTCGAGGCGGTCCGCAGCGGTCGGGTGACCCTTCGCCAACGCTGGCGCCCGCGGGCATGCGGTCTGTACGGCCGATGACCAGAATGAACGTCTTCTCTCACGGCGGGAGGCCGGGCGGTCGTTCAGTCGTCGGCGTACTCGATGGAACCGCCGTCTGAGATCCACCTGTATTTGCCAGACTCAAATGCGTCCGCGGCGGCCTCCAGCAAAGCCGCGAGGGACAAAGCCTGCACGCGATGTTCGCCGGTTTCGTGGTCGTGGGAGACCACTTGTCCCGCTGTCCCGCCGGGGGCGGGGGAATAGTCGAGGAACAGCAGGTCGCCGCCGCCGTTGCCGGCGAACGGGAGCCATCGCTCGTCCCACCACGTCGGCCGCACGCCCGAGTCGGTGTGGTTGGGGACGGCGTCAGCGAACTCGCGGATTGCCAGTAGGTCCCGCTGGCCCTCCCACTGCTCCAGAATCCACGCGGCAGGGAGCGGGGTGAACAGGTCCGGGTCGTCGCCCGGCTCCCACCGCACCGGCAACAGGCCGAGGAACCCCGCTCCGTCGTGCCGGCGGAGGACGGCGGCGAGGTCCTCCGGCAGCGGCCGACCGAACGACGGACCGTTTGGATCCGGCGGGCGGTCAAACCCGCCGCCGCCGATCGCCGCGGCCACCTCCGCCGCCGTCAAACCGGCCGGCGCGGCCCGGTTGAGCCCTGCCTCCAGCAGGTCCAGCGCCGATTCGGTTGCCGGGGGATTCAGATCGAAGGACGCGGCCGGCACGATCACGCGGGCGTGCCGGGTCAGTCGATTGAACTCGATCGCGGCGGGATGGACGGGCATCAATGTCTCTCAGCCAAACAAGTCATCGGGCAGTCAGTTCCCCTTCGCCGCTCTACGCGAGCGGGCCGGGACGCCGATCAGTTCCGGTCGGTATTTCGCCGGGTCGAAGTTCGGGTTCTTCCGCGGCACCGGGGCGCCGCTGTCCTTCAGGAACTGGCCGATCTTGCGGTTCAACTGCTCCGCCCGGATCTGATGGCGGGCGTGCAGGTTCGTCGTTTCGCCGGGGTCGCCGGTGAGGTTGTATAGCCGCAGGGCGTGCGGGCCGCCGACGACGTCCGGTCCCTGATGGAAAAGGCGAATGAGCTTCCACTCCGTGCCGTCCTCGCCGCGCCAGTGGACGCTGGCGCTGGGCGGCAGCCAATCCGGGACCGGCGGGGCGTGCGGGAAGTAAGTGAAGATCGCGTCCCGCTCCAGTTCCCCGCCCTTCAACGCCGGGACGAGGCTGACGCCGTCGAACTCGACGTCGGTCGGCGGTTCGAGATCGGCCATCGCCAGCAGAGTCGGAAAGATGTCGGTGGTCTGCACGAGAGCGTCGCTGGTCGCGCCGGGGTCCGTCACGCCGGGCCAGACCGTCACCCAGGGAACGCGGACGCCGCCCTCGTACATCGTCGCTTTGCCGCCCCGCAGCGGGGCGTTGCTGGTGGGCGTCGTGCCGTCGACTTCGTTGTACATGTTCCCGCCGTTGTCGCTGGTGAAAATCACGATCGTGTCGTTCGCCAGCTCCAAGCGGTCCAACGTGTCCAACAGCGTGCCGATCGCGTCGTCGAAGCTCTCCACCATCGCCGCGTAGGTCGGACTGCGCTGAGGATCGTCCGGGTCGACTTTGGGTCGATACTTCTGGATGAGTTCCTGTTTCGCGTCGAACGGGGCGTGCACGCTGAACTGCCAGTAGTTCAGGAAGAACGGCTCGTCTTGGTGCTGCTCGATGAACTGCGACGCCTCCTCCGCCATGCGGTCCTCGATGTGCTCCTTCGGCGAGTTCGCTTTGAAGTTCGGGAACTTCCACGGAGCGACGAAACTGCCGGCCGGACCGGGACCGTGCCAGTGCGGCACGTCGACATCGAAGCCGTGTTCCAACGGCGAATACGGCTCCGGTCCGAGATGCCACTTGCCGAAGTGCCCGGTCGCGTAGCCGTGCGCCTTGAGCGACTCCGCGAGCGTGACGCGCTCCGTATCCAAACGAGTCGCCGAATCGCATTGCGTCGCCTTGTTCCCCGGCGGGGCGACGGCCTGGGCGGATGCCTTCAATTTCACCTGCGGCAGATGGCAGTTCGGCGCCGTGATCCCCACTCGCGCCGGCGACAGCCCCGTGAGAATCCCCGCCCGCGTCGGCGAACACAGCGGACTCGCCGCATAGGCCCGGGTGAACGTCATCCCGCGTTGTGCGAGCCGATCGACGTTCGGCGTTTCATACAGGCTCGTCGTGCCGTAGAGGGTGGTGTCGCTCCATCCCAGATCGTCCGCGAGGATCAACACGATATTCGGCGGACGGTCGCCTGAGCGTTCGGCGACGGCCGTCTCGTCCGCGATCGCCGCCGGACCGATCAGAAAGAGGAACGCCGCGAGTGCGGCGGGCGATAAATTGAGCGACATCGTGGCGAATGGATCAGCAGGCAGCGTTTGAGGTCCGCTGGATCGTACCAAAGTCCCGCCGCTGGCCCTTTCAACGCGTCGTCAGCATCCGCGTCCGCAGGGCTTCCACGAGCGTCTCGATCCGTTCCTCGACGCCTTCGCTGCGTACGTCGACCGGGTAACCGGTTCCGTCCGCGGCGATCACGACCGCATTCGGTTTGCCGGGAACCAATCCGAAGTGTTTTGAAAGATCGCCGTTCCAATCCAGACAGATCGGCGTGTGCGGGGCGGCCCGTCGGAGTTGGAAGGCGATCACCGCGCGGACTGGCCCCGGCACGCCCTGCGTGCTCGCCGCGGACGGAACCGGTTACCCGGTCGACGTACGCAGCGAAGGCGTCGAGGAACGGATCGAGACGCTCGTGGAAGCCCTGCGGACGCGGATGCTGA
>NZ_WTPX01000136.1 GCF_013036045.1 Alienimonas chondri
CCCTCGTTCGATGATCGTTTCCGCCCTCCCCGCCGCCCGCCGTTCGTGGCCCGTCGCGGTCGCCTTGCTGGCCTTCGTCGCCGTCCCGGCGCTCGCCGACGACGTGACCCGCCGGGGCGGCGAACTGCTCCGCGGTTCGATCACCTCGGCCTCCCGGGCGGAGCTGACCATCAAACCGCCCGCCGATCCGGCGGAGACGGTCCCGGCGGCGGAAATCGTGGAGGTCAGTTGGGACGGCGAACCGGCGACGATGGGCCGAACCCGCGGTCGCGAAGCGCGTGGCGGGCTGGAAGACGCGCTGACCGGTTTTCGCGAAGCGCTGCCGGAAATGGCGAGCATCGGCCCTCTAGCGAAGGCCGACGGGGAGTTCCTCGTGGCCCGCGTGCTGGGCAAAATGGCTCTGAACGACCCCGCCCGCCGGGCCGAGGCGTCGTCGGCGTTGGAGCAGTTCGTCAAAGACAACCCGGATCACTTTCGCACCGACGCGGCCCTGCGGTTGCTGGCCGAGGTGCAGGCCGCCGCCGGCGACGTGGACGAGGCCGCCGCAACGGTCGAGCAACTGAAGCAGTCGCCCTCGCCGGAGTATCAGACCGCCGCCGCCGTCGCCGAGGGCGAACTGGCCTTGAAGCGGGGCGACGCGGACGCGGCGCTGGCGGCGTTCGACGCCGTGCTGCAGAACGCCGAGGGCCGCGCCGCCGCCGAGGCGAAGATCGGTCGGGCCGCGGCGCTGGGGCGGCTCAATAAGCATCCCGAAGCGCTGACGGTGCTGGACGGCGTGCTGAGCGAAGCCGCCGCCAACGACGCGGCACTGCGGGCCAGCGCCCACGTTCGCCGCGGCGAGAGCCTGCAGGCGACCGGCGAGACGAAGCCGGCGATTCTCGAGTACCTCAAAGTGGACGTGCTGTACCCCGGGGCCAGCGCCGCCCACGCGGAGAGCCTGTACCACCTGTCCCGGCTGTGGACGACCGCCGGTTTCCCGGAGCGAGCCGCCGAATCCGCTGCTAAGCTCAAAACGGATTATCCCAACAGCGACTGGACGGCCAAGCTGTCCGCCGGCTGACCCCAGCCGTTGGCCTCCGCGCCTCCACAGACCTCGCGTTCCTCATCGCTTTCGATCACCTTCCGACCGGTTTCCGCCGCCCCGCCATGTCCCGCCGTCTTGCCTCCGCCCTGTTGTTGGGCCTGTTTCTGTTGACCCCCGTGGCGAGCTTCGCCCAGGAGGGCGACGGCGCCGCCCCCGCCGCGGAGACCGCCACGACGCCGGCCGACAAAAACTTCCTGATCTGGATGTTGGAGGCGAACGGCTGGCTGTTCGGCCTGATCTTCCTGACGCTCTCCTTCGTGACGGTGGCGTTGATCACGCTGAACATCCTCAAGGTGCGTCGCCAGAACTTCCTGCCGGACGGCTTCGTCGAAGACTTCGAAGCCGAACTGACCGCGAAGAATTATCAGGGCGCCTACGAACTGGCCCGCGAGGACGAATCGGTCGTCGCCCGCGTGCTCGCCGCCGGTCTGGGTCGTCTGAACCGCGGTTATCCCGAAGCCGTCGAGGCGATGCAGGAGGTCGGCGAAGACGAGAACATGACTTACGAGCACAGCCTGAGCTACCTGGCGCTGCTGGGCGCCATCGCCCCGATGCTGGGGCTGCTGGGGACCGTGTCCGGCATGATCGAGGCCTTCGAAACGATCGCCCAAAGCACGACCGCCCCCAAGCCCGCCGAACTGGCCGAAGGGATTTCCAAGGCGCTCTTCACGACCCTCGAAGGACTGGCGATCGCCATCCCCGCGATGGTCGCCTACAGCCTGCTGCGGAACCGCGTCGCCCGATACGTCCTGGAAGTCGGCATCGTCAGCGAGGGACTGATGCAGCGGTTCAGCGCCCTGGGCAAAGCCAAGAAGGAAGCGTGATCTCAATGGCCGTTTCCCTTCTTCCTTAGAACGCCTGCCGGAGCGGACGATGCGCGTCAAATCGCCGGAACCGAACGTCGCGGAAGTCGATATGACTCCGATGATCGACATCGTGTTCCAGCTGATCGCCTTTTTTATGGTGATTACGAACTTTGAAAATACCCGCGCCGACGAGCGCGTGAAGCTGCCGATCGACGCGATCGCCCGGCCGATCGAGGCGCCGCGCGATAAAGACCTCGTTTTGAACGTGGGGTACAATCGTCTGGCGGACGGGACGATCGATCCGGACTTCCCTGATCCGCTTGTGCTCAATACGGTTCCCGACGGGGATGTGTCGATCGATCGTGCGGACTCCGTGCTGGCGCGGGAAGCCCGGGGGTTTCAGGACGAAGGCACGAAGTTGGAGGACGTGACCGTCGTGATTCGCTCCGACGCCGAGGTGCCCAGCGGACAGATTCAACAATTGATCGCGAAGGCTCAGGCGGAGCAGTTCACGATGTTCGCCGTGAAGGCCCAGCAGGCGGAGGAATGACCGCGGCGTGAAACCGGCACGGCGACCTCTCCTCCTGAACCAAGACCCTGAAAGCACGACATGAAGTTCCGCGGCGGCTCCAAAGTCGAAAAAATCGCGCCGCAGATGGCGCCGATGATCGACGTCGTGTTTCAGCTCCTGATCTTCTTTATGCTGACCTTGAAGATCGTCAGTCCGGAGGGGGAGTTCGGTATTAATATGCCGCTGTCCGGATCGACTTCGACGGACGACCAGCCGCTGATCCCGGAGATGGAGGTCCGCGTGATCGCTTCTCCGAACGGGGAGCTGGGCATGCTGCAATTGAACGGCCGCAACCTCGGCAACGACGAGCAGGCCTTTCTCGACCTGACCGCCGCCGTCCGCCAGATCGCCGGCGATCCGACGGAAGACACCGCCAGCGACGATCTCTCCGTGAAGATCGACCCGGACTACGACCTCAACTACCGCTGGTTCATCAAGACCGTCGGCGCCGTCAGCGGCGATAAGCTCCCGGACGGCACGACCGTCCCGCTGGTGGGGAACATCAAGTTCGCCCAAGCGCGGCAGCCGCAGTAGGAGAGGTGGTAAGAGCACGTCCCCGGCACTCCCCTCGCCCCCTTTTGGGGGAGAGGGGTCGGGGGTGAGGGGGCTTGCACCGCTCGCTCGCCCTTCAGAGGCCCAATCCCTCCGCATTCATCTCCGGTCAATCACTGCGAGAGCGGATGCCGGTGAGGGCTCGCTCACCCTCACCCCCGGCCCCTCTCCCTGAGGGAGAGGGGAGACGGCGCCGCATTTAATCCTCGTTGTCCTCGCCACGGCGGCGGCGGTCGCGTTCGTATTCTTCAAACTCGCGTTCGAACTCCGCTTCGCACTCGGGGCAGGAGTCGGAGGTGCTGAAGTGCTGCACCCAGCGGACCGGGTCGAGTTCCGGATGCGTCAGCTCCGCGGGGCAGATTTCGTCCAACAGGTAGGCGTAACTCTGCCGGGGGGTGAAGTGCTCGCAGACGTCCAACGCGATGCCGTGCTCCGCGAGGCGCGAGAGCAGCAGCTTGAGAGCCGCTTCGACGCGGGCGTCGTCCAGTTGATCCGGCCGGCGGAGCCGCAGCGGCGGGTCGAACACCTGCCCGATCGGCACGCCGGCGCCGCCTTCGATCAGGGCTTCGAGCCGCCGGAGATCCTCGCCGAACTGACCGCCGGGCCGATCGCCGTCCTCGTCGCCGAATCCTCCGAAGCCGCTGCCGAACAGGTCGGGCATCGCCTCGCGGTCGAGTGCGTCCGCGTCGTCGTCCAGCGCGTCCTGCAGATCCGGGTCGAACAACCCGAACGGGTCGTCGTCCTCGTCGTCGAACAGCAGATCGCCGCCGTCGGAGAACTCGTCGTCCTCATCGTCGTCCTGATCCGAGCCGCCGAGCAGATCCAGCAAGGCGTCGTCCTCGCCGTCGCGGTCCGCATCGTCGCCCGTCAAAGCGAGGTCCGGGTCGTCCAGATCGTCGTCCTCGTCGTGCGAGGGCAGTTCGGTGATCGCGGCGCCGACGAGATCCAGCCGGACGCGGCCGTTCTGACTGTCCCATTCGAGCCGCAATCGTTCGCGGTTCGGCCGGGCGATTTGCGAGGAGGTCCGGGGCGGCGTGGGACCGGACGCGGGGGGCGTCAGGCCGGCGGCGGGGCCGAGGGAACCGTTTTGGCCGGGCGCTTCCGAGCGGTCGAGCGTCATCGGACCGGTCGGGCCGACCTGCTGCCAGGCGAGGGATTCGGAGAGTTTCGGCGGGGTGAAGATCTGCACGCCGCCGGGGGCGGCCTCGAACCGAATCCGTTTGCCGCGGAGCCCTTCGCCGGCGTCGCCGGTGAGGTTCAGCGTGAGCGGATGCTCCTGTCCCCGCAGTTTGAGCCATCCGCAGACGGCGTAGGGGCGGGTGTTGTCGATCTCCCCGCTGACGACCAGCGGGCCGAGTCGCAGGGTCGTTTTCGCCGCGGGAACCAATCCGGGCAGGCCGTCGCCCGTTCCGCCGTTGCCGGGGCCGTGATTGGGCAGGCCGTCGCCGGACGGGGCGTCCTCGGGGAGTCCGAGGCGGTTGTTCGGGGGCCGGTTGTCGCTGGGTACGCTCACGTCTCCGGTTCTCCCGTTGGGGTGCGGGCGGGGGAATCCGGCCGGAACCGGTCGGACCCGTCGTCCGCTGCGGGGATTGTACGCCACCCGGCCGCGGGGTGAAACGGGGGGTTCGCCGCGGCGCCGCGGATCCGGGTGTGGGCGAGGTCATGAAATGCGGAACCGTCGTCGCCGGTCAGACCCGCTCGATCCGGGGTCGGTTCGTGGTTCCCTCGGTGCGAGGCAGTCGCTGCGACCGATTTCGCTTCGGCGGGCGGGGAAAGCTCTCCCCGGCGCCCATCAGGTAGATCGGTAGACGGCGCCGGGCGAAGAACTTGCTGACGCAGGTCCAGCCGTTGCCCGGAGCCTCATCGACCTCCACGCGCGTCCCCTCCGCCGCAGCGACTCGGAGCAGGGGGAGAAACGGCAGGTGAACCGCCCGCCCCGATCCGGCTCGTCCGAGCAGCATGATCTCCGGCAGGATCAGGGGTGTCAGCGCCGCGATCTCCGCGGGGCTTTCCTGCGTACTGGAGGTCACGAGGAGGATGCACAGGACTCCGGCCGTCATCAGGGCGTACGCCGCCTCGGCGAGCCGCAATCGACGGCCGGACGGTTCAGTTTCCGTTTGCCCGAATAGCCCGAACGAACCCTGAAAAGTGGTGTAGGCGTTCGCCAGGTTCACGGTGCCCCAGACGCCCGCTAGAGCGAACCACCATGCAGCCGGAACATCAGGCAGCGATCCTCGGCCGAGAAACCAATAGACCGCTAATACACGAATGGCGCTACGGGCGCTGAACGTTCCCGCGACCAGCATGCGGGCGAGACAATGCGGCATTGGCGGCGTGCAGATCGGTCGGCGGTGACGGGCGTTTTCCCGCCGAACGAACTGAGGCCCGCATCGGTTCACGCATTGCGCTGTCTGCAACGGCGACGCGGGGAGCGGTCAATCGGCTGCCCTCACCAAACCTGCAAGTTGCGGGCCGATCGCACGCAGCGCCCGGCCGCGGTGGGAGAGCGCCCGCTTCACCGCCGCCGGCAGTTCGCCGAAGGTGCGGTGCAGTTCCCGGATCTCGAACAGCGGATCGTAGCCGAACCCGCCGGTCCCCCGCGGCGCCGTCACGATCCGCCCGCGACAGGTTCCCTCTGCCGTGAGCACGATCCCGCCGGCGGCATCGGCCACGGCGACGGAACTGACGTACCCGGCGCCGCGCTTCTCCGCGGGGACGCCGTCCAGTTCGGTCAATAACTTGGCGTTGTTGGCGTCGTCGTCCCCGTGAGTCCCGGCGTACCGGGCGCTGAACACCCCCGGCGCGCCCTTGAGCGCATCGACGCACAAGCCGCTGTCCTCGCCGAGCACGAACGCTTCGTAGCCCTGTTCGGACAGGAATCGGGCCGTTTGCGTCGCTTTGAGCGCGGCGTTGGCGGCGAAGGTCTCGCCGTCTTCGACGACCTCCGGGACCGGCCCGAACCGAGCGAGTTCTTCACCCTCGTCAAACACGGACACGTCCCGCACTAGGTCGCCGCTCACTTTAAAGCGAGCCAGCAGATCGACGACCTCGGCGAGCTTTTTGCGGTTGCGGGTGGCGAGGATGAGCATGGGAGTTCCTTCGTGAGCCCGAAGCGCAAGCGAGGAGCGCGAGTCGCGCTCCTCGCTTGCGCTTCGGGCTCACAGTTCAGATCGTCATCGCGCTGAAGCCGCCGTCGACGCAGAGGTTGGCGCCGGTGATGAAGCGGCCGGCGTCGGAGGCTAATAACAAGACCGCGCCGGCCAGTTCGCCGGGTTCGCCGAAGCGGGCCATCGGGGTGTGGTTCATAATCGCCGCGACGCGGTCCGGGGAGAGGATGTCGCGGTTCTGCTCGGCGGGGAAGAAGCCCGGCGACAGGGCGTTCACCCGCACGCCCGTCGGCGCCCACTCCCGGGCGAGGTTCAGGGTGAGGTTCAATAAGGCCGCTTTGCTGGCGCTATAAGTGAACACCCGGGAGAGCGGCGTGACGGCGGACATGCTCGCCAAATTAATGATGCTGCCGGACCCGCGTTCCAGCATCGCCGGTCCCAAGACCTGACAGGCCAGCCGCACCGAATCGAGGTTCACCTGGAAGATCTTGTGCCACTCGTCGTCGGAGATCTCCAGGAACGGCGTGGCGGCGTTCATGCCGGCGGCGTTCACCAAAATATCGGGGGCGCCGCCGTCGGCGAGCAACTGGTCGCGGAGACTCTCGAAGTCCTCGCGGCGGGTGGCGTCGGCGGTGATCACGCGGGCGCTGCCGCCAGCGTTCTCGATGCGGGCGACGACTTCGTTCCCGGCCGCTTCTCCCCGGCCGACGATCACCAGGTCCGCCCCCGCGGCGGCCAGCGTTTCGGCCATCGACCCGCCCAGCACGCCGGTCCCGCCCACGACCACCGCGAGCTTGCCGGTCAGATCGAATAACGCCGCCGGGGCGACCGCGGCGGCGGTGGGGGCGCGGTCGCCTTCGGGGGGGACGGGTTCATGTGCGGGAGCGGCCATGCCGGCAGGGTAACGGAGCGACCCGCGAGCCGACATCGCTCCGCTCGTCGCTGAAAGGGCGATTGCAAAGTCCGACCTCCGGGGTGGCATGCTCTCACGCCGGAGTGGAACGCAGGCGGGTGAGCATGGAGGGTTGCGCTCGTCCCTGCTCCGCGGTCGGGCGCCGCACTTCATGCTTACGCCGCGGCCGTGACGCATCACGGCGGTTCGAGCGCCGCCCCGCCGCGGCGAAAGCATGCCAGCGGATGCGCGTGAGGACTCGCTCACCCTCACCCCCGGCCCCTCTCCCTGAGGGAGAGGGGAGGAGAACGTCTCTCTCCGCCTCGTCTTCCGACTCACCCCCCGGGAGGGGCGGCGCCGCGGGCGGCGCCGCCGGGGACGAACAATTCGCCCAGTAGAAAGCGAATCGTTTCCTCTCGGATCTGGCGGGCGGCCTGCACCTGCACCCGCGGGCGTTTCACGGTGCCGCCGACCTGCAGATACACCACGCGATCCCGCAGCAGTCGGCCGGCTCGCAGGGCGAAGCCGACCGGCGTGGGACCGGCGGCTTCCTCGACCAATCGCAGGATGACGTCTTCGGTGACGGTTCGCGGGCCGGTGTCGGCGATGACTTCCATGTCCAACCGGCCGGCCGGCAAGGCGGCGGTGCCGGTGGCGTACAGACGCACGCCGGGGCCGGACAGCGTCAGCTTCTCGATCCGGGCGACGGAGTTCCGCAATCGGACGACCAGTTCGCCGGTCTTGGCCGCCGCCGGGCCTTGGAACTTCAGGAAGGGCTGGAGTTCGCGGAGGATCGGCAATCCCTTGGGCGAGGGGTTCAACAACGCCAGCCGCGCGCCGCCCTCCAGATCCGCCAGTCCGTTCACCGCTTGCCCCGACAGCGTCACCGAACCGGCGACGCGGCCGCCGGTCAGGTTGCCGCCGGCGCCCTGGGTGAACACCACGGAGTCCACCCCTTTGAGGTCCAAATCGGCGTTCAGCCCGACGCCGGGGCCGCGACCGAACTCGACGGTGACGGTGCCGTCGACCGATCCCCCGCCGATCGAGGCGCTGGCGCCGCCGAAGCGCACGCGGCCGGAGCCGGCGGCGGGGCTGTAAGTCAGCTCCGTCGGCAAGCGCCAGCGGGTGATGTCGAACAGAAACGCATCGTCGGGACGGCCGGGGGCGTCGGTGGCGAGAAACCGACCGCGGTCCAGTTCCAACTGACCGCGCAGACGCACGCCGTTCGGCCCGAGCACGCCGGAGGCGCGCATTCCCAATCGGCCTTCCACGTTGTCGCCGACCCAGGGAACCGGGGCGAACGCCCGGTCGGCGTCGGCGTCTCGCAGCAGCAGATCGATCCGCACCGCCCCGGCGCGGGCGTCGGGACTGCCGGGCGAAGGGGGCGAAACCGACAGACGAAACGTGCCGCCGGCGTATCGGCCGTCGCGCAGGTCGCCGGTCCACTGGGCCGCGTCGCGGGCGGCGATCTGCATCGTCGCGTCATTGACCAACTGCTGGCCGGCCCACGTCACCGATCGCAGCCGCATCAGGCCGGTGAGACGGGGCGGGGGAACGCTCGCGCGGGCCGGGTCGACTTCCGCGGGGGGCACGGTCGGCAGCGCTTCGCAGCCGGGCGGCGGGGCGACGCCCGGCAACAGCGTCGCGAGATCCAACGGCGGACCCTCCGGGTGGGAATCGAACCGCAAGCACAGGCTCGCTTCGCCCCGCAGCGACGGAGCCGCCCCATTGCGGCCGCGTAACACGGCTTCCAAATCCAGTAGGCTGCCCCGCGAGACCCCGGCCGCCGCGATCACGCGAATCGGCCACGCGGCGAACGATTCATCCAGCGAACCCGGCTCCGGCGCAACGGTCCCGGCGGAGGACGCGTTGGCGGGGGGAGCCGGACGGAACGCCGCCGCGGCGCCCAACTCTCCGCCGAACCCTTTCGCTTCCAATCCGCCCTTGCCGACGCCCCCGGCGATCTGGGCGGTGAGCGTCGCATCGCGCAATCGCACGGGACTGCCGGCGCCGGACCGACGCACGACCGTCAGCAGATCGCTGACGACGCGGCCGTTCAACGCGACGGTGTCCAGCGACAGCCGGCCGGCCGGCCACGCGGCGGCGATGCGCACCGTGGCGGCGCCGGTCACCGGCGGCTCGGTCCCGCCCGCGTTCGGATCGAACCGCACCGGCGAGGCCGCTTTCAGCAGGGCGCCCACGTCCCCGCCGACCCACGCCATCGTGGCCGTGCCGTTCTCGACCGACGGCGCCGCCATCGCCGCGGGATCCGGCTCCGCGACGCCGCTCTCCCCGCCGGCGATGACCGCGTCGTCGTTCTCCGCGGGCCGCACCGAAGGTTCCGTCAGCGGGGCCGCGATCGGGCGATTCTCCGTCGCGCCGCGGGGCAGGGGGACGGACGCCGTCACCCGCAGATTGCCGTCGGCGAGCTTCGCCGCCAGGCGTTCGACCGTCAGGCGATTGGGGCCGACGACGGGGTCTTCCACGGACAGCGTCGCCGCGACCGCGTTCAGCGCCACCGGGCCGAGGCCGGGGAAGTCGTCGTCCGGCGGAACCTCCAGCGTCAGCCGGTCCGACGCCAGATCGACGTTCATGGTCCACTCCGCCCCCGCGGCGCCGTTTTCCGGGTCGGGCGTCTCGGCGCCCAATCGACCGTCCGCGGTGAGGTCGAGGTTCAACACGCCGGTCAGCGCGACCGGGCTGGCGGGGGATTCCGGTCCCATCTCCTGTACGGCGATCGGCAGGACGGCGTCGAGGCGGCGGGCGAGGTCGAGCGGATCGGCGCCGACGACCGTCGCCGCGGCGTTCCACTCCCGGGCGCCGTGCTTGTTCAGCTTCGCACGCCCCGCCGCCGCGGCCGGACCGAGCCGCACGAGGAACTCGCTGAGGCGGACGGCGTCGTCATCCGCCGCCGCGGCCAGCGACAGGGCGTCGATCCGCACGTCGAAGAGCGTCACCTCCTCGCCCGACAGCGTCGCCGAGCCGCGGAGATCGGCGGGGTCGTTCGTCCCGGTCAGGTCGGCGTTCAGCGTGACCGTGCCGGCGAACGCCCCCGGACCGGTCGCCAGGGTCGCGAGCGGGCCGGACCCGGCGGCGGCGGTCAGCGCCGGCCCGATCACCGCCAGCGGGAGGGCGTCGGCGTCGAGTTTCGATTTCCACGGCCCCGGTTCCGTCCGCGACCACTCGCCGGACCCGGCGAGCGTGCCGATGAGCGGCGGCGCCTCGGGATCGCCGTCGGCCCCGGCCCCCGGCGCCTGCGACAGATCGGGGGGCACGAGGAAGCGGGCGTTGACGGTCGGCACCGTCAGCCGCTGCGGCGTCAGCACGAATTGCGCCTCGAGGGACGGAATCGCCAACGCCTCCGTCTCGCCCGCCGCGGAGCCGGGGATCAGGCCGGGGAGCCGCACGTTGCTGGCCCGCAGCACGCCCTCGGCGGTGTCCAGCGAAAAGGGTTCCAGCGTCCCGGTCGTCTCGATCTGGCCCAGCGTCGTGCCGCTGCGGCGGGGGTTCGCGGGAGGATCACGTTGCTCGGCGGCGGAGTTCGCGAAGCCGACGGCGGCCAGCAGCGGGGGGAGCAGGGAATCCGTCGGCCATTCGTCCCAGCGCAGCTTCGCCCGGAAGCGGTTCGGCGCCGTCAGCCCGAGGCTCCCGTCGCCGGTGACCTGCCCGCGGGCGCCCGGCCCGTTCGCTCCCGGTTTGGCGGAAAGCGGGGCCGCATCGAGGACCAAATCGCGCCACTCCAGCACGTCGTCGGCGACGCCGAACTTCGTCGACGCCCGCTTCAACGCGATGCGTCCCTCGCTCGGCGCGCCGTTCTCATCCGGCAGCAGCAGCGTCGGCGCCTCCACCGAGACCGTGCCGTCCACCGCCGCGACGCGGAACCCCCGGCGGGGGACGCAGGGGTCGAGCGGGTCGGTCGCCTCGGGATCCGGCGGCGGGGGGAAGCGTAGATCGAGCCGGCTGTGCGCGGTCGCGACGCCGGAGAGGGCGTACCCCCGCGGCAGCAGGTCCGCGGGCAGGCGGGCGAGGTCGAGGTTCGTCAGGTCCAGTTCCGCCGTCAGCGGCAGGTCCGGGCGATCGAAGTCGACCGCGGCGATCCCCGTGACCCGGCCCCCGGGCGGCTCCCCTTCGCCGGAGACCGCGATTTGCAGTTCGGCGACGGTCAGCCGGTTCTCCTTCAGACGCAGATCGGCGGACAACGTCTCCACCGGCAGGGTGAACAGGCGCAGGCCGGTGCCCCGGAGGTCCGCTCTCGCCTCGGTGAACCCCCACGGTTCGACGGTGCCGCGGGCCCGTCCGGCGGCGGCGAACCGACCCGCCCGCCCGAGCACCCATTCCGGCGGCCGCACGCACTCCGGGATCAGGTCGAACACCGCCGCGGTGACCTCGCCCAGCCGGCCCTCGGCGGTCCAGCCGTCCTCCTCGATCGCGGCGTCGCCGGTGAAGATCCCGCGATCGGTGACCGCCCGCACGTCCGTCAGCGTCGCGGCGCCGTTGGCGACCGAGAGGTTCGCCGTCACGTCCGTGATCCCCACGTCGTAGACGCTCAGGTCGGCGCCGGTGAGGGCCAGATCCGCGGCGGTCAGTTCGCCCGGTTCGACCGTTCCCACCAGCGTGCCCTGAATCGTCAGCGACCCGTCCCCCGACAGCGCCCCGACCGGCGGACGGACCGGCTCCGGCAACGCTTCGAGCAACCGCGGCGACCACTCCGTCCCCGCGATCTCCGCCGTCCACGTGCCGGTCCCGGCCAGATCGGCCGTGACCGACCCGGTCACGGCGCCGGCCTCGGTGCGGAGCACGAAGTTCGACAGCTTAAGCGTTTCTAGTCCCCCGTCCTCCGCCTCTCCCTGCGCCCCCGCCTCTCCCTGCGCCCCCGCCTCTCCCCGCGGCGGGGAGTAGGTCGCGGTGAGGTCGGCGTTCACTTCCGTCACCGCCAGCCCGTTGACCCGCAGCGGTTCGCCGCCCGGCGCCGTCGCGCCGCCCCGCAGCGAGGCGGTGAGGGACCCGGTCGGGGGGTCCAGCGTACCCTCGGATTGCACGTCGAGGGCCAGCGTGCCGACCAACTCCGCCGGCAGCCACTCCGGCGGGCCGTCGGGGAACAGGGCGGTGAGGACGGACAGATCGAACCGGTCGCTGGTCACCGTCGTTTCGAAGGCGTTCGGCTCCAGGAGCTCCACGGACGCCTTCCCGGCCACCGGCTGCCCGGCGATCAGGGCGGTCAGGCGCTTCAACTCCGCATTCCCGTCGGTCAGCGACAGCTGGGCTTCCAGCCCGTCCACCGCCCGGCCGGCGACGGTCAGCCCGGTCGCGGCGACCTCCGCGGAGACGTCGTACGCCGCCGGGTCGGAGCGTTCCGTCCAGGGGACCTCCGCCGTCACCGTGCCGGTGAACCGCCCGCCGGTAACCGGGAACTCCTGGCTCAACCGCGCCCACAGCAGGTCCAGCGGCACGTCGGTCGCGGTGAGGGTCGCATCCGCCTGATCGCTTTCGCCGACCAGCGGCAGCGTCGCGGAGCCGGTCAGCGTGCCGACCATCAGTTCTCCCGCGTCCGTTTCCAGCGGCAGGTTGAGAGAGAGGCCGTCCAGCGTCAGCAGCCCCCGCGCCAGCGACAGGTCCGCGACGAGGTCCGTCAGCACGATCGGTTCGATCGCCGCCGCGTTCGCCCCCTCGTTCGCATCAGCGGGATCGGCGCCGGGGGGATCGGCGTCGATCCCGCTGATGCGAACGAGGGGGCGAACGCGGCGGCGAT